>NZ_LWHG01000011.1:0-362922 GCF_001625445.1 Haladaptatus sp. R4 | reverse complement strand
CGAATGGAGTATCGACGGAGCATCCGCGCCATCGCCAAAAATCCCGTGCAGATGCTCGCGTTCGGGGTTTTCCTCCTGCTACCCGCCGGAGCGACCGTTCTCGGCGCGTATCTCGCGTACAAGTTGGGTGGTGAACTCCGGACGACATCGGCACCGATACTGATGGGCGCACGCGGTGCGTTCGCCGTCGCGTGGGTCGGTCTTTCGGTGATGGTTGCCTCGCGCTCCATCGGGAAAACCGGACGGATCAACAACGAGGCGGGCATGCTGACGACGGTTCCCGCCCGCGACGTGGTCGGCGGTCTCCTCGGCGGGGAACTCATGCGGTTCGTCACCGTCGGCGCGATTCCCGTTCTGGCGATCAGCGGCGCACTCAGCGCGTCGCTCGGGACGCCGCTTCCGCTCATCGCCATCGTCCTCGCGCTGCTCGGATTGATACTTCTGGCGCTGCTCAGCGGGCACATCGTCGGTCTCCTGCTCAAACTCGCACTCGCGCGCTCGGAGGTCCTCGCACAGTACAAATCGATCATCACGGTCATCGTCTTCGTTCTCTACATGGGAGCGATCGTAACGAACGCGTTCGGTGACATCATGACGTCGCTCGGTCTGATACTCCAGAACGCGCCGACGGCGTGGCTCGGCGACTTCCTCGTGCTCGGCATTCCGGGAACGTCTCCCTCGCTGGTTCGGGTCGGTGGCGCGATTGCCCTCGTGGTCGTCGGCGTTCCGATCCTGACCGTCATCGACGTTCAGTTGGCGATGCGACTCTGGTACGGCGACCGAGTCCAACCCGAGAACAAACAGTACGACGCCGACGAGACGAACGCCGATTTCCTCGCCGGGATCGCGTCGGGACCGACGCGCTCCGTGGTCGAAAACGTGTGGCGGCGGACGAAACGCTCGCCGCTTCGACTCCTCTACGTCATTTATCCGATCTTCTTCCTCACCGGTCCGATTCAGGACGCCGTGCAGGCGGGCCACGTCACGGGGTCCCTTCCCGTCCTCGTCTCCTTTTACGGGGCGTGGGCGCTCGGCGGCGCGACGCTCAATCCGCTCGGTGACGAGGGAGCCATGTTGCCCGTGACGCTCATCTCGACCGTCGAGGGCAAACAGTTCGTCAAAGGCCACATGATCGCGGTGAGCATCGTCGGACTCCCGATTATCGTCGTCGCCACGGCGCTCACCGGGTTTTTGAGTCCGCTCGAACCGACGCGCTGGATCCTGTTGATGGGGGTGAGCGTGCTGCTCGGTCTGGCGGGAATCGCCGTCGCGATCGGAATCGGATCGACGTTCCCCCGGTTCGGCGAGGTCAACGTCACGAAAAGCCGCCGGGCGGTCGTCCCGAGCAAGACGGCGTTCGTCACGTATTCGGCCGTGCTGATGATCGGGTACGGCGGTGCCGTCATCGCGATCACACCATCCACGGCCGCCTCCGTCGCCTCGATGGTTCACTTCCTCACCGGAGTTCTCGGCTACGCGCTGGAGATTTCACCCGGAAGGGTTCGTCTCGTCGCCGGAGCGGTTGCGGCAGTGCTCGGTCTCGTCGCACCCCCGGCCGCCTACCGCTACTCGGTTCGGCGGTTCGACTCGTACGTCCTCGACGGGGACGATTCCGGTAGTGCCGCCCTCCGAGGATTGTTCGACCTGTTCGATCACGCCTGACAGATGCCCCTTTTCGATTCGGATCGCTCGGCCCAGAACGGACGATGACGGTCGTATCTGGGGTCTCACACGGTTGCGGAACTGTTTTACGCCCCGGTGGGTGAAGAACTACCAACAATGAGCCAACTTGAGGAGGAGTATCGCCTCGATTATTTCGAGGAAAACGGCTTTGTGCGAAAGGAATGCTCCGAATGTGGAGCGCATTTCTGGACGCGCGACCACGACCGAAAGACGTGCGGAGAACCACCGTGTGAGGAGTACGGATTCATCGACAACCCGAGTTTCGACGAGACGTACTCGCTGGCGGAAATGCGGGAAGCGTTCCTGTCGTTCTTCGAGGACAACGACCACCAACGGATCGACCCGTACCCAGTGGCGGCGAACCGCTGGCGGGACGACATGCTACTCACTATCGCTTCTATCGCGGACTTTCAGCCGCTGGTCACCTCCGGAGAGACGCCACCACCGGCCAACCCGCTGACCATCAGTCAACCCTGCATCCGGATGCAGGACATCGACAACGTCGGGAAGACGGGGCGACACACGATGGCCTTCGAGATGATGGCCCATCACGCGTTCAACGCCCGGGAGGACATCGACGACCCCGAGCAGTACGCGTACGAGGGAGAGGTGTACTGGAAGGACCAGACGGTCGAGTACTGTGACGAGTTCTTCGAGTCGATGGGTGCGAACCTCGATGAAGTCATCTACATCGAGGACCCGTGGGTCGGCGGCGGCAACGCCGGACCCGCTATCGAAGTCATCTACCGGGGCGTCGAACTCGCCACGCTCGTCTTCATGTCGATGGAGCAAGACCCGGAGGGCGAGTACGAGATGAAGGACGGCAACCGGTACAGCCCGATGGACACGTACATCGTGGACACCGGGTACGGCCTCGAACGCTGGACGTGGGTTTCACAGGGAACGCCGACGGTGTACGAAGCCGTCTACCCCGACATGATCGATTTCCTCAAGGAGAACGCGGGAATCGAACACACCGACGAGGAGGAAGAACTCGTTCACCGCGCCTCGAAGCTCGCGGGGCACATGGACATCGACGAAGCCGAGGACATGGAAGCCGCCCGCGACAACATCGCGGACAAAATCGGCGTCTCGACGACGGAACTCGTCGAGCTACTGGAACCGCTCGAAGCCATCTACGCGATTGCCGACCACTGCCGGACGCTCGCCTACATGTTCGGTGACGGCATCGTCCCGAGCAACGTCGCGACCGGTTACCTCGCCCGGATGGTACTCCGGCGAACCAAGCGTCTCTGTGACACAGCGGGCGTCGATGCACCGCTGGACGAACTCGTGGACATGCAGGCCGAACGTCTGGGCTATCAGAACCGCGACACCATCCGCGACATCGTCCGGACGGAGGTCGAAAAGTACCGCGAGACGCTCGAACAGGGCGGCCGTCGCGTTCGCCGCATCGCCAAGCGACACGCCGAGGAAGGCAAGCCGATTCCGACCGAGACGCTCGTCGAGTTGTACGATTCCCACGGACTGCAACCGGACATGGTCGAGGAGATCGCCGACGAGTTCGGCGCGTCGGTGGCGGTCCCGGACGACTTCTACAGCCTCGTCGCCGAACGCCACGACAGCGGGGAAGCCTTCGAGGAGGAGGAGTCCGAAGACGACCGCTTCACCGACCTGCCGAAGACCGAACGCCTCTACTACGAGGACCAGTACCGAACCGACTTCGAAGCCGTCGTCCTCGACGTGTTCGACCGCGAGGAGGGCTACGACGTCGTCCTCGACCAGACGATGTTCTACCCCGAAGGCGGAGGACAACCGGGCGACCACGGTACGCTTTCGACCGACGAGAAGACGGTACAGGTGTCGGACACGCAGATCGAGAACGGCGTCGTCCTCCATCGAACCGACGAAGCCGTCGATAAGGGAGCCATCGTCCGCGGGAAGATCGACGCCCAACGCCGTCGCAGGTTGATGCGTCATCACACGGCGACCCACATCGTCGTCCACGCGGCCCGCCAGATACTCGGCGACCACATCCGACAGGCCGGTGCCCAGAAGGGAACCGACAGTTCGCGCATCGACGTGCGCCACTACGAGCGCATCGACCGCGAGACGGCCAAACACATCGAACTGCTCGCCAACGAGATCGTCATGGAGAACACGACGGTCCAGCAGGAGTGGCCCAACCGCCACGAGGCCGAGGAGGAGTTCGGGTTCGACCTCTATCAGGGTGGAATTCCCGGCGGAACGAACATCCGCCTCATCCACGTCGCCGAGGACGTGCAGGCCTGCGGTGGGACGCACGTCCGCCGAACCGGCGACGTCGGCGCTATCAAACTCCTGAACACGGAGCGCGTGCAGGACGGGGTCGAACGACTCACGTTCGCCGCCGGTGACGCCGCCATCGAGGCGACACAGGAGACCGAGGACTACCTCCGAACGGCCGCCGACACGCTCTCGGTTTCGCCGTCCGAGGTACCCGACACCGCCGAGCGCTTCTTCGAGGAGTGGAAGGCCCGCGGCAAACAGATCGAGGACCTGAAAGAGCAACTCGCCGAGGCCCGCGCCAGCGGTGCGGGCGGCGGCGAGGAAATAGAGGTCGGTGGCACGACCGCCGTCATCCAGCGCATCGACACAGACATGGACGAACTCCGCGCCACCGCCAACGCGATGGTCGAGGACGGTAAAATCGCGGTCATCGGCAGCGGTGCTGACGGTGCGCAGTTCGTCGTCGCGGTTCCGGACGGCGTCTCGGTGAAGGCCGGAGAAGTCGTCGGCGAACTCGCCTCCCTCGTCGGCGGTGGTGGCGGCGGTCCCGCCGACTTCGCCCAGGGCGGCGGCCCCGACGCCGACAAACTCGACGAAGCGTTGGAGAGCGCGCCCGACGTGCTCCAGCAAGTCGAAAACGCCTGAGATTCGACGGACAGTTTTCGTCGGTTGGTATCGTCGATGAGACGAATCCCAATCCGTTGGGGACGAATCATTTCTCCCGGTTCGTGTCGTTACCGGTCACTCGTCGAGTCGCACCATGACCTTCACCGCGTCGCGCTCGTCCATCGCTCGATAGCCCTCGGGAACGCCGTCGAGACCGACGGTCTTCGTGAAGATCGGTGATGGATCGGGGGTTCCCTGTAGCACGTCGGCCATGAGTTCGTCGGCGTAGTTCCGAACCGGCGCGACGCCACCCTTGAGCGAGACGTTCTTCCCGAACATCGTTCCGAGAAAGCCGGTCGTCTCGACGCCCTGCGGCACGCCGACGTAACCGATGGTCCCGCCGGGGCGGGCGACTTCGGCGGCGGTCTCCATGGAAGATTCCGCGCCGACGCATTCGAGGACGTGGTTCGCACCACCGTAGGTGAGTTCGCGCGCTTCCTCGACCGCCTCCTCGCCGCGAGCGGAGACGACGTCGGTCGCGCCGAACTCCTCGGCGATTTCGAGGCGGTCCTCGTGGTGGCCCATCGCGATGATTCGCTCGGCCCCGAGGCGTCTCGCGGCGAGGACGCCGCAGAGTCCGACCGCGCCGTCGCCGACGACGACCGCGGTCTCCCCCGCTTCGACGCCCGCGCTGACGGCGGCGTGGTGTCCCGTTCCCATCACGTCCGTCAACGGCAGGAGGGATTCGAGGACGGCTTCGTCGTCGGCGTACTCGTCGGGGACGCGAACGAGCGTCCCGTCGGCGTGGGTCGCACGGACTTTCTCGCCCTGTGCGCCGCCGTTGTCACCGCCCCAGCCATCGCCGTTGGCACACGACGTGTGGAGTCCTTTCCGACAGAACTCACACTCCCCACAGCTAATCGAGAACGGCGCGAACACGCGGTCGCCGGGTTCGACCGAACGGACGTCGTCGCCGACCGCCTCGACGATTCCCATCGGTTCGTGCCCGACGGGAGCGCCCTCCTCGTAGTCGCGGTGTCCGCGGTAGAACCAGAGGTCCGATCCACAGATGGCGGTGTGGGTGATGCGGACGATTGCGTCCGTCGATTTCTCGATAGCGGGGTCGGAGATTTCTTCGATTCGGATGTCGCTCGGGCCGCGATAGATGGCTGCTTGCATCGTTGAATATCGATTGGTGTCCCGACGACAAGAGCACGGTGCTGCTCTGAAAGCCCGTTTAAAAGTCGTTCTCGTCCGACCCGATTCCGGCAGTCGAAATTAGCGAACCGGGAGTCAACGTTCTTCGGGGATGGTCACACAATCACCACACTGCCAAGAACAGCCATTACAGAGGTTTAGAAGGGAGTTTGTGGTGTATTTCATTGTCGTTAGAACGGCCAACGTCACGGATGGTGAATCTCATATTGCTATATGAAATCGTGCGCGGCGCGAATAATTTCGATCCCGAGCGTCGAACTCCCACAGTTGAAATCCATTGCAGTTATCACTACTTTCTTCATCGAGAACGGTCTTTACTTTCGTATGAATCGGCGGTCATTCAATCGTCTCTTCGCGCTGGGGGGTCTCTCACTCGTCTCCGGTTGCAGCCATCCCCTCCCACCGCCGAAAGGGAAGATCATCGAGCGGTCAGTGGTGGGGAAGTCCGGTGGTGGACAGACGCCACTCCTGAGTGTGACGGATGACGGCGATGGTCCATCGGTCGGCTCCGTCCTTCACGGACGTTCTATCGGACCAGGTTTCGTGCTCGACGAGGAGTTGCGGGGGAAGTTGGGGCGAAAATACGGGAATATCGGCTACTATCTGAAGATACGCCACGAGGGGTACGACGGGATACAGTTAGCGCCTGCGGATGGCTCGGTGAAGTGGTATTCGACTCCGGTCGACCAGTTCAACACCGTCCAGATAGACGACTTCGTCATCCTCGCCACCACCATCACCGATTCCATCGGGAGTTTTCATCGGGTCGTCCGCGACGGAACGGTCGCGGAGAAAAAGGAGAAACCCACGGACGGGCGCTTTGGGACGATTTCGCCGGACGAAGACAGCAGATACGTCGAACTGAAGCATGCGTTCGGGAAGACGACTATCGAAATTCCGTACCTGAGTTCGTCGGAAATCTACGACGAGATAGAAGTGGACGGGAGCTACCCGTTCGGTGTGAAGCGGAAAACGTCGGAGGACGGAACGCCCTACTCGTATCTCGATTCGATCGACCCCGGTCACGGATATTCGGTGCTGTAGAACCGAGTCGATTATTACGAACCCGTCGAACGGATGGTCGTCAGTGCGCCGAGTCGAGGGCTACGATGACTCGGCACTCCACCGTTCTTCGATGTTGCCGATTCGCCAGAAGAGGTAGGATGCGAGCCACGCGAAGACGAAGAGAGCGACGATGGCGTAGCCGACGTTTCCGGTGTCGATGGACCGGGCAGCAGTCCAGAGGCCGCCTCGGAGGTCGAGACCACTTGCGAGGACTTGGAGGAGTTCGACCGTACCGATGAAGAGTGCGACGGCAACCGAAACGCCGGTGACGGTGAGATTGTAGTAGATTTTCCTGAGTGGCGTGGAGAACGCCCAGTCGTAGGCGTAGAGCATGAACGCACCGTCAGCCGTGTCGAGGAGCGACATCCCCGCCGCGAAGAGGAGCGGAAGGACGGCGATGGCAGTCGGTGACAGGCCGTCGGACGCCGCTCCGGCCGCAATCGCGAGCAGCGCAACCTCGGACGCAGTGTCGAAGCCGAGACCGAACAGTACGCCGAGCGGGTAGACGTGCCAGCTTCGGCGCACGGCATCGAAGTACCGGCCAGCGAACCGGTTGACGAAG
The DNA here is from genome assembly GCF_001625445.1 of Haladaptatus sp. R4. NCBI lineage: Archaea > Methanobacteriati > Methanobacteriota > Halobacteria > Halobacteriales > Haladaptataceae > Haladaptatus > Haladaptatus sp. R4. The sequence goes on along the minus strand of NZ_LWHG01000011.1, from coordinate 355,559 downwards.
CCACGTTTCCGGAATTTTGCTTCGAGCCCCTCGGGGTCGTGGTCGCCGTCGCGCATCCGGAGGAAGACCCGGAAGAGGTCGACGAGGACGAGAAGATTGAGCAGCCCGGTAGCATAGAGGAAACTCCCGGAGACGAGCGTACCGATGAACCCACCGACGGTTTCGAGCGACGGAAGCGCCGTCCGAGCGGTGTCGGTTGCGACGGCGAGCGCGAGCGCCATCGCGGCGACGACCGTGGAATGGCCGAGCGAGAAGAAGAAACCGACGCCGACGTGTCGGCGCCCGTCCTGTAGCGCGGCACGCGTGGTGTTGTCGATAGCGACGATGTGGTCGGCGTCGAACGCGTGGCGAAGTCCGAGGCTGTACGCGAGAACACCGGTTCCGAGGAGTGTCGGGTTGTCGGGCGCGACGAGGAAGAGGACGCCCCATCCGACGAGGTGCATGAGCGCGACGACACCGAACAGCCCGCCGATCCGGAGCCGTTCGGAGAAATCGAGGTTCGAGACTCGTGATAGCATCATCACTGGTTGATCGAGGATCGGATATTTATGTCGGACGACACGGATCGTTCACACGTCATAGGTGTAGTCGAGTGCTAGTACGTCCTGTGAGTGATGATCGGTCTCGTAGTAGTTGATGAACGTGTTTTTCGTCGATACGTCGGTGAACGCGACGATTTCGTCCTTCGTGGACCGCTCTACGCCGTCCCTCGTCTCCCCCGCGGACTGCCCGGCTCGTAAGGTGAATTTTCCATGGCTCACCGTTCTTGCTATATTGAGGAAAAGTTTACTCGGAGTCACGGGGAATTCGAGCACGACTTCGGATGTTTCTGCACCGCACTTCGACGGGGACGTGGCCACAACTCGTCAAACGGTGTGGCCCTGATACACACGCGAACGGATCGATACCTCGTTCCGGCTTAAAACGCGTTGAGCACGACGAACGAGAGGTACAGTTGGCCGAGACCGGCCAGAATCATCAATCCGCCCGCGGCGCGTTCGAGGGTGTAGGAGTACTTCCCCAGTTCCCGCCACCAATCGACGCCCGCCGCCATCAGCAGCGTCACGCCGCTCAGCGGGACGACGACGCCCAAAGCGTAGCTTCCGAACGAGAGGACGCGGCCCGTGAGCGGGAGCGTCAACGTCTGTGTGACGACGCCGAGGAAGACCGGTGCCACGCAACCGGCGGCGGCGAGAGCGTACCCGCCGCCGAAGAGGACGAATCCGGTGGTGGATGCGGGTCGTTCCGGTAGCGGGACGCGAATCGTCGGTTGCTTGCCGACGAGCACGAGCACTCCCACGACGAGGAGGACGACCCCGGCGAGGGGTTCGAACCACTGGAGGTATCGGACGAGTTCACCACCGGCGGCGAAGACGGCGATACCGACGACGCCGAGCGTGACGAGCGCCCCGAGCGCGGCACCCATGGCCGGAAGGAGCACCGACGAAACGGACTCCTCGTCGCGGTGTTGGAGGTAGTAGCCGATGTAGCCGGGAAGCAAGGGAAACGCGCACGGGGCGAAAAACGTCGCGATTCCCGCGCTCGCCGCGAAAGCAATCGTCGGAAGGAGTGTCGAGGAGCTCATCTCATCTACCCTATTTACTCTGTTTCTTTGCCGCCTCGATTTTTGAGCGCAGCGTATCGATGCTGGCCACACCGCGATCCGACCAGACGATGGTGCCGTCCGCATCCGCGACCGCGAGGAACGGGAGACCGCCCGCGTTCAACGAGGACATAATCTCGCTGTCCGGGTCGAGACCGAGCGTCCACTGACCGTCGTGTTTTTTCCACCACGAGCGAACGTCACCCTTCGTCAGCGTCCCGCCGATTCGCTCGTTCGTTATCGAGACGAACCGGACGTCGTCACCGTACTCGTCGTGTGCTTTCGTGAGCGCCCGCATCTGCTTTGCACACGGCGAACACCACGTCGCAAAGAGGTCGATAACGGTGACGGTGTCCGAAACCGGAACCCGCACCGACCCGGATTCGGAACCCGGTGCACGCATCGTCGTGACCTTCCTCGGCAATCCGCCGTCGTCACCCGAAAGGCCGTTCAGCGCGATCCACGCACTGCCGCCGGTAATGCCGAGTCCGGCGATTCCGGTGAGGAGACGACGTCGGTTCATCCTCGAACTTTTTCGAGATCGTCGATGATCTGTTTCTGCGGCGGACTCTGTCCACGGTACGAGCGCTCGACGTAGCCCTTCTCGTTGGCCAGTAGGACGAGCGCCGAGTGGGTGAACATGTATTTGTCCTTGGATTTTTGCTTCGTTCGTTCGAAATGGACGCCGAAATCGTCCGTGACGATAGTTTTCGCCCGTTTCTTCGACTGCGGGCGAAGGAAGTGCCAGTCGTCGATGGACTGATCGATGTTCATCTGTTTCGAATATTTCTTCAACCGTTGGGCATCGTCACGCTGCGGGTCGAACGAAATCGGCAGGAAGGCGACGTCCGAGGCGTATCCGTTCTGCTGTGCGTGTGTCTGGACGTTTCTGAGCGTCGAGACGAGCACCGGACAGATCGTCTTACAGTGCGTATAGATGAACGTGATGAGACTCGGTTTGTTCACATCACGGAGCGATATTTTCTTTTCTTCGAGCGGTGCCGGAATCGTCAAATCGGGGATTTGCTGATTCCACGCGGGATACGGAAGCTTCGAAACGTCGTAATTCACGTCGGGTTTGCTCATCGTGACGTTCGGATGCGAGTCACCGCCGAACGACCCCAAACAACCGGCCGCCGTGACCGCGATTCCTGTCGCCGAAAGTGAACGGAGATATCCCCGTCGGTTCATAGCCGAGGTTTGTAACCGGAGTATGAAAGGCAATCTGGTTCAATCATCGAAGGCCGAGCGATGAGCGTTCGGAATCGTCCCGGAGAAATCACGTATCGCAGTAGAACCGCATGAGAGCGACTGGATCGTCGGCACAGGCCATCGGAGTTCAGTACGTATCCGGTTCGTTGATGACGTCATCGAACTCGTGTGCCCCCGCGGTTGCGAGATACTGGGATATCGTTTCCTCCTCCCCGGACTCGTCCAACCGAATAGGAATATCGGTCTGCTGTGGTTCGGTAATCGTCGGTTCTCCGGTGATGGACTCGAACAGCGACGCGAAATGCTCGGTTCGTTCGGTTCGGTTCATCACGATCAGTCCTCCATCCCGAACCCAAAGCCGGTGTGTGATTTGGGTCCCTCGTGCTGTGAGATGTGTAGTTCGAACGTCCCCTCGGGAGACATCGAGATGACCACGTTATCGACGATTCGGACGTACTCGCTCACGTGTTTTCCGGCCCCGCTGATCCGCACGCGTTCTTCGAGTAGTCCGTCGTCCGCGAGCAGGTTGAGTTTGCGGTACGTGGTCGAGAGCGGCAATCCACATCGGTTCGAAATCTCGCTTGCCGAAAGCGCTTCGTTGCTGGTCGCATCGAGAATGTCCTGACAGTCCGACGTGTTGAGTACGGTGAGGAGATCTCGAACGGCGTCCTCGTTTTCGACTACCGTCCGTCGCTTCGGCGACTGCTCGAACGTTTCAACCGCACCGACGACGTTCTGTGATTGACTCATACTATTCGATCACGTGCTTGGAGGAACAATTAACAGCCACAGTACTCGGGGTACTTTATATACTGGTTCGAATCGTCCCGTCAGCGATGGGCGACGGACGCGCGATTTCGCGTCCACTCGCACGTTCGCGGCGCTTCGACGTGACGTGGTCGGTAGCGGGACGCTGATGGTAAGCGACTCCGGACGAAAAGCACGATTATCCTTCGAAGCGGTCGTTGAAACTCCCGAACCGGGATCAGTGATGTCCGGTTGAGGCGCTCCGTTCGGGCGTGTGCCTCGCCTCCGGCGAAGTGATCACCGTGAATAGTTTGTAAACCGCGTACAGCATGAACACGACGAGTCCGAGGGCGATGATCGTTCCGCGAACCTCAACTGGGAACGCGGGGGTCGTGACGACCTGTCCCGCGTCGTTCGTCGTCGCAATCGCGGAAGGGTCCCCGAGGAAGGTATCGATGAACCCTAACACGACCGTTCCGAGCAGGATGAGCCCGCCGCCGAGGACCATTGCAATCTTATCAACGATACCGAGTTCCGAGTGTGTTGTTGTCATGTCTTGTCGCCTCCTTAGCCGAGCAGGTACCGCATCCACGTGTGGTCGTTCACGAAGTCAGTTCCCTCGATGATGGCGTCGAGTCCCCAAATTCGACCGGCGCCGAACACGATAAGCTGCACGAAGAGGAGAATTCCCAGCAACTCGCCGGTCACGTAGCCGTTGGCGAAGTCGGCACCGCCGAGATAGAAGAAGAACAACAGGAACGCGCCGAAAAACGACGCGAGGCGGGTGAGAACGCCGAAAAGCACACCGAGACCGATCAGCAGTTCACCGAGCGGGATCATGACGTTCGCGAAGGCGAGGAGCCATCCCGTGTTTCCGGCCCACACGAGGAAGCCGTGAAGCCAGTCCGGTGCAGCGGTCGTACCGTGGATGAGCCATCCGCTCGCGTCGAACGATTCCGCGGGGGCGTACCAGAGATTTGCGAACTTTTCGAGACCCGCGGCGGTGAACCACCAGCCGACGAGGAGGCGCGTGAGAACGATCACGTAACTCGACCACGGACCCGAGAAGTCGAACGAGACCTCCCTTCCGAGGAGACTTGTGTTGACGTTTTCTACCATTTGTCTTACTCCAGTTCGAGAAACGACCGTCGATGTACCAAGTGTAGCGCTAATTACCGTTCGGTGAGAAGAGTTATCGTTTGGTGGGAAGACCTCGATTCGCTCACAGTAGCGGGCAGACACGTGATTCTCATCGAATCAGGAGAGACACCGCTTTGGCCGCGTTGTACGCGGAGACCCCCGATTCTCTCGCGTTCGGAAAGAGAGGATGGTATTTATTACGGGGAAGCGTAGTAGCGAATACGATGAGTAGCGAAGGGATAGACGAGTACATCTTCGCCTGTCCGGAGTGCGGGGAAACGTTGACCGTGAACGATTCGATGAGGGCCGCCCTTATCGGAAAGGGATGCGTCATCTGTGGGAGTGCCGTCACGGCGGACGCGTTCACGGAAGCGTCGATTGCGGACTCCTCGTGATACCGCCGCATCTGTTCTTTCTTGTAGGGACGTGATTTCGTCCGAAACGGACAGCATCACAGGCAACTATTAATGGGACTCTCTCCATTCGGCAATATAAGATATGGCTTTGGATCAGCAGGTCGAGCTATCTACAGAGGAGACGGATACAATCCTTGGCGATCACGAAACCGGCGTGCTCTCACTCGCGCGCGAGAACGATCCGTACGCCATTCCGATTTCATACGGCTACGACGTCGAGAACCGGCGGTTCTACTTACGATTGGTTTCGACACCACAGAGCGAGAAGCGGCGCTTTCTGGCGTCCGCGCCACAAGCCCGTCTCGTCGTGTACGACGAGAACGGGAATCTGTATCGAAGCGTCGTCGCAACCGGAACCCTCCGGGAGATTTCGCGGGACGAGTTGACCGTCGAGCATATCGAACAGTACGGCGAGGCGAAACGTCCGCTGTTCGAGATTTGGGGCGAATCGAAGCAGAATCTCGATATTCAGCTCTACCAACTCACGCCGGACGAGTTGAGCGGCCGCCGAGTGAGAGTCGAGCGGGAGAGCGACGTCGAGTAGATAGGAGAGCGATTAGATAGTGGAGCGGTAGGTCGAAAAAGCGCCAACGCAAACCATCCCGCAAACAGCCATGTTACCTGGAATCCGAGCAACCGTGGAGTTTCGGACGCCCGAAGGGTGTCCGCTCGCCAAACACTCGGCGTTGGCGGAAACCACTATCCACTCGGTCGCCGTGAGCGCTCGCCCCTCTGACGACACGGAACTCGTAACCGAATTTTCGATGGACGCGGAGTACGACCCGGAGGGGGATATCACGCCGATATTCTCGCACGGGACGACGCGACGGTATCGGTTCGTCCACGAGGACGGTGTAAGCTGCCCGTGTGAGTGCTTGGGGCAACATGGCTGTCCGATCACCCGCTACGATATTCGGGAGGGGACGCTGATACTGGTTTTCTACGCCGATGGCTACGACCAACTACAGGACGTTATCGCTGATCTCCGTGAGCGCTTTCCCGACGTGGACATCAAACGGTTCATTCGTTCTCCAGCGGGGGAACGGACTCGTGATCTCGTCTTCGTGGACCGGGGCAAGCTAACGGCTCGCCAACGGCAGATTCTCCGAAAATCGTACGAAATGGGGTATTTCGAGCGCCCGCGACAGGCGAACGCGACGGAAATCGCCGAAGCGCTCGACATCAACCCCTCCACGTTCAGCGAACACCTCGCGGCAGCGGAGTCGAAAATCCTCGACGACTTGTTCTGATCCGCGGCGAGTCGTCCTCGCCGTTGCCGCCGTTCTTCACCGCGCACTGGCGCTGGTGGCGCGTCGAATCACGACCAACGCGAGTCCGGCGAGGATGAGGTCGAGGACGATGAGGACGGCAATCGACGGGAGGATGGTGTCCCACTCCCAGCCGGTGATGACGAGCGCGCGCGCCGCATCGACGCCGTAAGTGATGGGATTGACGGCGCTGATGTACTGAATCCACTGCGGTAGCCGGTCGACCGGCAGGAACGCGCTGGAGACGAACAGCAACGGGAGTTGTAGGAAGTTCACGGCGATGATAGTCGATTCAGTGTCCTCGGTCTGAATCCCGACGACGTTCGAGAGCGCCGTGAACCAAATCGAGAACAGGATGCCGATGAACATCAGCGCGAGCACGCCGAGGAATCCCGTGGCGATGTTCGCTCCGAGGGCGACGCCGACCACGACGACGATGATGATCTGCACGCAGATACGGGCGACTTCGGCGAGCGTCTTCCCGAGGAACACCGCTCCGCGATTCATCGGCGAGACGAGCGCCTTCGCGAACATTCCCGTCTCGATGTCGTTGACCAGCCCGATACCGGAACTCGCGGCGGCGACGAGCGACACCTGAATGACGATGGCGGGCAGGAGGAAACTGATGTACTTGATGTCCTGACCGGGTCCGCCGATAGCGCCACCCGTGACCTGTCCGAACACCTGCGAGAACAGGACGAGGAAGATGAGCGGCTGGACGATGGAGGACGTGACGATGAACGGGTTTCGAACCGATTTGAGCAGCCACCGCCGCATGTTCACCCACGTGTCGCCGAGGAAGCCGTTCCCGGGCGCGAGCTTGTGGTGGTTGTCCGTATCGGTGCTCATAACATCACCTCCGTGTTCGATTCGACCGCCTCCTCCGCTTCGACACCTTCGCCCGTCACCGCGAGGAACACGTCGTCGAGCGTCGGCGAGCGAACGTCGAAACCGTCGATTTCCACGCCCGCCTCACGAAGCGCGACGAAGTAGTCGGGGGTGTTCGTTCGAATCCTCGTGGACCCGACCGAGATGCCGTTCGTCGTCTCGGTGACGACGGCGTCGTCGAACACGTCACCCGATTCGGCGATGCGGGTCGCCACGTCCGCGTCGGACGGCGCGAGTTCGAGTTCGAGGATATCGCCGCCGACCTCGCGTTTGAGTTCGTCCGGGGAGCCGGTCAGGTCGATTTCGCCGTCCTTGATGAGCGAAATTCGGTCGCACAGTTGGTCCGCTTCCTCCAAGTACTGCGTCGTGAGGAACACCGTGGTTCCCTCGCGGTTTATCTCGCGGAAGTAGTCCCAGAGGCGGTTGCGCGCCTTCGGGTCGAGTCCGGTCGTCGGTTCGTCGAGGAAGACGACCGGCGGGCGGTGGACCAGCGCGGTGACAGCGTCGAGTCGCTTTTTCATCCCACCGGAGAAGGTTTTCGCCGACTTGTCCGCGACGTCCAGCAGGTCGGCGAGGTCGAGCAGTTCGTCCGCGCGCTCGCCGCGATCGGGCTTTGGGATGCCGTACGCGGCCGCCATGTACTCGACGTTCTCGCGGGCGGTCAACTCCTCGTCGATGCTCGTCTCCTGTGCCATGTAGCCGACCGACCGGCGGACGCTCTTCGGGTCCTCGGCCACGTCGTAGCCGTTCACCGTCACCGCGCCGTCGGTCGGTCGCAACAGCGTGACGAGCGTTCGAATCGTCGTCGTCTTCCCGGCCCCGTTCGGACCGAGGAAGCCGAAGAACTCGCCCTCCGGAACGCGCATGTCCACGCCGTTGACGGCCTCGGTACCGTCGGGGTAGACGACGTGAACGTCCTCGGCGCGAATCGCGTCGGTCATCTCGGACCCTCCGTCCGCTCTGGTTGGAGTGTAAGGATGTGTTTCATCACGCCCTTTGCTTTCGCTTCTGTAGTCATATACTATCGAGTCAGTAGTAGTGTATCGACTACAGAATTTGTAGTAATGGAACCTTCGGCGACTCAATCGCCATCGCCGTCGAGGTCGTAGACCGACGCCCACTCGTAGAGGTGGATGAAAACCGGCGCGAGACCGTTGGCGGCGTCGGTCGGTTCGTACTCGACTCGCGGCGGTATCTCGTCGTAGGAGTGACGGGTCAAAAGCCCCGCATCGGTGAGTTCCGAGAGCCGTTTGGAGAGCGTCGTCGGCGACACGTCGAGTCGGTCTTCGAGGTCGGAGAATCGAAGCGGTCCCTCGTTCAGGGAGAAGAGGTGGAGGACAGGGAGGGCATAGGCACGCCCGAGCAGCGTGAACAGTTCCGCGACCGTCTCTTTTTGCTCGGGTTCCCCGTACTCATCGAGTTCGTCCCGATACCGTCGTCCGCGTTCGATGATCTCCTCCGCGTCCGGAATGCCGTCGTCCATACGGTCGCTACGCATTCGGTAGTCATAGCGTTCTCGCACCTCCCTCGAACCCGAACCCGTTTCGTCCGGGCTGGTATCTCCGTCAGGAGATTCTATATAGCGTCATAGAATTTATTCAGAAGCAGCCGCGTAGCACCTCGTTTTCCATCATTCGAATGGAGACGACGTATATCCGCGGATAACGGCGTTTCACGCCATCAAGTCGTTCGAAGACGGACCGCAAACGCAGCCAATTCGGATCCAGCAACCGCTCGCTCGTAATTGGAAACGCCAACTACGTCAGCGTGCCAGTCCGAGAACCGATTTCGCCGCGCGTTCAACGTCGTCCGTCGTCGCTTCCGGCGCGTACACGCCCAACCGCCACTGCGTTCGCTGTGACTCCTGCAATCCCTGCACCAGCGGGGATTGGTCGGCCAGCCGCCTGATTTCGCCGTTGACGACCACTCGACTCGACGATTCGGGCATGCTCGGTTCCCCGGGCGTGTCGAGCAGGACGTGTTCGGGTTCGACCCCTGCCTTCGCGGCGATGTCGCGCTCGAACTCCCGGACCGACTCGTGGCTCGTCGTCACGACGTCGTCCGGGACCGCCCCCCATTCGGCCCACACCGCGCGTTTGAACAGGTTTCGTTCGGCGATTCGGTTCGCAATCGCCGCCGTCTCCTCGCAGTTTCGGAGCGCCGCGAGCAGTTCGGCGTCGGTGAATCGCTGGAATTTCTCGGACGATATCTCCGTCGAATCCAGCAGTCGCTCGCTCGTCCGTTCCAGCATCGCACCAGCGATTCGGGAGACGTGGTGGCGGTAGACGGTGGCGTTCATCAACGCGCGGGCGACGAGGAGGCTTTCCGCGGTCTGGACGTTTCCGTCCGCCAGCACGAGGTTGCCGTCCGCGAACCGGAGTGCACTGAGTAGGCGACCGTAATCCACGGTGCCGTAGGGGACGCCGGTGTGGTGGGCGTCGCGCACGAGGTAATCCATTCGATCAACGTCGAGTTCGCCCGCCACGAGTTGGCCGAGTTCGCCCTCGCCAGCGACGAGTGCGGCGATTTCCTTCGGATTCAGGTCGTAGCGTTCGAGCACCGCGGCCAGTTCCCCGTGATCGAGCAGGTCCACGACTTCGTCGTGATGTCTGCCCAGTCGCCGTTCGATGATGCCCTCGGTCTGGTGGCCGTAGGGGCCGTGCCCCACGTCGTGAAGCAAGGCCGCGGCTTGCACCGCCGTCGCTCGGCGGTCGTCGATTCCGAGGCGGTCCACAGCCTGTCCCGCTAGGTGGGTGACGCCGATGCTGTGTTCGAATCGCGTGTGGTTCGCCGACGGATACACCAGCCGAACCGTACTCAACTGCTTGATGTGTCGCAAGCGCTGGACGGGTGCCGTGTCCAGCAACGCCGCCGCGACCGCCGGGAGTTCCACGTAGTCGTGAACGCTATCCTTGATCGCCTGCATGAGAGGTGGAGATTTTTGTGGGAGCGATAAAGTGTCTCGTTTTTTTCGACAACGACGAGGATGGAGAGGGGATTTTTGCTCCGATTTGGTCCGTCTCGGCTAGTTCGTCCGGCCGAGTGGCGCGTGCGAGAAACGCGCGCGAGGGATGACGAGCGTCAGCGAGGAATCGGCTGGGGAGGTTCGTGGTGCGTTGCGGTTGCGGTATGATGCGGCTCGGTTACTGAAATGCCAGCCTACCCAACCGCACCGATTCGTAGCGAGTTCAGTCGGAGCGTTGCTCTGACGACGTCACGCTCGCAGCGCTCGCGCGACCGGACGGAGGCTTCCGAGGTCTGCTTCCTAGCAACTTGGTTGCTGTCGAAGTCGGACACGATACCACCAGACATCCTTCACATGTCCGTAGAAAATAAGAAAGAAAAGTAGATGTTAGAGATAACCAACACCCATCTCTAGTCGCGTTCGAAACGGACGATTTGAAACGCACGAACCACCTACACTCGACAGAGATGCCTTTCGCGGAACACGATGGAACTTCGATCTACTACGAGACGGACGGGTCGTCGAAACACGATACGGTGGCGTTCGTGGGTGATGCGGCCTACGGCGCGTGGCAGTGGGGATGGCAACACGCCGCCGTCACCGGGCCGTTCGAGTCGCTGGTGTGGGACCACCGCGGGACGGGGAAGTCCGACGCGCCGGACGGACCCTACTCGGTCGCGGAGATGGCGGGCGACTTGGATGCGGTGCTGGCCGACCACGGGGTCAGAAAAGCTCACCTCGTCGGTGCCGGACTGGGTGGGATGGTCGCGCTCCACTACGCGAAGCAGTTCTCGCGCGCGAAGACGCTGACGCTCATCGGCACGGCGGCGGACGGGTCCTCCCTCGCGCCGGACGTTCGGGACCGCCTGCTGGCCGAAAAGACACCCGACGCGCTTCACGAGTCGCTCCGACCGGCCGTGAGCGAGGAAGCGTTCGCGGCCGGACTGGAGGACGTGGTGGAGTGGCGGCTCGCGGACGACGCCTCCCTCCCCGCCCAGCGTGCCCAATTCGCGGCGCTAGAGGCGTTCGACGTGAGCGACGAACTGTACGAAATAACGACGCCGGCAATCGTTTGTCACGGCACCGACGACCGAGTGATCCCCGTGGAGGCCGGAAAGGAACTGGCCGATGGACTGCCACGCGGCGAGTTGGTGACGTTCGAGGACGCGCCACATCTCGTTCACGTCGAGCACTCGAAGGCGGTCAACGACGCACTGCTCGACTTCCTCGCCCGACACGTTGACGAGACGTTCGACTAACCGTTACGCGTCGAACCGATTCCGTTGTTACCGATCCCAAACTATTCGATCCGACACTCGTCGCACGTCCCGTCTTCGATATAAACCGAGAGTACCTGCTTTCCGCACTCATCACACTCGACGAGGACGTCCTCCGTATCGGTTTCACTATCCTGTGTCATTTTGTCCGTGAATGACATTGTAGGACTTGCTTATTAACCTATTTTATATGGTTCTGACATATACATGATAGGTTCGAGAAACGTCGATTCGCCCCCGAACTGCTAACCCGTCTCGCGTCGCAGAGAAGGTATGTCGCTCGCATCGAAGCGACACGCCGATCGCTGGGGAGATCGGACGGCAATCGTGGACGGGGACGAGCGGGTTTCCTATACCGAACTGGCAGCGCGCGTCGAGACGGCAGCGGGCCGACTCACTGCGCTCGAAGTCGGACACGGGGATAGGGTAGCCCTCGTCTCCAGAAATCGCGTCGAAGTCCTGGTTTACCTGTTCGCCGTCCGCCGCGTCGGCGGCGTGTTCGCACCAGTTTCACATCACTTGACACCGGCTACCGTCTCGGAACCGATGGCGCAAATCGATCCCGACCTCGTGCTGTTCGAGTCGGCACAGCGCGATCTCGTTCGGCAGTTCGACGCCCGTTCGTTCGAGGAGTTCGACCGCGTGACGCCGAACGACGCACAATCGGTCGAGTGGGATGAGAACGAAGGGGACGGTCGAGACACCACCCTACTGGTTCACACCGAGGACGGAACGCGAGTCGTCAGTCTGTCGAACCGGGCAGTGGAATGGAACTGTCGCGCGGCCACCGCTGGCTGGGGTCTCGGCAGAAACGACTGTACGCTCACCGTACGTCCGCTGTCACTCCCGGATTGTTTGCTCGGCTTCGCGCTTCCGCTCCTCACGGTCGGCGGCCGAGTCGTGCTCCGGCGTGTCGTTCGACCCGGCGGACGCGTTGTTCGCGATCGAGAACCACGGCGTGACCTGCATGGAGGGCGGTCGACCGAGTTCCGCGAACTGGTCGACGAAGGGGGGTCGCTGACGAACCGCTCGTCGCTCGACTGGGCGCGAGCCCGCGGCCACGTGCCGCCGGACGTGCGCGAAGCGTTCCCGGTTCCACTGCTCCGCGTCTACGGCCGTCCGGAGACGGGACCGAACGTCCTCCGCGAGTCGCCGGGGTCGGAGGGAACGCTCTATCCGTTCCCGAGCTATGCGGTTCGAATCGGAGACGGGACGAAAACGGACGAGGAGATCGGTGAACTGTTCGTCAGCGGTCCGGCGACGGCCAGCGGGTCCCTCGACGGCGAGGCGTTCGGCGAGTGGGTGCCGACGGGCGACGTGTTCCGACGTGGACCGAAGGACTCGGAGGATTCGAACGAGTCGAACGGCTACGTCCTCGTCGCCGACGACGAAGCCATCGAAAGCGGAGCGGAACCGATCCACCCCTGGGCAGTCGAGACGGTGCTCGAATCACATCCGGACGTGCGCGCTGCGGGCATCGTCGAAACCGTCGCGGAGACCGGAGGGATGGCATCGAAGGCGCTCGTCGTCGGGGACGTTTCGCCGGGCGAACTCAGGGAGTTCGCGGAGGAACGACTCGCGGCGCACGAAGTGCCACGGTCCATCGAATCGGTCCCGTCGCTTCCTCGGCATTCGAGCGGCGAACTCGACCGGGGTGAGCTACGCCGACGGTTTGGAACGTGGAACTCCGAGGGCGGGTAGACAGCGGCGAAATCCCCGCTAACGAAACGCATTTGAGGGATCGAGTTGCTATCTGTAGGCGAATGAGTCGGCTCCGAATCGCATTTTTGAACGCCGCACACGGCGATACGAACACGCGACGAAACTTCCGTCGCGAACTCGACGCGGACCTCGTCGAGTTCGACGCGACCGAACGCCACCTTCCCGACAGTTTCGACTTCGACGCGGCCGTCATCTCCGGGTCGCGCGCGTCGGTGTACTGGGACGAAGATTGGATTCCACCCCTCAAATCGTGGGTGGACGACGCCATCGAGACCGGAATGCCGATGCTCGGCATCTGCTACGGCCATCAACTGCTGGCCGACGTTCTCGGCGGCGACGTTCGTGACATGGGCGAGTACGAAATCGGCTATCGAGTCGTCGAGCACACCGGCGAATCCGTGCTGTTCGAGGGTATCGACCGCGAATTTACCGCGTTCACGACCCACTCGGACGAAGTCGCGGAGCTCCCGCCGGGTGCGACGCCCATCGCGGAAAACGAATACTCGAACCACGGCTTCCGAAAGGGGGACGTGTTCGGACTCCAGTTCCATCCCGAGTACGACACCGACACCGCCGAGGAGGTCACGCAGGGCAAGGACCTCGCGGAGGAACGCCTTCAGAAAGTGTTGGACGGCATCAACGAGGAAAACTTCACGGCAGCCTGCGAGACGAAACTCGTCTTCGAGAACTTCACGGAGTACGTTCGTGACGTGCAGGAACCCGCCGCCGACTGAGCTTCATTATCGATAGGGAGATAAATAGCCTGAATACTGAACCACCAGAGTAACCCTCGTCCGACGAGTGCTAGTCCTTATGGCAGACCAGACGACAAACGATGACGGTGGTTCTTCACGCGCCACCGCCTCGCCAGCGGGGCCGAGTACGGACGTCCCACCGCTTTCACAGGACGCCCTCTTCGACGCCCTCGCGTCCCGTCGAAGTCGCTACATCCTTCACAATCTGCGGTCGGAGGACACGCCGGTCACCCTCGACACGATCGTCGACACCGTCGCCGCATGGGAGATGGACAAATCCATCGACCTCGTCTCCGACGAACACCGCCGCAACGTCCTCATGTCCCTCCAGCACACCCAACTGCCGAAACTGGCGATGGCCGGACTCGTCCAGTACGACGAGGAACGCAGTCTCATCGACAAGGGGATTCACGCCGACCAAGCCGACGCCTACCTCGACATCGCCGTCGCGCGGGATGACGCGGTGCCGACGCCGGAATAATGCCATTTTGCGGGTGATGTAGAAGAGGTCGTTAGAGTACTTCTTCGACGCTATCGACCGGTGAATAGTATCCGATGTCTTCCACCCATGCACGAAGCCACTCGTCAGCGGTTTTTACCGAGAGCATGTCTTTCCGAATTCCGTGGACTAAAATTCCAATCGAGCCAGTGACTTGGACATCGAGGTCTCGTGCTAGCGTCCGGGCATCTCCGTCGTCGCTTGCGAAGATGATCGAATATTCGTCATGACCACCGATATGAGCATGTCTTTTCCACGTACTCTCATCAAGAGCAACTGCGAGGGCATGTGCTTCTCCAGTATCCAGTTCCCTGTTCAGCCGTGGAGACATCATGTCTACGAAAGAACTATTTAGTCGTGGTGCAGAAATTTCACAGCCAATCTCTGCACTTGAAACCGTTTTAGGCGGCAATTCGGAAAGTGCCCGCTCTAAAAATCCGTACCCATCTTCGACACCCTGTTCTAGCTCAGCCACTACTTGACGAGCAGTATATAATTGGTCGAATACATCCACGAGAAAGTCTATCGAATCCGTGTGCGCGAAATTAGAGAGCACAGTAGCGTCGAGAACTACAAATTGGGAGTGTCCACTCATCTATTCGTCAGAAAGCGCGTCGATATCGCTCAGAATTTCGTCTTTCGATTTCGGTCCTAACCGCAGAGAGACACCGGAGTCGCTGAGAATGGTTCGCATCTCCATTCGAGAGATATCGAGACGGTCCGCCGCCTGTCCGAGGGTCAACTCTTCGAGGGCATAGAGTCCGATGACGGTTGCGAGTTCGTCATCATCGCTCGTGGCACGCTGGTTGTGGGCCGCCATTTGTACGTGTAACAATTCGTCAGCTAAACTAATCAATGTTCGCCTGTTCCCCACTTCGAGTATCCGCTTGCCCCCGGAGTAGGAGAGCTTTTTAGCCTCCCCTCCGGAGAGTTTTGCATGCTCGATTACGTGGAATTGGAGGCCGACCTCGGACAGGAAGAGCGGATGGTTCGGGACACCGCCCGCGAGTTCGTGGAGGAGCACGTCAAACCGGACATCGGCGATCACTTCGAGGCGGGAACGTTTCCGGAGGAGATCATCCCCGAGATGGGTGAACTGGGCTTCTACGCGCCGAACCTCGATGGCTACGGCCTGCCGAACCTGAGCGAGACGGCCTACGGCCTACTGATGCAGGAACTCGAAGCCTGTGACTCCGGCCTGCGCTCGATGGCGAGCGTACAGGGCGCGCTCGTGATGTACCCCATCCACGCCTACGGGTCCGAGGCCCAGAAGGACCGTTGGCTCCCCGACCTCGGCGAGGGGAAAGCGGTCGGTTGTTTCGGCCTGACGGAACCCGAACACGGGTCGAACCCGTCGGCGATGGAAACCTACGCGGAAAAGGAGGGCGACGAGTACGTCCTCAACGGTTCGAAGACGTGGATCACCAACTCCCCGATTTCGGACGTTGCGGTCGTCTGGGCGCGTGACCGCTCGGCCGAGGACTCGCCGGTTCGCGGCTTCCTCGTGGAGACCGACCGTGACGGCGTAACGACGAACAAGATCGACGACAAACTCTCGCTCCGTGCGTCCATCACGGGCGAAATCAGCCTCCAGAACGTCACGATTCCCGAAGATTCCGTCCTGCCCGGCGTCACCGGGATGAAGGGACCGCTCTCCTGTCTCACGCAGGCCCGCTACGGCATCGCGTGGGGGGCAATCGGCGCGGCCCGCGACTGCTTCGAGACGGCCCGCGACTACGCCACCGAACGCGACCAGTTCGGCGGCCCCATCGCCCGGTTCCAACTCCAGCAGGACAAGTTGGCCGAGATGGCGACCCAAATCACGACGAGCCAACTGCTGGTTCACCGCCTCGCCGAGTTGAAAGAGCGCGGCGACCTCCGTCCACAACACGTCTCGATGGCGAAGCGAAACAACGTCCGGATGGCCCGCGACCAGGCCCGCGTCGCCCGCGAGATGCTCGGCGGCAACGGCATCACCACGGACTACCCGCCGATGCGCCACATGGCGAACATGGAAACGGTGTACACCTACGAGGGCACCCACGACATTCACACGCTGGTTCTGGGGCAGGATCTCACCGGCATCGCCGCCTTCGAGTAGTACCAATTTATTCGGTCCTCCTCGATGCGCTTCGCGCATCTCGTCGAACCGCTCGCAAAAATCTACGCTAAAAAGGCCGACGGCTCACTTCGTTTCGCCGTCGTGAACCGCGCTCACTGTGTTCGCGCGGATGCTGGTTCTGAGTTTGACTGGATTCTGGGAACTGGACGGTCTGTTCGACTTCCATTGCTTGCAACCTGTTCTCTGTCGGTGACTTCAAATAGTTGGTTGCTGAAGAGTTGGCTGTCCATTTTTCGGTCGGAGCGACAGCGCCCCCGCGCGAATCGGACTGCTCGCCCCGACCGGTCGTCGCACGTCACGCGACGAACACCATGCAAGAAGACGAACGAGACGTACGCGATGTACGTGAGAAACTTGTATCGCACGCAAAACAGTACGAAGTCGTCCGGAAGCTACACGACGTACCGCCGCACGTCACGCACGAGGTTCGGGTGGATGGAAAGCGAGCGGTCTACAAACGGGCACGGAGTTCGGACGGTAATCCAGCCGTCGAAGCCGAGGTCATCCGTCACGTCGCAAGGAATACGTCGGTTCCGGTCCCCGAGATTCTGGGAGTTGGTAGTGACTATTTCATCGCCGAATGGCACGACGAAGTGCCGGAGGAGACGAGCGTGGACGAGGAACGCGCCCGAGCCATGGGTGCCGGACTGGCGACGCTCCACGACGAAACGGCCTTCGAGGCGACGGGGTTCCTTCGGAACGACGACGGTGACCTCGCACTCGACGCCGACGAGACGTGGCACGGGACCGTCTGTGAATTTCTCGCGTCCCGGCGCGAGTTCGTCGAACCGTTCGGCTACGGCGACGTGGCAACCGACGCGCTCGAATTCGTCCGGAAGAATCCGGGTCTGTTCGACGGGGCGGGCGACCCGGTCCTCTGTCACGGCAACTTCCTTCCGGAACACGTGGGGACCGACGGTGACGAGGTGACGTGCGTCATCGACTTCGAACACGCTATCGTCGCCCCGGGGGAGTACGACTACTGGCGGACGGCGCTTCCGATTTTTACGGGACCGAGCGGGACGAACGACGCGCTGGCCGAGGCCTTTCGTATCGGCTACGAGTCGGTTCGCTCGTTACCGGCGGGATTCGACCGACGGAGGGAACTCTACTGGATGGTGAACGCCGTCTCCTATTTCCGGTCGCTCTTCCTCCAGCGTCAGCAGACCGGACAAGAATCGGCTCGGACCGCCCGCGGTTTCCGGGAGTACGTCTACGAGACTATCGACTCCTTGGAGACGAAGCCGTAGCGAGCGCTCGCCGGAGCATCCTCGTCTACCACGAATTTATACTGTCAGCACGCAATCAGCGTGCATGGACGGAATCGGCGAAATCGAGGCGATTCACATCGCGGACGAGTCGGCGGCGGAGACGGACGAAGTCGAAACGGTCGAAGCAGTGGCGGGGGCGGGCCTGCGCGGTGACCGGCACTTCGACCCCGACGTTTCGGGCAACGACATCACGCTCATCGAAGCCGAAGCCGTCGAGGCCATCGAGGAGGAGGCCGGAATCGCGCTCGAACCCGGGGAACACCGTCGCAACGTGACGACGCGCAACGCCGCGCTGAATCACCTCGTCGGGAAGCGGTTCCGTGTCGGCGACGCGATTTGCGAGGGCGTCGAACTCTGTGAACCGTGTTCGCATCTGGAATCGCTAACCGAAAAGGGGACGCTCGCGCGCTCGTCCACCGCGGCGGGCTTCGCGCCAGTATCGTCGAATCCGGCGAAATTCGGGTCGGCGACAGCGTGACGCAGTTGTCCTAACGTCGGGTACGTGGGTGAGAGGCGGGTTGGACGGGATGGTGTTGAAAAGTATTTCACGCGCCCAGACCGATGACGGGGCATGGACGCGGACGAGCGAGAGGTGTCCCCGGAGCAAGCGTTCTCGCTGCTCGGAAACGACACCCGCATCGGAATCATTCAGGCCCTCTGGAAGGCGGACGAGCCGTTGTCGTTTTCCGACCTCCACGACCGAGTCGAAATCCGTGACAGCGGGCAGTTCAACTACCATCTGAACAAACTCGTCGGCCTGTTCGTCCGGCAGGTGGACGGGAAGTACGAACTCACGTTTGCGGGCTCGCAGGTCATCGGCGCGATTCTCTCGGGAACCTACACGCAGCGTGCCGAAACGGAGCGGTTCGAACTCGACGCCAACTGCCCGGATTGCGGGACGGAACTGACCGCGACGTACGAAGAGGAACGTGTCACGATTCGCTGTGAAACGTGCGACGAGGATCGGTCGACGTTCGGGTTACCACCAGGAGCGTTCGAGGGGCGTGACGAGTCGGAGTTACAGCGGACGTTCGAGCGCTGGCTTCTCAACGTCTTTTCGCTCATGGCAGACGGCGTCTGTCTTCGGTGTTCCGGGAAGACTATCGGGTCGCTCATCACCGAGTCGGAGTACTTCTACAGCAACCAAGAGGTCGGCATCGAATTCGTCTGCGAGCGCTGTGGGGACCGCGCATCCGGCAATCTCGGAACGTATCTCCTCCGACATCCGGCGGTGGTCGCGTTCCACTACGACCACGGTATCGACCTCACCAAAGCGACCGTCTGGGAACTCGAATGGCTCAGCGGGGATAACGAACGTCTCGTCTCGGAGGCCCCGCTCGTTGCCGAATGCGTCGTCACGCTCGACGGCGACGAACTCACGCTAACCGTGGACGAGGAACTCGCCGTTCACGTCGAAGATTGACAGACATCATACAGAACTCAGTTTCGGATATTTCCGCAACAGAACTGTATTTCTGGAATCATATATCTCGCTCCCCCTCCAGTCTCGTTTCATGCGCTCTCTATTCGAAAATCGGACCTTCAGTCGACTGTTCCTCGGTCGATTGATCACGAACGCGGGGGACAGTGCGTACGCCGTCGCGGCGATGTGGTTGGCGTTCCAACTCGGCGGCTCGTCGTTTTACACGGGACTGGCGGGCTTTCTCACGATGCTTCCCCAGACGCTCCAATTTCTCGCCGGACCGCTGGTGGACCGCTGGCGGATTCGGCGGATTCTCGTCGGAACACAACTCGCACAGGGAATCTTCGTCCTCACCATCCCGGTGGCCTACGCGATGGGATGGCTGACGGTGTGGGTCGTCCTCGTCGTGATGCCGATCCTCTCGCTGCTCAACCAGTTCGTCTACCCCGCGGAGCAGGCCGCCCTCCCCCGCGCTCGTGGACAAAGACGAACTCGTGGAAGCCAACTCGGCCTTTTCGTTCGCCTACCAAGGGGTCGATTTCGCGTTCACCGCGCTCGGCGGCATCGTCATCGCCGCGATGGGTGCAATCGCCCTCTACCTCGTCGACTCAGTGACGTTCCTCGCGGCGACGCTCGTCTTTCTGGGCGTGAAAATACCGGCCGCGGAATCGCAGTCGAACGGTGAAGAAACGGAAGAGGAAGCCGAAAACGACGACCCCGAGAACGTCACGTCCGCCCTCGACGACTATCTCGCCCAACTCCGTGACGGCATCGACTACGTTCGCGGATCGATACTCGTGTGGGTGCTCGCCGGAAGCCTCGTCGTCAACGCGGCTATCGGAAGCACACTTGCGGTTCTCCCGGCGTACGCGAAAGCACACGGCGGGTCGGATGCGTACGGGTTTCTCCTCGCCGCAGTCGTCGGCGGAATGCTCATCGGGTCGCTCGCGGCGTCGCCCCTCGAACGATTTTCACTCGCCGCCTTGAGCATCGGCGGGTTCGTCTTCGGTGGAGTCGTGTGGCTCGCCGCGGTCGCCGCTGGGTGGTTCCCGGCGACGCTCGGACTGTTTTTCCTGGCGTGGATTCCGGTCGGCGCGACGAACGTCATCTTCGCGGCGATGATCCAATCCGTCGTTCCGGAACACCTGATGGGCCGCGTCTCGTCGGTGCTTTCGAGTGCCTCCGTGGGTGCGATGCCCCTCGGGTCGCTGCTCGGCGGCCTGGGCGGGGACGCACTCGGAAATACCGTCGTCATGACGACCACCGGATTCGGCTTCCTTTGTATCGCCCTCTGCTGGCTGGTCAATCCGCGACTTCGAGCGATCGCAACCCTCGACGACCTGGGTGGCGAGGAGTACGGACTCTCGACGGCCGCCGGGGCGGAACCGTCGGAATCCTTTTAGGTGAATCTCTCCTACCCAGATTCAACTATGAGCATGGGTTCGGACATGTACCGACAGCAGATTCTCGACCATTACCGGAACCCGCGAAACTACGGGGAACTCGAAAACGCCCAGTTCAGTCACGAGGGAGTCAACCCCTCCTGTGGCGACGAACTCGAATTCGACGTCTCCCTCGAAGACGACGGTGAAACCATCGAACGCGTCGCGTTCCGCGGCGACGGCTGTGCGATCAGTCAAGCCAGCGCCAGCATGCTCTCCCAGAAGCTTCCCGGCATGAGTCTGGACGAGGTTGCGGCGATGGACCGGGACGACGTTATCGACATGCTCGGCGTCGATATCAGCCCCATGCGGGTCAAATGCGCCGTGCTGGCCGAGAAAATCGTACAGGACGGGGCGGAGATTTACGAGGGCGAGCAGGAAGAAGGACGGACGACGACGGAATAAGCGACGGATTTGAAACAATCGACGGAGTTCCGATTTTGCGGTGCCGGGCGTTCGAGTTCGACGTGACGATTTGCGAGTGAGCGGAAGCTATCCGGGTATCGAGAAAGAAAAACAAGGGGGAGAACGCGTTTTCGAACCGCCCGATTATTCGGGCTTCAGACCGCCGTCCTGCACGCGCATGACGGCCTCGCCGTCGGCGAGGTTCGGCGCGTCCACGAGGCGGACGATACGCTTGTCGCCCTTCGACTTGCGGAGGTACATCCGGAAGGTGGATTTGTGTCCGAGGATGTTCCCACCGATGGGCTGAGTCGGGTCGCCGAAGAACGAGTCGGGGTTGGACGAAACCTGGTTCGTCACCACGACGGCCGTGTTGTAGAGGTTTCCGACCTTGTCGATGTCGTGCAGGTGTTTGTTGAGCTTCTGCTGACGGGTCGCGAGCTGACCACGGCCGACGTACTCGGCGCGGAAGTGGGCCGTGAGGCTGTCGATACAGACCAGTCGGACGGGCCAGTCGCCGTCCTCGTGTTCGCCAGCGAGTTCCTGTGCCTTCTCGGCGAGGAGCATCTGGTGGTTGGAGTTGAACGCCTTGGCAACGTGAATCTTGTCGAGGATGTCGTCGATGAGTTCCTGCATCGCCTCGTCGTCGTCCGGCGTTCCCTCGATTTCGCGGTCGTCCATCGTGGCCTGAAGGGCCTCTTCCGGCAGGCCGCGAACCATGTCGTCGATACGCTCGGGACGGAACGTGTCTTCGGAGTCGATGAAGATGACGCTGCCGTGGAGGCCGCCCTGTTCGGCGGGCAACTGGACGTTCACCGAAAGCTGGTGGGTGATCTGGGATTTCCCCGCACCGAACTCGCCGTACACTTCGGTGATGGACTGGGTCTCGACGCCGCCGCCGAGCAGTTCGTCCACTTCGTCGATCTGCCAGCTGAGTTTACCGATTCGCTCGCGTCGTTCGAGAACCTGCGAACCGGTCTCGAACCCGCCGATGTCGGCCTCCTTCCGTGCGGCCTGAATGATGTCGGCGGACGTGCTCTCGCCGACGTCTGCGGTGTTGCTCAGTTCGCCAGGGCTCGCGACTGCGAGGCTCTGATAGGAGTCGAATCCCGCTTCTCGGAGTTTCTCTGCTGTTGCCGGTCCAACGCCGGGAAGTGCTTCGAGGTCTACGTCTGCCATTGTACTTCTGCCTTGTTCCCCTCATCATATAAACCCCCGTTAACACCGGAGTGAAAGTGAAAATGGACGGCGTAAGCGGGATGTTTGAATCGGAAGGAAAGCCTTTAGATACGAAGAAAGAGTGTCGTGGGATTTATTCCCACGGATGTTTTCCGGTGCGGTCGGGCCAGAGCGGGTACCAGTACTGTTCGTCCGACTCGATTTCGAGTTCCCCGTCCAAGTTGCTCTGGAGTTTGAACTCGGCGGCCGAGTCGCGCTCGTGGCCGCGTTTCGGCGCGAACGGGTAGTAGGCACCACGGCGGAACGAGTACAGCCAATAGACGTAGTTGCCGTCGCGCTCGAAGCCGAAAATCGCTGCGAGGAGGCGGGAACCGTAGCCCTCCTCGACGAACGTGTCGGCCGCGAAGTGGAGGCTCGTCACGAGGTCCTCGGGGTCGTCGTCTTCGAGGACGAACCACGAGTACCCGTGGCTATCGACGTGTGCGGTCGCCTCGGTTCCCGTCTCTTCCTTTCCGGCTTCGAGGATGGCGTGTACCTCGTCCACCGCGTTCTGGAAGTCGGTGCTATCGACTTCGGAGAAACAGAGCGCGGCCTGCCCGACCGATTCGTAGCCGAGGTCGGCTTCCATCGTGACGTAGGCCGTGCTCATGCCGAAGAGGTCTTCGGGGTCGGCCGCCCGTCCGGCATCCGTCTCGGCGCGGATGCCGAGCACTTCGCGGATTCCATCGAGTAATCCCATATCGGGGCCTACGGAGGCGGGGAGGAAAAAGGGACGCGATACTTATGTCGCTGTTAATAAAGGTCCTCGCACCCGTCAGTGGAACCGATGGGAACGCATTCCCGACGCCGGTTTCTCGAACTGGCAGGTGCCGGCACCGCCATCGCGCTCGCGGGGTGTTCGAGCGGCCCGACGGAGGACGCGAAAGGTGCCTCCACGTCCACCACGGAAACCGATACGACGACTGAAACCACGACTGAAGAGGGAACGACCCAGACCGACGAAGATTCCCAGAATGTCAAAATGAGCACGGTATTTCACTACAGCAGCGGAGAAGAGAAACAGGGACACGCGGTGGCGAACGTCGCCAACCTCCTGAGCGACGATTCGACGGACACGGAGACGATCGCGCTCGTCGCCAACGGCAGCGGCGTCAAACTCGTTTCGAAGGACTCCACGGTGGCCGACAAAGTCAACTCCCTCGTGGAAAAGGGCGTGAAGTTCAAGGCATGCCACAACAGCATGAACAAGTTCAATTATACGAAAAAGGACCTCCTTTCGGGTGTCGAAATCGTTCCCGCCGGAGTCGGCGAACTCACCAAACTGCAGGCGAAGAAGGGATACGCCTACATCAAAACGCCGTAAGGCGTTAGTAGACGCCGAGAGTCGTTAGTACGACTCCATCTCGCGCTCCATGTCACGGAGGCGCTCGACGCGCTTTTCCGTGCTCGGGTGCGTGCTGAACAGGTTGCTGATGAAGCCTGCTTTTGCGGGGATGATGAAGAACGCGTTCATCTCGGAGGACTCGCGGAGGTCCTCCTTCGGAACCTTGTCCATCCGACCGTCGATGGTCAGCAGGGCCGAGGCGAGCGCCGACGGTTTGCCAGTGATCGTCGCCCCGCCGCGGTCCGCGGCGAACTCGCGGTAGCGCGAGAGCGCCCGGATGAGGAAGTAGCTGATGATCCACACGACGAGCGATGCGGCGATGGCGACGAAGACGGGAACCTGATTCCCGTCCCGACTGTTGCGGCCGCCGCCGAACAGCCAACCCCAGCGGACGATCATGAACGCGATGGTCGAGAGGAACGACGCGATGGTCATGACCATCACGTCGCGGTTCTTGACGTGCGCGAGTTCGTGGGCGAGCACGCCCTCCAGTTCCTCCTGATTCAGCGTCTGGAGGAGTCCGCTCGTCACACAGACGGCGGAGTTCTTCTGGGAGCGTCCGGTTGCGAACGCGTTTGGAACACGCGTATCAGCAACGGCGACCTTCGGCTTCGGCAGGTCGGCCTGTTGGCAGAGCCGACCGACGGTCGCGTGGAGGTCCGGATACTCGTCCTCGCTCACCTCGTGTGCGCCCATGCTCCACAGCGCCAGTTTGTCGCTGAAGAACAGCTGGCTGATGCCGAACACAACAGTACCGATGATTACCATGGTGAAGACGCCAGTACCATAGAAGAAATGTTCCATCACTCCGACGAACACGATATACAGGGCGAACAGGAGGAACATCGTGAGGCCCATCCTGGCACGAAGTCCCCAATCTGCCTTCCATTCCATGGTTCAGTCTAGGTATTCCGACCGTTTAACTGTTTTCAGACGCTAAGTCCTCTACCTCAAGGAGCGAGCGCGGTGCGGAGCGAGTAGGGAGGGGGATACAGCGTTCACAAGATCGCCATCAGAAATATTTGATTCCTTATTTACAATCAGATTTCGGTGAAACCTGACAATACCGTCGTTGTCTTTCGTACACAGTACTCCGGCTGTCTCACAGGTCAATCGGTAGTTTCATGCCAATTAATAATCTATACAATATAATTGGTAGGTTGAAATCGAAGGGCATGAATCCTTGACGGAACGGCAAAACCGTCCGGAAACAGCGCCCACGTCCTCGTTCCCAAACGCTGGCGCGGAGCCGACGTGAAAGTCGTTCGTGTCTCTCACTCCAATTCCAACGAATAGACCATGCAGTACAACTACAAATATCGACTCCAACCGACAGATGCCATCCGCGACGAGCTTCTGTACCACGTCGATATTTGTCGGCAACTGTACAACCATTGCTTGTTCAAGTTCAACGAATCTGACGAGATACCTGCCCGATACGAGCTACAGGGGCAACTCCCTGACCTCAAATCGTGGTGGGACGACCTCCGAGACGTTCACTCGAAGGTGTTACAGATGGTCGTCAAACGCGTCTACGACAACCTGTCAAGGCTGAAAGCGCAGAAAGAGAACGGACGGGCCGTTGGGATGCTCAAGTGGAAGCGACCTCGTGACTACCACTCGCTCACCTACAACCAGTCCGGCTTCAAGCTCAAGAATACGAGCGGTCGGCCAGTATTGTGGTTGAGCAAACTCGGTGAGATACCGATTCATCTCCACCGAGATATCCCCGAGAACGCGACTATTAAACAGGTCACAGTCAAGCGGGAACCGACGGGTGAGTGGTTCGCCACGTTCGCTATCGACGTTGACGAAGAAACGCCCGAGAAACCAAGGACGCCCGAGAAGTGCGTCGGGATTGACGTGGGTATCTTGAAGTATGCTCACGACACGGATGGACATGCAATCAAGAGCCTCGATCTCTCGGACGAACGCGAGCGGCTGGAACGCGAACAACGGAAGCTCTCGCGGAAGGAACATGGGTCGAACAACTACGAGAAACAACGCCGTCGCGTTGCGGAGTGCCACGCCGACCTCCGCCGGAAGCGCCGTGACTTCTTGCACAAACTCTCGAACTACTACGCGAAAGAGTATGACCTCGTAGCAGTCGAAGACTTGAACGTCGCCGGGATGATGCAGTTCGATTCAAATTCACGCAACCGAGCAGCCGCCGCATGGGGTACGTTTCTCCGGATGCTCGAATACAAGTGTGAACGCGAAGGAACGTACTTCGTCGCTGTAGACCCACGGAACACGACGAAGGAATGTGCGTCCTGTGGTGTGAAGACGGATAAGCCGTTGTGGGTCCGTGAACACTCCTGTCCCACCTGCGGTTTTGAAGCGGACAGAGACGCGAATGCGGCGTGGAATATCCTATCTCGCGGTATCGACAAAGTAGGAGTGGTTCACTCCGATTCAACGTCACCAGAAATCAAAGATTTCTGGTTGGCGAACGAATCGCTCTGCGATTCGTCAACGCCTGTGGAGACTGCGCTCCCTATGGACACTGTTGTGTCTGCAAAGCGCGTCGTGGAAGCAGGAAGTCCCGTCCTCAGCACGCGAAGCGAGTAGGACAGGGTAGTTCACAGATTCGTTGTGCGGGTAAGTAGCATACGAGGAGGGGGTGATTTTTATACACGGTTAAATACGTACCAAAATAATAGAAGTATCACGTTTGTCAAGGCCGGAACGCTTACCCCGAGAGACGGGTTAGACGGTGTATGTTCTCGTTTGAACCGACGAGGGTACATCGATGACCGGAACGGTCGTCTTAGCTGGGAGCCTCGACCGTTCCGGCCGATGGCTCGCCACGCACCTCGCCGAGCAAGGGTGGGACGTTACTTGCATGAGTCTCTCCCGTTCAGAGTGGGAACTGGGGGGGTATCGGGGGCTTTCGTTCCGCTCGGCCGACCTGACCGAACAGGTCGAGACGGCGGAAGCCATCTCGACCGAAAATCCGGATGCGGTCGTTCACTGGGCCTCGCTTCCGTCGCCCGAACGCCACGCTGGAATGCGGATATTCGAGAACAACGTCGTCGGCGCGTACAACGTTCTCACGGCCGCGGGGAGGGCGAACGCCCGAATCGCGTGGGCGTCGAACGAGAGCGCCTACGGCTTCCAACTCGCCGGAAAACCGTCGCTTCCGGAGTACCTTCCGCTGGACGAGGAACATCCGCTCCGGCCCGAGGACCCGTACGGGACGTCGAAGGTCGTGGGCGAGCAAATCGGCGCGATGGTCGCCCGCCGCTACGACGTCCCGGTGGCGTCGATTCGCGGGTCGTGGGTCCAGTTTCCCGACGAGTACGACTGTCTCGACGCCCGAACCAACCTCGCCACCGGCGCCGGGAACTTCTGGTCGTACGTGGACGTTCGGGACGTTTCGACCGCCATCGAGCGAGCCATCTCGGCTGACTTCTCCGGCCACGAACCGTTCATCGTCTCGGCGGAAGACAACTACCTCGACGAACCCATCGAGCGGGCGCTGTCCGAGTTCTTCCACGACGTTCCCGACTCGTGTACGATTTCGGGGACGGATTCGGCGCTCTCGACCGCGAAAGCTCAGTCGATGCTCGGGTGGGAACCGACCCACTCGTGGCGCGATACGGTGGACGACGACGAGTTCGTCTTTCAGTGAGCCATCGTCAGTAGCTTCGGCGTCTTCGTCATCTTCAGGCTTAAAAGCGAGAACGACATAGAGCCGACAATGACCGATTCTCGCGAATTCTGCCCGAACTGTGGCGACCCCATCGAGGTCGATATCACGGACCGGGAGTATCCGACGTCCGCATCCCCGCGCGAGCGGAAGCTCTGTGATTCCTGTTATTTCGACCGCTTCGACCTCGTGGACGCCCCCGAGCGGATCGAGGTTCGGGTGTGTGCCCAGTGCGGTGCCGTCTATCGCGGCCGTCGATGGGTCGACGTCGGCGCACGCGACTACACCGACATCGCCATCGAGGAAGTGAGCGAAGCGCTCGCCGTCCACGTCGATGCCCGCGACGTATCGTGGCAGGTGGAACCCGAGCAGATCGATCCGAACACGATCCGGATGCACTGTTATTTCTCCGGGATGGTCCGTGACACGCTGATGGAGGAGGAGATCATGGTTCCCGTCATGATCGCCCGCCAGACGTGTACGCGCTGTGGGCGGATTGCGGGCGACTACTACGCCAGCATCGTGCAGGTTCGAGGCGTCGATAGGACGCCGACCCCGACGGAGGAAAAACGGGCCAAAGAAATCGCCAACGAAATCGTCGCGGACATGGAGGCAACGGGCGACCGGAACGCCTTCGTCACCGAGATGGACGAAACGCCCGACGGACTGAACATCAAGGTCTCGACCACCAATATCGGCAAGAAGATTTCGAGCAAACTGGTCGAGGAGTTCGGCGGGAGCTTTTCCGATGCGGAAACCCTCGTCACGGAGGACGAGGACGGCAACGGAGTGTATCGCGTGACCTACGCCGTCCGCCTGCCGCCGTTCACCCCTGGCGACATCATCAGTCCCGACGACGACGGGCCAGTTCTCGTCAGGAGCGTACAAGGAAACCTGAAGGGTCGACGGATTACCACCGGCGAGGAGTACGAGGCCAAGTTCGGAAACGAGGACGCCGCCGACGCCAGCAAGTTGGGGAGCATCGACGACGCCGAGGAGACGACGCTGGTCGCCGTTACGGACGAACACGCGGTGCAGGTGCTCGACCCCGAAACGTACCAGACGAAGACGATTGCCAAACCGTCGTACATGGACGAGGACGCGGAGATGGTGCCGGTGTTCAAGAGTCGAGACGGACTGTACGTGGTTCCGGATGCGTGACCTCGCCGTTCTCGTACGAAAGCCGAAGGCGGAGGATACCATCGGCGAACTGGAAGCCGAAGGCGTCTACGACGATTCCCGAAAGGTCCGCGAACACGACGAAGAACTGGTCGAACTGCCGGTGACGGAGCGACCGACGGGAATCGAAATCGAGGAACTCATCGAACAGGACGACCCCGAGCGCCGAGGAACTGACCTCGAAGCGCTCCTTTCGGCGCGCGGGTGGACGGACGAAGAACTCCAGCGCGCACCCAAATCGTGGGCCGTCATCGGCAGCGTGATTCTCGTCCAGTTGGACGACTGTCCCCGCCCCGAA
Source organism: Haladaptatus sp. R4 (assembly GCF_001625445.1). Taxonomy (NCBI): domain Archaea; kingdom Methanobacteriati; phylum Methanobacteriota; class Halobacteria; order Halobacteriales; family Haladaptataceae; genus Haladaptatus; species Haladaptatus sp. R4. The sequence goes on along the minus strand of NZ_LWHG01000011.1, from coordinate 326,715 downwards.
GATGTCGGCGAGGAACTGCTCGACCTGCACGGCGAGGCCGAAACCGTCCTCGCCCGCGGCGGAATTTCCGGCGAGCACCGGGAACCCGACGTGACCGTTATCGCGGGGACTGGGGACACCGAAACCGTCCACACCGAACACGGGACGAAGTACGGACTCGACCTCCGAAAGGTGATGTTCGCGCCCGGCAACCAGCGCGAACGCGCCCGGATGGGCGAGGTCGTCTCCCCCGACGAACGCGTCTTCGACATGTTCGCGGGAATCGGCTACTTCACGCTCCCGATGGCCCGTGCCGGAGCGCAGGTGACGGCCGTCGAGCGAAATCCGGCGTCGTTCAAGTTCCTCGTGGAGAACGCGATGCTGAACGACGTTCCGGGTCGCATCGACGCCTACCGGGCCGACTGCCGGGAGATGACGGACGTGAGCGCCGAACGCGTCGTCATGGGCTACTACGACGCCCACGAGTATCTCGACACGGCGCTCGACGCCCTCGAACCCGGCGGCATCGTTCACATGCACGAGACGACGCCAGAAAACCGACTATGGGAACGACCGGTTTCACGACTCGAATCGGCCGCGGAGAGTCGGGGACGGGACGCGAAAATTCTGGAGACGCGCCGCGTGAAAAGTCACAGCGAAGGCGTGTGGCACGTCGTGGTGGACGCGCGAATCGAGTGACTCCGCGACGTTCGTCACCGATCACGCCGGTGCGATACCGCCGTCGTTTCTGGTGAGCAAGTACAGCACGAACGACGAGAGCCAATGCGACCCGGCGTAGTCGTCGGTGAACGCCTGGTTCAAGCCGCGTTCAGTATGCCGCTTGGCACTCCGCTCGAATACATCGGCGTATCGGTGTCCGTCGAGGGCCGACGCGAGTCCCGCCAGACACCACGCCTTCGAAACGTTGAGCCCGGCCAAATGCAGTGCGACACCTTCGTCCGGATTAGACGCCACGTGAACGGGTTCGAGAATCGTCTCGTGGGGGCGGTGGTCACGTCCGGAAGGAAACGGTCGAGCCACGCCTCCAACTCGTCACGGCCGTAGACGCGTCGCATGAGGTCCGCCTCCGTCAGCGCGGGGGAGAGAAAATCCCACGCGAGGGGTTCGTACTCGACGGGATAGTCGCGGTCGTCGACGAAGAATTCGGTTGCCGTCTCGCAAACGGCCGCTTCCAACGACTCGTTGTCCGTCGTTCTCGCATAATCGAGGATACAGTGGAGAGCGAACGCGGAGTTTTGATGCGTTCCAACCCTGAACGGGCGTTTTTGTGGGAGGAACTCGGATTCGACGAGGGTCACGACCTCGTGTTCCAACGGCACGAGAACCGACCGCCACTCGTTCGCGTCGTCGTCTTCCCACCGAGATAACTCCGAGGCGAGGTGGAGGAGCCACGCCCACCCGTACGGTTTCTCGAAGGACGGGTTGGCCTCGAAGTATTCGACCTCCCGTTCGATGTTCTCGGGCGTAAACCGAGCGCCGATACGCGCTCTGATCTCGGACTCCGCGGGATGGTCGTCGAACAGGCGAAGTTGACGGATCAACGCCCAGTGGCTGTGTACCGACGAGTGCCAGTCGTAACAGCCGAAAAACACCGGATGTCGCTCCTTCGGCCGTTCGACCCCGTTCGGGGAGTCCACGGAACCGACGAAGTGGGGAAACTCGGTTTCGATGGACTCCAACGGATACTCGGAGAGGGTTTCCGCGGTATCCGTTCCGATCCAATCGCTTCTCCCCGAGAGGATCACGTTCGTATCGACGGCGGCAAGTGGGTTCATCGATGCAGGGGGGGTCTCCGCCGTTCCGTATTCAATCGACCGATTGTGTGCTAACAATACTCAATCCCGTTCGGACGATGGGGAACACGCGGCTAAACGGGTTGCAGCGCCAACAAAGGAACGGGGAAGAGGCCGCTCCAAAACCGATCGTCAACAACACTTATCAGATCGAGCACCATATGGCCGGTATGGATCGACAGAAGCTTATCTCGCTGTTCTTCGTCCTGCTGATGCTGGGCTCAGGAGTGGCGTACGCGGTCACCCTCATCTGAGCCAGTACCCGGCGGACCAACCGGTTTCGCCGCCCTCGTAGGCGACCTTCCACCAGCGGTAGCCGCCGGTGTCGACCGGACCGTCCACAACCGTTCCCGCGGTACCTTCCGGAACGGTTGCGAGTCGGGTATCGCTCGGTTCGTCCCTGACGCTCAGCCCGCTCGTGGTTTCGATTGTGGACCCCGAATCGAATCGGGCGTACAGCAGGTCGGTTGCGGCGACCCATCCGTGACGCCCACCGAAGGCGAGTTTGTACCACTGCTCACCGTGGTGGACATGGACGTTTCCGGTGGCGGTGCCGACCGCACCTGTCAGAACATCCAGCGTGCTCGAACGTCCGTCGGCCCCGTGATGGACGGCGTCGTCGGACAGCATCACCGCGTGCTCGCCGGATTCGATATCGTAGCGCCGAACGAACCCCTCGTAGCGGCCCCAGTTCCAGAGCGACCCGGGGTCGGTGTGACCGCTGATGCCGCCCGGTTGCGAGCAGTCGTACGGGTCGGGAACCTGTACGTGGCCGATGATACCGCCCTCACCGTCCATCGCGTCGCAGGGTGCGATATCGTAGCGGCGAACCCGTTTCGGGAAGTCGAATTTCGTGGCTTCCCAGCGAACGAGACGCGCGGAGACGTCGTATAGTTCGTCCGAAAACTGCGTCTGATCCACCCACCCCGAGTGTTCCACACCGATGGAATGCTGGTTGTACGGCCAGTTTCCGGCGTGCCACGCGATGTCCGACTCGTCCACCTGCTGTGTGAGATTGCCAGTCCGGTGATCCGCGACGTAATGGGCGCTCACGTTCGATTTGGGATTCTGAAACCAGTTCACGGTGCCGTCAGCGTCGCCCTGTGCGACGTGAACGATGAACCACCAGATGTCGAGGTCGGATTCGCGGTTCGCCTCGCTGTAGTTCGATTCGTCCGCCGGTGCCCAGTCGGCCACCGGTTTCGTCGCCGCCGCCGAAAGCCGAGACGCTCGATTTGCAGTCACCTGTCCGGAGAGCGCGCCAGCACCCGCAATACCGCCGATGGTCTTGAGAATCGTTCGTCGTGTTTCGTGCATATCCACTCTGATTCAGCCTCAATGTGGGATAAATTATCAACCTAGCATGAACGAACAACGGTCGAACTGAGTGGTTAAATCTACTCGGTGTCCCACACGTCCGCCATCGGACTCTTCTTTTTGCGGCCGGAACGCCGCGAGCGTGAGGATTGGTGGGATTGGCTGGATTGGGAGTTCGACTGCGACTGATCGTCGGTCGATTGGCTCGGCGATTCGGTTCGATGTCTTCCGCCGCCGAGGCCGCCGATACTGCCGTCGCCACCCGCGTCGCCGGGATCGAACTCGGGGAGTTCCGGGTACGACATCAGATCGACCTGTTCGGCGAACCAGTCGGGCATGTCGGTCCGGGCGCGGTCGAACAGTTGCAGGAGGCTGGAGTCGGCCAGATACGTCGCGCCGTAGTCGTCCGGGGCGCGGACCACGCGCCCGCAGCCCTGAATTACGGTGCGGAGCGCGGCGCGGTAGTACCACGCCCACTGGCCGTGTTCGAGTCGGTGGGCGACCCGCGAGTCGCCGGTGTTCAGGAACGGGGCTTTACAGAGCACTTGCCAGCGGGCGAGGTCCCCCTTCAAGTCGAGCGCCTCCTCCATCTTCACCGAGAGGAACACGTCCGGGTCGTCCGTCGCCTTCCACGAATCGAGGTCGGCGTCGCGCGAATCGCGACCGTGGGCGCGCACCCGTCCGCCGACCCCGAAGGCGTCGAGGTGTTCGGCGAGTTTCTGCTGGATGTGGTAGGAGTGGGCGTGGACGATTCCCTTTTCTTCGGGATGCTCCTGCATGACGCGGACGATGGTTCGCGCGATCTTCGGGAGCGTGTCCTCGCGGTGTTCGTACGTCATCTTCCCCTGCGTCACGTCGTACAGCGGCCGATTTTCCACCGGGAAGGTGTGGCCGACGTCCACGAGGGCGACGCGGTCCGGGTCCAGACCGACCTGCCGACAGAACGCCTCCTTGTTCAGGATCGTCGCCGAGAGGAGCGCGAACTTGTTCCCCCGTTCCCAGACGGTGTGGGCGAGGTACCGCTCGGGGTTCATCGGTTTGATGGTGATCGCGGTTCCCTTCCCGTCCGGTTGGTCCACGACCCACTCCGTCGCGCTGTCGGGGTTGCGGTAGTCTTCGACGAACCAGTCCAGTTCCGAGACGAGTTCCTGAAACCGGTCGCGGCGGGCGACCTCCGTGGGCGTGAGTTCCGGTTGCGCCACGAGGTCGTCTTTTCGTCGCTTGAGGGTGCCGCCGAGTCGTTCCGCGTACTCCACCGCCCTGTCGAGACCCGTGATTTCGGGGACCTTCATATCGTCCCAGATCGGCACCGTCCGCGGGTTTATATCGATGGCGGCGTACATCTCGGCCCATTCGGCGAGTCCGTGGGCCTCGTCGATGACCACCACGTCGCGCTTGCGGAACACCTCCGAACCAGCAGTTCGCATGAAGTACGCCAGCGTCATCGCCGCGATTTCCCGGTTGCTGGCGATGGCGCGGTCGGAGAAGTACGGACAGCGATGTCTCACCGAGCAGTCGTAGCCCTTCTCGCGGGCACAGGGCGCGCGATTGACCGGCGTGTCGTGCTCGCCCGGCAGGATACAGGAGTAGTTTCGCTTCCCGCGAATGATTTTGAGGTCGTCCAGCAGGGAGTCCTCGGCCACGTCGTCCAACTGCGAGACTTGCGGCGTCGTGTAGTACGCCCCCGTCGAATCGGTGGGGTCAGCCTCGTCGACCCGTCGTGCACACCCCGCAATCGCCCGAGCGAGCAGGGACTTGCCGCTCCCCGTCGGTGCGCGAACCAACACCACGTCGTTTTCGCCCTCGAACGCTTCCCGAATGTCCGATAGCGCCTCCTGCTGGTTGCCACGGAAGGAAGGTGCGGGGAACTCGTCTAAAATCCGCTCGGGATTCACTGTTAGTAGAACGACGAGGAGGGCCGTAAAACCTGCTGGTCTCGGGCGGGCAAGGGGCAGGCCGATCCGCAGTTACAGCGAACTGACGACCGCCACCGAACACGGCGCGTTCTTCAGGACGTGCTCGACTCGGTGACCGAGGAACGCCCGATGGGAACCGGAACGAATCTCGGATCCGAGGACGATGAGGTCGATGTCGTCGAGCATCGCGCGCTCGACGATGGTCCGTTCGGGTCGTTCGCCGACGGTCACCCGCGTCGAGACGCGAGCATCCATCCGACGACCCAGGTCCGCCTCCCGTTCGACGATTCCGTCCCCGATCCGAACGGCTTCGGAGAGGTTCGTGGCGTCCTCGAACAACTCCTCGGTCTGCGGGCGGTTGACGACGTGCAACACTTCGACCCGCGCGCCGCACTCCGCCGCGACGGCGAACGCGATCTCTGCGGCGTGGCGGCTGTACTGGGTGCCGACCGTCGGGAGGAGGATTCGCCGTATCGGCTCGTCCGGCGACCGCCTCGCCGACTCCCCAGCGCGCACGGCGACGAGGGGGCACGGACTCGTCCGTAGCATGTCGTCTATTTCCGTGCTGAACAGCAACCCCCCTGCGTTCGGCCGTCGCTGGCCAGTACCGAGCGCCAACAGGTCGTAACCGTCGGCCGCCTCGGCGACGACCGTTTCGCTCGCACTGCCCTCGACGGTCCTGACGACTGTCCGCCACTTGTCGGACGTGAGGTCGAGTCGTTCCCCCATCGTCTCCAGACAATCATCGGTCTCGACGCGCGCGTCCGAGCCGCCAGTTCCATCGTCGTTTCCGACCGTTCCGCCATCGCTTTCCGTTCTGACGCCCGGTGAACCGCCACCGAAAAGGCGTTTCACCCGCCGCGAGAGCCATCCGCCGGTCGTCGCCCATTCCGCTCCGATGGAGACGTACATGGTCGTCGCCTCCATCTCGCGGTTCCGGGCGATGTAGCCGACCAACCGCGCCGCCAATTGAGAATCCGGGCTACAGCGCGTCGGGAGGAGGATTCGAACGACGTTGCCGAGGAATCCCTCCGCATCCAGCTCCTCACGTTCCAATCGCGCCGCCTCCGACGAGGACAGTTCGATGTTCGCCAACGAACTCCGCAGGAGCGGCGGTGCGAGCAGCGAGGTGATGATGGCGACCATCACGATGATGGTGTACATCGTCCCGGTCAGGACGCCGACGCTGATGCCGATGGTGGCGACGATTATCTCCAGCGCGCCGCGAGCGTTCAATCCGGACCCGATGGCGATTCCCTCCCAGTTCGACAGCCCCGACGCCTTCGCACCGATGAACGACCCGGCGAACTTGCCGACGATGGCGACGGTGAGGACCGCGAGTCCGGCGAGAAACGCGGTTGGCTCCAGCAGCGTCGTCAAATCGACGCGCAATCCTGCCGTGGCGAAGAAGATTGGCGCGAAGATGCTGAGGGTGATCACCTCGAAGGTGTGTCGCGCCGCGCGGTCGAACCGCTTGACCTGCCCGACGAGGACTCCGACGACGAAGGCGCCGAGCACGGCTTCCAGACCGAGATACTGGGTGACCGTCCCGACGCCCAGAGCAAGTATCATCACCGTCGTCGCCATCGAGAGGTCGCCGCCGAGCGTGTTGTCCACCCACCGGAGCGTCCCTCTGACCGCGCGGTTACCGATCGTAAAGGCGACGCCGAGGAACGCGACCAGCAAGACGATGGTTTCCCCGGCGGTGCTCGCCGCCTCCCCGCCGCCGCTCCGTGCGAGGCTAGCCACGACGGCGAGCAGAAGCCAGCCAACTGTGTCGTTTATCATCCCGGACGCGATGGTTATCTGCCCGATGTCCCGGTTTATCACCCCCATCTCGATGAGCACCTTCGCGATGACCGGAATCGCCGAGATGGAGAGCGCCGTGGCGATGAACAGGCTGAACACGAGTCGCTGGTCGTCCGCCGCGAGGAACTCCGCCGGGAGAAGGTACGCTATTCCGAACCCCAACGCGAACGGGACGACGATGCCCGCGGCCGCGGTGTAGGTCGCGGGTTTGGCCCGTCTGGAGATGAGATCCAAATCCGTCTCGAAGCCGGTGACGACGAGCAACATTGTCAGTCCGAGCCACGAAACGACCTCTATCAGGTGATACTGGAGCGCCTCCTGTGGGAAGACGACGACGAACAGGCCCGGTGCGAGAGCGCCCAGAATAGACGGCCCCAACACGATACCCGCGAGCAGTTCACCCAGCACGGACGGCATGCCCGCGAATTTGGCTAGTTCTCCGAGGAGGCGCGCGGTGAACAGCAGCAGGAACAGATGAAAGAACAGGTAGAGGAGTTGGTGTTCACTGAGCGGTGGTAGCACGTTCGTGGCGGTAGTGACTGTCGCTATCATCGTTCCCCACCCCCGTGGGAGACCGTTCGCACTGAGTTCCGGAGTCATCGACGCATATAACCTTGTCCGCTCGACGGTGAGCGGGCGACGAGCGAACCGTCTACGGTGCGTTCGGTCGAACGCCTGCGATCTGCCGACGAACGTCCACCATGTGGGAGAACTCTGACGGCGTCAACACTCCGACATCGTTCGAGTAACCGACAAGGACGTAGTCCGTTCCGCCTCGGAACAACAGGTAAACGCTGAGGGCGGTTTCGTCGGGGGCGACCAAGACGATATCCTCTGAGACGAGTTTCCCGACGTTCGTCGTCGCCGACACGCTCGTCCGCTCGCGCCACGACCGAAGTGCGTCCGTCGTCAGAACACCGACCGGAGTCCCATCGCCGTCGCAGATCGGAAACGCGTCGTCGTCGCTCAGGTCGGGGCGTTCTCCGCGAGAAAGTCGTCGGCCAACGTCTTCGACGGCACGCACGATTTACGCCCTCGGACGAACTCCGAGACGGGCGTGTCGGCAAGGAACAGTCGGTTCGTGACGAACTGCCGCTCGTCCATGGACGAGAAGAAGAAGAACACGGCGACGAGTCCGAGAAGGATGTGTTCGAGCACGAATGCGGCGTAGAAGATTATGGCGACGGCGAGCAACTGCCCGAGGACGCTGACGATTCGCGTCGCCAGCAGGGTCGAGGTGGCGCGACCGAAGAGCGAGCGAAGCAGGAGCGCGCCGTCGAACGGAAAGATGGGGAGGAGATTGGCGATCCAGACGGTGCCGTTGAACATCGCCAGCAGACCGACTACGACCACGACGACCGGCGGGTTACTGGGGAGGAGCCAGAGAAGAGCGGTGAAGACGGCGGTGAGAGCCGCGCTGGTCAGTATTCCTGACAACGCGATGGTGGGTTCGCGTTCGAAGTAGCGACGGCTGTAATCGAACTGCGAGAGGCTACCGAACACCCAGAGAATGATGTAGTTCGTTTCGACGCCGTTACGCCGGGCGACCCACGTTCGCACCAAATCGTGGACGAGCAGGCTCGACAGGAAGCCGAAGAACACCACCACGCCGACCAACCACGGCGTGAGACCGACGTCTATCGATGCGTACCGGACCGTGTGCGGCGACAGGGACGCGAGCACCGCCACCCACGTACGGACCGAGACGCCACGCTGAATCCACCATCCGATGACGGGGAGCGCCAGCACGAGGCTGATGTCGATGAAAATCGGAATCCCCCATATCGACCCGATTCTTCCCCACCTCATAGCATTCCCTAGAGAACCCGAACGAGCGTCAGTTTTGCGCCGGTACCGTCGTTTCCGACGGAATCGAATCCGCGGTTGGAAGGACTTGGAACCGGTCGAACGACGCTACTCGGACGGTTCGAGCGCCACCACGTCCTCCGCCGACGGATAGTCCGGCAACTGTTCGATGCAGGCATAGCAGAGGAAGTGCTCGCTGCCGTCCTCGAACTCCAGCGTCATTCCGCCGGTGGTCTTTGGACTCGCAGTCCAGAAGTTGCCAATCCCTCCCGCAATCGGCACGTCCGCCCCACAGCCGTCGCACTTGTCGGTACTCATTGGAACCAGTTGTGAGTCAGGGGCAAAGAGCGTTTGGCGTGGACGGTTCGGACGATGCGGTGGCGGGAACCAGAAACGGAACTCCGGAGGCCGTCATCGGTGTGCGTTGAAGTGACACAGTACCGTCAGAACTATGACGGATGTGACTCGATCTTTTCACGAAGCGTTCTATGACTCATCGGTTCGCGTGTCGTCCGGTGTTCGAACCGCTCGCGCTCACGCCGAGGAGCGGGGCCCGATAGCCGCAGCACTCGGGTTTCGTTCCGCTACATCTCGTAGCCGCAGTTTCTCGACCGAACACACACGCATATGCCGATATCCACCGAGTCGTCGGCACGTCGCCGCGACTCACTCGTCAGCGCATCGTCGCTCGAACGAAAGACGCATCGCTCACCGTCCCTCGGACGGTTCGAACCGGAATCGACGACCGTCGGAGGTGGTCGCGAATGACCACGGCGGACGCGGACGGGAATACAGCCGACACGAGCGGAACGTCGGCGGACGTGAACGCCACGAACCCGTCGCTGTGGCGGAATAACGACTTCCGGCGGTTCTTCGCCGGGGAATTTGTGACAAATGCCGGGGACAGCCTCTACACCGTCGCGGTCCTGTGGCTCGTCTTCGACCTCACCGGTTCGACCGTCCTCACGGGAATCGCCAACTCGCTGTTGTTGCTCCCGTGGCTCCTGCAGATGTTCGCCGGACCGATAGTGGACCGACTACGGCTCAAACCCGTGCTCGTGGGGTCACAAGTGGTACAGGGCGTCGTCGTCCTCGCACTTCCGCTTGCCGCGGCGATGGGATGGATGAACGTCGGCGTCCTGCTCATGGTGGTCCCGATACTGACGCTGGCGAACCTGCTGATGGAGCCGATGCAGGCGACGCTGGTCCCCCGTATCGTGGCCAAGCGACGACTGTCGAGGGCGAACTCGGCGCTCGCGACCGTCACGCTCGGACTCGACATGGTGTTCGACGCCCTCGGTGGTGCCTTCATCGCCGTCTTCGGGGCGACGACGCTGTTCCTGCTCGACTCGGTCACGTTCGCCGTCGCCGGGATGCTGTTCGCGGGAATCACCGTGACCGCGGTGGACACCGTCGGCGAATCGGAAGGGGGCGACGAACCGCTGCTCGGCTCGTACGTCGCCGACCTGCGAGCGGGGGCCGACGTCCTCCGTGGAACGGTCTTCGTCGAACTGATACTCACGACCGCGGTGGTCAACCTGGCGACCGGCGTGACGCTCGCCATCCTCCCGGCCTTCGGCGACGGTCTGGGAGGTCCCGCGGTCTACGGCCTGCTACTCGGTGCGCTTGGCATCGGCCGACTCGTCGGGTCGGTAGTCGCGCCCCGTTTCGAAGGCGTCTCGTACGGACGGTTGCTCCTCGTCGGCAATTCGCTGGGAGCGTGCTGTTGGTTCGCCGCCGTTTATGCGCCGTCGGCGGCGCTCACGGTGGTCCTGTTCGGAGCCGCGTGGATACCCGCGGGCGTCAACGGCGTGCTCACGGCGACGTTGAATCAGACCGTGTTTCCGGCCGACCGACTCGCTCGGATATCGTCCATCAAGGGAACCGCCTCGGGTGCCACGCTACCGCTCGGTTCGCTGGTCGGCGGCGTCGTCGCCGAGGTGCTGGGAACGACGACGACGATGGGACTGGCCGCGTTCGGTTTCGGGTTCACGGGGCTGTACATACTCGTACGGCCGCGACTCCGACGGCTCCCCGCCGTCGCGGATGCGAATCCCGCGGCGTTCGACGTGACGCCGGAATCGGGCGACGGGGAGTAGCGCGGCTGTTCCCTTCGAATTTTTCGAAGTCCTCGGGACGGTGTACGAAAAACAGCGAAGAGCGGGGTCGTCCGTTTCAGTAGGACTTGCTGGTGGACAGTGCGCCGCTGTCGTCGTAGACGGACACCGTGTCGCCGCCGTTGTTCCAGACCGCGGAGCCGGTTTTGCCCCAGTAGAGGTCGGTGCTCGTGTCCGACCCGGTGCCGGTGTGGAGCGTCACCTGCGCACCGGCGTCGAAGGTGAAGCCGTCGGGGAACGAGTAGGTGTGGGAGGCCTCGTCCTCGACGGTCCAGCCGGTGAGGTCGATGGAGCCAGTTCCCGTGTTCTCGAAGACGACGTACTCGTCGTCGAGGTTGTTGTTGTCGTTGCCCGACGCGTCCTCGTGGATTTGGGCGATCGAAATCTCGCCGTCGCCGCTGCCGCCATCGCCGCCGCCGGTCGAGCCGTCGTAGGCGTCGAACAGCGGGAAGGACGTGTCGAAGACGGTGGTCGTCGGGATGCCCGAATCGCCATTGACGTTGTTCGTCCCGTCGGTGACTTGGTCGCCGTTGATGCGCAGGTCGGTTCCGAGAGAGGACGCGAGACTGTTCAGGTTGGAACGAGCGCCGGACGGTGCTGTCCCCGCACCGACGAGGACGACAGCGCCGCCGTCCGCGATGAACGAGGTGAGCGCGTCGATTTCGGCGCTCGTGAACGCGCTGACGGGCGTGGTGACGATGACCGCCTGCCAACGCGAGAGGTCGAACGCGTCGAGATGGTTGACTTGGTCGAACGAGAGGTCGACGCCTTCGAGGTAGCGGCCGTAGTACGCCGCGTCGTCGTTCGAGAGGGCGTAGGAGGCGTCGAACTGACCATGTCCACCGTCGATGAGGACGTCGCCGCTCCGGTCCGTGATGTAGTCGATGAGGTTGGTGAGGAAGACGAAGTTCTCGTAGTCGGAGGTATCGACGGCGAAGCCTTCGGAGCTCTCGTAACTCTCGTCGATGAGCGGGCCCCCGACCATGGCGACGTTGGCGTCCTCGTCCACCGCGGTGAGCGGGATGTCGCCGCTGTAGCTGTAGCCGCCACTCTGGGTGGCGGTGCTCTCGGCGGAGACCGGAACGCGGGAGTCGGCGACGCCGCCCGATTCCGTCTTGACGCTCGCGGCTTGCGGGAAGAACAGGTCGTCCACCGCACGGTTGCGGATTTCCGGAGCCTCGTCGGGTGCGCTTTCGCTCCACACGTTGAGACTGTCGGACCGTGCGGCGTCCTCCGCACGCCAGAACTCGTCGTGCTTCGAGAGACCGGAACCGTAAACGCGGGCGTAGCCCTGCTCGACTGCGTGGTAGTTGTACAGGTCGTCGCGGTTCCCATCGCCGTCCGCGTCGTAGTAGAGGTAGCCGAGAACGCGGTCGTAGGTGTCCCGGATCGGCTCGTTCTCGTCGAACGCGAGTGTGACGGTCTTCCCGCCGAGTTCGTCCTGTCCGAAGGTCTTCGCGTTGTCACCCCACGTCTGGAGGTAACTGAGGTCCTCGATACCCTCCCACTCCTGAATCCGCTCGGCGGAACTGTGCGAGGAGAGTTCGGGCGTGTCGATGCCGAGGATACGGATGCTCTCGGTCGTGCCGTCGGAGAACTCCACCGTCGCGGTGTCGCCGTCCGAGACTTTGGTGACGTCCACGGTGTAGGTCTTGGACTTGTCCAGTCCGAGTCCCTCGCGGTCGGTGAAGTAGTCGAAATCGGTGTTAAACTGGCTCGTGAGCGGCAGGTAATCCGAACCGCCGTTGTTGGTCGCGTCGACGACTTCGTCGTCGTTGAACCGGAACGAGAGGCCGAGCGCGGACGCGATGGCGTTCAGGTTCGCGGTCGTGTCGTTGTCGTTGTAGTCGGACTGGTCGTGGACGAACAGCGTGCCGCCGCTCGCGACGAAGTCCGAGAGGGCGCTCAGTTCGGAGGACGAAAACGCGGTGGCAGGCGACGTGATGACGGCCGCGTCCGCGCTCCCGAGGTCGGACGAGAGACTCGGCGTTGCCGTCACGGTGTAGCCGTTGTTCTCGGCGTAGCTCTCGAACTTCGAGAACGACGCGAGGTCGTAGTACTGGTCGTGGCCCTCGTCGAAGAGAACGGTGCCGGAACCGCCGAGTTGGGCGTCCCACGCGTTCAGGACGAACTCCTCGTTCCCGTGCTGCCAGACGGTGTCATCCTCGACGAGCATCGAACCGAACGCGACGACGTTCGACTCGGTGGCTGCCAGCGGAATCGACGTGCCGCTACTGTAGATGGTCGCGTCGCCGTTCGAGTCGGCATCGTGGTTGCTGGCCGTGTCCTCCGCCCAGACGGAGATGATCGAGCTATCGGTCAACTCCCCCCCGGAGGAGTCGAGGAGGCTCGACGTCGAGTGGAATTCGATTGCGGGAATCCCGCCCGAAGCGGCCCGTACTTCGGAACTACCCGTTGCGGCGATTGGTCCCGCTGCCGTTGCTGCTGCGAGCGCTGACATAAACGTTCGTCTTCGCATCGAATGAACGAAAAAATTGCAGAGACATAAATTATTGCATTTTCGTGTTTTGTTTTAATCTGCTGTCGAAAGAATATATACAGCTATGTGCACAACGTATCCCTACGTTTCACACGGTTCTATACGGCATCGTCCGGAGCGTATTCGTCCATCATTCGGCTCGCTTCGGTGGCGTAGCGCTCACGTGTTTCCTCGTCTTCGACCGTTCCCAACTGATCGGGGGACACGTCGAGTGCGGCCGTGGTTTCGCGCGCAGCACCGGTGAAGCTCGTGAGCGCACGCTCCTTGCGGAAGTAGCGTTTTCCGTCCGGCGTCGCGTACACGAGGATGATCAGGTTCTGCTCGTCGTCCGAATACGTCCGCTCCACGAGCCACACGCGCACGTCGTCGCTGGTATCCATATCTTCTATCGGTTCCGGAAGGAAATAGTTCCACCCGACGGTTTATGGTACTAACTACCGTACTGTGGTCGGTATGGAGGTGAACTGCGAGGGATGTGCTGGATGCTGTATCGACTGGCGAGCCATCGCGCCGACTTCCTCGGACCACGAGCGGCGTGGACCGCGCCGACCGTTGGACGACGCCTACAATCTCGTCCCCCTCATGCGCGAGGAAGTGGAAGCGTTCGTGGAGGCCGGACTCGGCGACGCCATGACCCCGCGCCTCTGGCACGACGACTCCGGGATCGAAATCGGCGGCGAACGACTGGCGGCGATCGGGGGGAAACCCGCGTTCTTTCTCGGACTTCGCAAGCCGCCGAAACCCGTCGAGCCGTTCGAAATCGGGGAATCGGAGTGGCTGCCGACCTGCACTTTCCTCGACCCGGAGACGCTGCAGTGTCGGATTCACGGGACCGACCTGTATCCGATGGAGTGTGCGGAGTACCCCGGCCACAACTGCAAGCTGGGACAGCAAACCGAATGTGAGCGGGTCGAGGAGGCGTTCGGCGGGGAGCGATTGCTGGATTCGGAACCGCCGGAGGCGCTCTCCGGACTCCTTCTCGGTCCGCAGGCAATCGGCGAAAAGGTGTTCGTCTATCCGGAACCCGACGAGTTATCCCCCGTCGTCGACCGCATGCTCGCGGACGAGTTGACCGACGAGGACCGTGCCCACTTCGTTGCGAGCGCCGCCGCAAGCGGTCCCGGAACGACGGAACACAATCGGGCGGTGTACGAAACCGTACTGGAACAAGCGCGAGCGGCCGACTCGTGGGTCGGCCGCTCCATTCGGGAGTGGGAAGCGATGGCCGAGAACTCCGACGAACCGGACCCGTCGGTCGCGGAGCGGGTCGAAGCGGAGCGCGGCGCACCGTCCACTCCCGGTTGGTAAACAACTGCGAAGAAGAGCCGTTCTACTCGGATTTCATCTTCTGGAACTGTTTGAGCAGATCTTCGGCTGAATCGCCGGAGTCGTATTCGACAGTCCCGTGATACTCCGATCGTACATCATCGGCGGTCGTATCGACGCTACTGTTCTTCCGCTCACGGCGTTCGTGTTCTTCTTCGTCATAGGCACCCATTGACATGACAACCACACCCATACTTGGCGAGGGGCAGTTATTAATGTAACGGATAATCACATCATACGTTCACGATGGACTATCGTCAGACGGAAGGAGGTACTCGAAGAAACGGAGCGGACGAACCGATGGAAAAGACGACGGAACTGAGAGGAGAGATGTAGTCGTGACGACCGGTGTGGTGCATAACACGTAAACATTCTCGGTTACTAGGTCATCCCGTGGCAAGCCCGCTCCGCTTTCGCCGCTCTACGGAGCGGTGGGACGACGACCGCATAACGACGGAGTTGTATTCGCACCTCGACTCGAACCTCGGGGCGCGTTCGACGACACCACACTACGTGGAACCGAACGGCTTCGAGGCGCGGCGTTTCGAGATGGATAACGGCGACGTGGCGCTGTTCGTCTGGAACGACGACCTCGCCTACTGGCTCGGGAACACCGAGACGCCGCCCGCACTCTGGCGCACGAACAAGTACACCTTCGACGAGATTCCGTATCCGATCGCGCGGTGGAGTCAACGCGAACTCCTCGCGGATCTCGCCGTCGAATCGCCGTGGCTGGCCGAGTACGACTACCTCTCGTGGTTCTTCCTTCCCGTCTTCTTCTCGAAGGACGGCCGCGAAACCTCGCGAGCGTTTTTCCGTAAGTACGCCGCCGGATTCCCCGACGCGACGCGCGACCAGGCGCTCTCGTTTTACGAGCGATTTCTCAGCACGGGTGCGCTGGACGATTACCGATACACGATGGCGTCGAAACTCGGGACGAGCGAGTACTTCGACGAGAACCGCATGAGTTCGACGATGAGCGAGTTCACCGTCGCGAAGATACTGACCGACGCCGAGTACGCCGTCGAACCCGAAATCGAGGTGACGACCGGCCATTCGCTCGATTTCCGTGCCGACCCCGCCGACGGCAACCAGTCAACGCTGGTCGAAGTGACCCGTCCGCGTCCGCCGACTCGGCGGGCCGCGGATACGCCCGTCGCGGCGGTGCGCGAGACCGCGGAAACGAAGACGAATGGGCAACTGAGCGAGCACGGTGGCGGCGCGGTGTTGTTCGTGGACTGCACCGGATTCCGGGACGACGAGTGGGCCGCCGTCGTCGGCGAGCAACCGGGCGTCCGTCATCGACCCGCGGTCGTCTTCCGCGCTCGGCCGTCCGGACAGATCGAAGCGTACGAAAAAGGGTCGGTGCCGCTGTCGCTGAACCGTGCGCTCGACTGGGTCTAGAACGAGACTTGGTCGGGACCGGACGTTCCCATCGTCGTCGGGTCGCGGTCGCTGTAGTACCGGCGACCGATGGCCTTGTGGCTGATGGCGTTGTACATCGCTTCTTGGGCCTGCTGTGACGACTCGTACGTTTCATCTCCGGTACGGCTGAACACCTCTTCGAGGGTTTCAGTCCCGTTGGGGAGGTCGATGACGTAGTCGCCGTGGGACGCGATCAACCGTTCCGTGTCGGTCGGATACTGATGGTCATCGAGCAGTTGGCTTGCGTTCTTGAGCGTCATTACGAACAGTTCTAAACCAAAGACCATTATAAACATTTCCGCCAAGGGGGTACGGAGAATATAAGGATGTACAATCGGTATAGATACGATGCATCGTCGCCGCTCCGTCCCGCAAAAATCGCCGGTCGAACCACAAACACCTTCGTTCGAGCTACCGGAGGAAGGACATGAGCGTTTTTGCGGATCTGCACGTCCACACCACTAACTCCGACGGATCGATGGAACTGTCCGACGTTCCGGCGGCCGCGCGGTCGGCGGACGTGTCCGTCGTCGCCATCACGGACCACGACCGACTGCATCCGGAACTACCGACGCCGGTCAGCGTCGTGGATGGTGTTACGGTCGTTCACGGCATCGAACTGCGGGTGAGCGCACCCGATGGCCAGCATCTCGACTTGCTCGGCTACGGCGTCTATCCGACACCGGAACTCGCCGACGAACTGGAGTGCCTGCAAGCCGACCGCAAGGAACGCGGACAGGCCATCATCGACTCCGTCGAAGACCGACTCGATATCGACCTCGGACTCGAATCGCGCGAAGGGCTCGGACGCCCGCACATCGCTCGCGCCATCGAAGCACATCCGGAGACCGAGTACGATTTTTCCGGCGCGTTCGACGAACTCATCGGCGCTGGCGGACCGTGCTACGTCGCACGGGACGTACCGACGTTCGAGCGCGGCGTCGAACTGCTCTCGGACGCGAGCGGCCTCGTCGGTTTGGCCCACCCGTATCGGTACGACGACCCCACTTCGGCGCTCGCCCTCACCAGCGAACTGGATGCCGTCGAGCGATACTATCCCTACGGACGCGAGGTGGATACGCGACCGCTGGAGCGGGCGATTGCCGACCACAACTTGGTGCCGACTGGCGGAAGCGACGCCCACGGTGACGTGCTCGGAAAAGCCGGACTCTCGAAGGCGGAATACCGTCACTTCAGAAGCGCGGTCACGCTTTGAGCGGTCGTTCACAAACGGTGGGTTGACTTGTGTGGGGAACGTAATCACGGCCATGCGGTGTCATTACTGTGACCGAGAAGCGACGTTCGCACCCGAAGTGGATGGCGTCCAGGTCGGCCTCTGTGATGCCCACTTCCGGGAGCAGTTCGAATCACTCTCGGATTCGGAGATGATGGAGAAGTTGCGGAACCAACTGGACATCGACGGGACCGATAGGGACTAGTTTTCGATTTTCGCGGTGAACAGCAGTTCGTCGTAGCGATAGAGGGATGCGGAGTCGAGCGTCGCGAGCGCATCGGTAGCCGAATCGGGCGACACACGGACGCGGACGGTTCGGATACCGTCCCTGAAGAGATACGAAAGTCCGGTTCGAAGCGGGGTCGTCAAGTCGGATTCGCCGACCGCAACGGGGTGTGAGAGCGCATCTTCCTTCACGGAGAGGACGAGGGACGCGCCACCGCCGCTCATCGTGTAGATCGTGAGCGTATCACCCTCGTGCTCCGTGCCGAGAACGTCGACCGGTTCGAACGGAGATTCCGATTCGTCGAGGTCGAGGTCGAGAACGTCGTCCGATTTTCGCTCCACCGTCGGACTCACGGCTTCCACCTATCGAGTAAGTGGGGAGGGCTTCGGAGATTCATACAGGCCATTTACGGCCGATATATAAATAGACAGCGGAAAACACAAAGAAGAATTTTCGTCTTTAGGCGCGACCAGCGTCCACGTCGATGGCATCGACGGGGCACACGTCAACACAGAGCATGCAGTCGATACATTGCGCTTCGTTGGCCGGTTCTGCTTTCTTCTCGCTTTCCGGGTGGCCCGGCGTGTCGGTCCACTCGAACACGTCGACCGGACAGTCTTCGAGACACGCCCCGTCGGCGATACAGAGGTCGAAGTCGACTGCGACGTGGGTACCGTGGATGCCAAGCGTTTCCGGTTCGTCCACCGGACCCCAAACGGCGACGCCATCATTTTCGTCTACTTTTTCGCGGTTTTCGTGGAATTGTGGGTCGATAGCCATCAGTGTTTCACCTACACGGGTAAACGCGAAAGGAGTACTTAAAACCAAGTACTTTACTTAAAGGTTTGCACCACGTTCAATTTTTAGGTTGGGCTAAAAACTGGCGGGAGAGGCCCCGAGCAGCGAGAGTAGGGATTTGAGCGTGCGATGGGTTTAAATACCACAACGAGTCGGTGGGAGGTTTTACGGTATCACCGACGAAGAAACGCGCATGGAGAAAGTCCACGTCGAGGACGTAGCGGGGCAGATGAGCGCGGCGGACGTTCGACGGCCGGTTTCGAAGGCGCTCGGAACGGAGGACATGGCCATCAACTACTACGAACTCGCACCGGGAGACAGTTTCGCGTTCGGGTATCACGCACACGACGACCAGGAGGAAGTCTTCTACATCCAGTCCGGCACCGCGACGTTCGAAACCGAAGACGGCGACGTGGTCGTCGGAGCGGGCGAAGCGATTCGCTTCGCGCGCGGCGAGTTCCAACGTGGCGTCAACGAAGGTGACGACCGCGTCGTCGCCCTTGCGCTTGGCGCGCCGCGCGACACCGAAAACGTGGAGATGTATCGCGACTGTCCGGAGTGTGGCGAACGAACGCAGAACGAGATAGAGATGGTCGGCGACAAGGAAGCGCTCGTCACCATCTGTTCGGACTGCGGCGCGGAAACCGGTCGATTTTACTGATCGGTCGGGTAGTTGATTCTTCGGGAATACATTCATAAAACGGGACAAGAAAGGACGATAGACGAATGGCTACACAACGAGAAGCCTTCAGTGTCTTCGTCGCCCTCCAATTCGTCGTCGTCTCCGCGGTACTGCTCGTTTTGCTCCCGCTAGATGTCGTCGCGCCGATCATCCCGCTCTTTCTCGTGTTCTCGTTCGGTCTGTACAAATACCGTTCATGAATCGAGGGCGCGGAGCGTTTTACGGTGGGGTTCCACCGGAAACGATGGCCTTGATCCATCGAAATCCGGTTGCAAACGAAACACAACCGACGGGAAACCCCGGTGTAACTTTTCCACCGGAAACGGAGGGGTTCGTCACGGACTCACAAACCCCACCCCCGCGGTCGAAAACGACGGTCGAAAAGGGCAGTTTTCGAGGAGGGGTAATCGGCGGACGACAGGCGTCAGACATGCGATTTTTCGGGATTTTTGCTACCCCACAGTTTCCGGTGGAACGGGGAAGCGGAGGACGTCGAAAGTTCTGTTCGAGAGCGAAAGTGGTGACGAGGGAGAATGGGGCGGGACGAAACGGAAGGGACGCCTACCCCACCCTCGCTTCCGCGATACGGACCTTTTTCGCTCTCGCGTCCTTCTCCGAGTTCGTGATAGAGATTCCATCGCCTGGGTTGGGAACGTCCCAAAACAAGGATCCCGAGCAGTGCGCCGAGACGATCCGGACGGCGCTCGACGTCGGTTACCGACACATCGACACCGCACAGATGTACGAGAACGAGGCGGGTGTCGGCGACGGAATCGCCCGTTCGGACGTGTCCCGTGAGGATATCTTCCTCGCCACGAAGGTTCTCCCGGCCAACCTCGCGTACGACGACGTGTTTTCGAGCGTGGACGAAAGCCTCGACAAACTCGGGACGGCGTACGTCGATCTACTGTACGTCCACTGGCCGATGGAGGCCTACGACGCGGAGGACACGCTCCCGGCGTTCGACGAGTTGTGCGAGGATGGAACCGCCACCGACATCGCCGTGAGTAACTTCACGCCCGAACTGCTGGACGAGGCCCGTGGTCTGCTCGATGCCCCCATCGTCGCCAATCAGGTCGAGATGCATCCGCTGCTCCAACAGGAGGAACTGCGAGCGTACGCATCGGACCACGACATGACGCTCGTCGCCTACTCGCCGCTCATGCGGGGCGGTGTCGGGGATGTCCCCGAACTTCAGGACATCGCCGAAAAGCACGATTCGACGCCGAGCCAAGTCAGCATCGCGTGGTTGCAGGGACTGGGCAACGTCGTCCCCATTCCGAAGGCGACCGGTGAGGACCACCTCCGGCAAAACCGCTCCGTCCTCGAACTCGACGTCGAGGACATGGACGCTATCGCGGCAATCGACCGTCAAAAAAGAGTTATCGACCCGGACGCGGCCGCGTGGAACTAGCCTACTGGTTCCAGCGTGTCCACCACGAGCCTTCGTCGTCGTTACCGTGCCACTCGATGGTTATGTCCTGCTCCGAGACGTCCGCAGGGAGTTCGTAGGCGAGCCACCCGGCGAGACTCTCGCCGGAGGCGACGGTTCGGTCGCCAAACTTGTTCACCTTGTACTTCCCGTCTTCCTTGGCGATGTGGTCCGTCGGTTTGATCTTCTTCCCTCCTGTATGGAGGACGAACTGATTGCCCATCGGAAGCGTCTGTTTCATTCGGAACTTGTTTTCGGCTTTCACCGTCACGAAGGCCCACTGGCTGCCGTCGCTGGCCTCCACATCCTCCGACCCGCCGCTGTCCGGTTTGTAGCGATAGTGGTCGGTGAGGGTGACATCCTGCACCGTCACGGCGATCTCGTTCGGACTGAGGAACGACTCGCCGAAGGAGAGCGTTTCGCCGACGATATCGATGGAGAACGTCTTCTTCAGTTCCGCGATGTGGTAGTTGACCGTCGCCACGTACGGATACGTGAGTTTGGTGGACCACGTCGTCGTCTTCCCCGGCGCGATTTTGTCGGTTTGGATGTGTCCCATTTGCTGGGACCCCGGCGCGTTGCCTTCGACCGACACCGCGGATTCGAACGCCTTCGAACTGTCACCGACGTTTTTGATGGTGAGTTTGAGCGTAAACTGCTTCCCCATCGTGACCTTCTTCGGTACCTTCGCGGACACGAGTTGGAAGCCGTTGGCAGTGGTGATTCCACCACTGTCGGCGCTCCCGTCGTCGGTGCCGTCCGAAGTCGATTCGGTAGCGTTACCCGACCCGCCCTTCGATTTGTTCTTCGAGCTATCCCCATTCCCGCCGCTGTTCGGTCCGGAACCCGTACACCCCGCCAAGGCCCCCCAGCCGAGTGTCGCTCCGGACGCCGTCAGAAATCTTCTACGGCGCATGGGTAATTTATATACCACCTCCTAAATAAAGACTCGGGTAGGAGTTCGTTTACTGATAAATCAGGTAAGCGTTCGGAACGATAGCGTGTGGATTGCTGACACATGACTCCTAAACGGAGCGGTATTGTAGCCCGTATCTTGTCGCCAGAAATCGTATCCGAGCGACCCTCGAATGGACGGATATGGGAGAACGATTCTCGTCGGCATCGCGGCCATCGTCGACATCGGTCCCTCCGTCACCGCCTCGACTCGTCTACGACGACGATTGTGGCTTCTGCACGTGGGTCGCCGAGTACGCCGACGCGCACGGCGAGTTCGAACTCGTCGGCTTCGCCGACCTCACGCCCGACCAGCGCGCCCGCCCCCCACCCGACTTCGAGTCGTGCGCCCACCTGCTCACCGACGAGCGGGTGTACTCGTGTGGCGCGGCCATGGAGGAAACCCTCGCCCGACTCGACGACCCGTCGCGCTACGCGGTGGCGATGTTCCGGCACCTCCCCGAATCCGCCCGCGAACAGATTCGTGAGCCAGTGTACCGCTGGACTGCGACCACCGAGCTTGGTGGGGGAAGCTACTGAGTCGGTGATAAGAGGGGAGAAAGCATTTGAGGTCCGCTTCCCAGTCGCTGGGATCGTAGAACAACCAAGTACGACTCATCGCATTCTACCAACTCCGTTTCGCAGCATCACTTCCGCCCCGTGCTGAGGTTTAAATACCGAGACGGGAGCAACTCAGGACAACAGCCCTAAGCAGGGGGGAAACAGAGACAGAATGATGTCGGACTGGCGGACGATATTCGGACACGACGAGCCATACGACGAGCAACGGGACGGTATCGAGACGGCCATCGAAACCGCCCGCGACGACGGCTTTACCGTCATCGAAGGTGCCTGCGGGACTGGCAAGACCATGCTGGCGCTGACGGCCGGACTCGATCTCGTCCGCGACCCGGACAGCCAGTACGAGCGCGTGTTCGTGCTGACGAGCGTGAAACAACAACTCCGCCAGTTCGAAACCGACCTGAAGACCATCAACGCGAACCTGCCCGACGACTGGAACCCTATATCGGCGCTGACCCTCGTCGGGAAGGCCGACGTGTGCCCGTACAGCCGCGAAAATGCGGGCGACATCGACAGCCAGTCGGTGTACGACCGCTGTGAGGGCCTCCGGGAGCGCACCCGAGACCTGACCGGCGAAGGAGGTTCCGTCACGGCCCAAAATCTCGCCTCGCAAGCCAGAACACAGCAGACGGGACTGGCCGACAGTGGCAAGGGAGGGGCCGCCGCGTCCTACCTCGAAACGGCGGGGGAACCGACGCCGTACCCGCCGCGGATGCCGGAGTACAACGACGTGGAGTACTGCCCGTTCTACGCGCAGTTCTTGGAGGATATGCCCGAAGATGGCGACCCCATCGAGGCAGTTCCGTTCGACTTCGAGAGCATGGGCCTCATCGAACCCGACGATTTGGTGGCCAACTCGGTGCAGTGGGGCACCTGCCCGCACTCGATGATGGGCGCGCTGTTGGGCCACGTCGAGGTCGTCGTCGGAAACTACTACCACGCCTTCGACCCGGTGACGGCGGCGACGTTCACGGGCGCACTCATCGACGACTCGACGTTCCTCGTCTGCGACGAAGCGCACATGCTGGAACCGCGCGTCCGCGACCTCGTGAGCCAGTCGGTCGGCGATTCGACGCTCCGTGACGCCGAATCAGAACTCACACGAGTCATTCAACCCGTCAAGTTCGACGACGATGATTCCGGACACATGACCGCCGACGCCGACCTCGTCCGGGCGGAACTCGAAGACGCGAGCGTCACGCTGTTCGAACTGGAGGAGACCCGCGAGTTCATCGGCGAACTGCGCGAGGAGATCGACCGGCGCGTGCGGAAACACCTGGAGCGCGAACACAAGGGATGGCGGGCGAACATCACCGACCTCCCCGATGAAGAGATTCCGCTGCGTGACCCGACCGTTCCGGGACAGGACGAGATTTCGGAGTGGGCGGAAAATCGAGGCTACAACGGCGGGACGTGGGCGCGTGCGGAGGCCGTCGGGGCGGTCGTCGCCCGCATTCTCGATGAAGCCGAGGACGAGGACAGGGAACGCGCCGCGTTGCCCGCCGGGCGTGCGCTGGGTGAGTGGTACCGCAACGACCACGAGAAGTACTTCCGCGAGATCGTCCTCGAACGGACGTGGAACGACCGCGAGCCCAACGATTCGTGGCGACGGGCGTACAACGCCCAACTCGCCATGCAGAACTGCGTCCCGAGCGACGCCATCGGTGAGGAACTCGGGAAGTTCGGCGGCGGTATCCTGATGAGCGCGACGCTCGAACCGATCGAGATTTTCGAGGAAGTGTCCGGACTCGGTCATCTGGAGAAGGACGGCAGACCGATCGTAGAACGGACCTACGGCTTGAACTTCCCCGAATCGAACCGTGAGAGTTTCGCGGTGGACGCACCGAAGTTCACCTACGACAACCGCGGCGCGCCGGGCGACGAGACGGGGACGCGGCAGGTGTACGCCGACGCGATTCGGGACGTGGCGCGTTCGCCGGGCAACGTCCTCGTCGGCATGCCGAACTACGCGGAGGCGACGTGGGCTGCCGAACACTTGCGGAACACGGTGGACAAGCCGGTGTTGCTGGACGAGAGCAGCGCGGACGAGGCGACCGAGAATCTGAAAGACGAGTTCTTCGGCGGCGAGGCGAAAGTACTGGTTACGAGCCTACGCGGCACGCTGACCGAGGGCGTCGATTACCGTGGTGACCGACTCCGGGCCGCCGTCGTCTGCGGTGTACCCATCATCAACACCGCCAGTCCGCGGACGAAAGCGGTTCGAACCGCCTACGAACGACAGTTCGGTGACGGGTTCACCTACGCGCTGACCGTTCCGGCCGTCAGAAAAGCACGGCAGGCGCTGGGACGAGTCATTCGTGGCTCCGACGAACGGGGAATTCGAGTGCTGGTCGACGGGCGATACGCCCGCGAATCGTGGAACAGCGTCAGGGAGTTCTTCCCGCCCGTCGAACGGGAGGAGTTTCAACCGGTCAGCCCGGACATGCTCTCGTTCGGGTTGGAACGGTTCTGGGACGACGACTGAAATACGGTTCCACAGCACCTGTCGAATCGTGGACCGTCACCGTTCGCCTATCGTCGAATCGATGGCCGTGTTCGACCTCTCGGACGATTCCGTTCGCCGTAGGATGACGGCCAGTCGAAAATTTCCCGGCGAGAAACGGCAAATAACCGCCGTTTCGGCCGTATAATTTCGAGTTATCGGACCGAACGGTCTGGGCGCTTTTTGGTTTCCGGAGGTGTTCCACGTTCGGAGGAATATATGACGGGGACACCGAAATCACAGCGTCGAACGCTACTGAAAGCGGCGGGTGCACTGACCGGAGTGGGTGCGCTCGGACGGATGGCGATGGCACAGGATACCAGCAGCGACGGGACGACGTACCAAACGAGCACGGTCGAAACGTCGAATCAGACCGGTACGACGAACGGGGGCGGTGGCGGAGGTAGTGGAAATCAACGGACCATCATCCTCGGAGCGCGCGTCGGCCACTGGCTCGGGTTGGCACCGAAAGAGATCGAAGGGGCTCGAAATCCGACGCTCGGACTCGTTCCGACCGAGCGGTACAGGATCATTTGGATAAACCTCGACGGGAAGGAACACGAGTTCCAGATACTCGGGCAGAAAAACGGCGATAACGGACAGGTGCTCTATCGAACCGGCCGGTCGTCGAAAGCGGGAGAGACACGTGTGCTGACGTTCAAGCCGACAGACAGAATCCGGCGGTATCGGTGTCGGTTCCACCCGGACAGTATGCGAGGACGGATCAATCGGTCGGGACAGTTCGGCGGTGGCGGCACGTTCACGACTGGAACGTCCGGGACGAATACGAACACGAATAACGGAACCTACACGACGAACCGAGGAAGCTACACCACCGGGACGACGGGAACGTATAACACCCGTACCACCGGGACGTACAACACGTACACGACCGGAACGAACGGCACCGAGACGACGAGGTACTAACCGTCGTTTCAGAATGGGATAACGGAATCGACTTTTTTCGATCGTCTTCGACGGATGAGAGTTCGTCAACGTTGTTCGACCAGTTCGGCGGATGCGCCGTCAATGACGTGTGCGTCGGCCGGGTCGAACCCGACGCGAACCTGCTCGCCCTCGGGAGCCTCGGGAACGCGGAGTGTAACGGTTTCCCCCATCCAGTCGAGGTGGACGCGGAACGCCTCGCCGAGGAACTCGACGTCCTCGACGGCCGCCGTGAACGAATTTTCGCCGCCGCCCAACCGCAACGCTTCGGGACGGACACAGAACGTCACGGCGTCGGCCGTCGAACCGGGAAGGAGGAACTCGTGGTCGCGCACGACGACACGCGAACCGTTCGGGTCTCGTGAGACGGTCTCCCCGTCGAAGACGTTGTTCTCGCCGACGAACTCCGCGACGAAGCGGGATTCGGGTCTGCGGTACACGTCCTGCGGGCGGCCGGTCTGCTCGATTCGCCCGTCGTTCATGACGGCCACGCGGTCGCTGATGGCGAGCGCTTCCTCCTGATCGTGAGTGACGTAGATGGTCGTGATTCCGAGGTCGGACTGAATGCGCGACACTTGGGTTCGCAGGTCGTCGCGCAGACGGGCGTCCAGTGCGCTCATCGGTTCGTCAAGCAGGAGCAACTCGGGTCCGGGCGCGAGTGCACGGGCGAGTGCGACGCGCTGTTGCTGACCGCCCGATAATTCGTCCGGGTCGCGGTCCTCGAAACCCTCCAGTCCGACGAGTTCGAGCAGTTCGAACACTCGCTCGTCGCGAGTCCGCGCCCCCGGCGGGTCGCGGAAACGGAGGCCGTAACCGACGTTCTCCGCGACGCTCATGTGTGGAAACAGCGCGTAGTTCTGGAAGACGAGACCGATGTCGCGGTCCTCGGGCGGGACGCCGTCCATCTCGCGGTCGCCGAATCGGACCGCACCGGCGGTGAGGTCCTCGAACCCGGCGATGGTTCGAAGCGTCGTCGTCTTCCCGCATCCGGATGGGCCGACGAGGGTGAAGAACTCGCCGTCCGCGACCTGAAACGACACGTCGTTCAGGGCCGTGACACCGTCGTACTCCTTTCGAACGGCGGAGAGGGAGACTTCAACCACTCTCCCACCTCCCGCCGAGGCGGTCGATGATGACGAAACTGACGGCGGTGACGAGGAGGAGGATGGTCCCCATCGCCGTCGCTGGACCGAGGGTTTGCTTTCCGAGGAAGCGCTGCACTGCGACGGGCATCGTGTAACTGCTACTGCCCGTGGCAAGAATAACTGTCGAGTCGAACTCGCCGATGCTGATGGCGAAGGCGAACGCCGCCCCGGCGGCCAATCCGACCGCCACGAGCGGGAGTTCGACGTCGATGAGCGTCCGGACGCGGGTCGCGCCGAGCGAGCGGGCGGATTCGACGGTTCGCTGGTCGATTCCGGCGAGCATGGGCGAGACGTTTCGCGTGACGAACGGGTACGCGGCGACGGCGTGGGCCGCGACGATGGCCATCGCGCCGCTCACCTGAATTCGAGTTCCGGCGATGGGAATCCCGAAGACGAGACCTCGGAGCATACCCAACCCGACCATCACGCCGCTCACCGCGAGCGGGGCCATCGCCACCGCTTCCACGATTCGGCTCTTTCGCGCCCGCGTCAGGACGGAGATGACGACGCCCATCGGGAGCGCGATAAACAGGGTTCCGATACCAAACGTGAGCGAGTTACGGACGGCGACGCCGGGTTTCGTCTGGAAGGACGCGCCGGACACTTGCCGCGTCACGAGGAACTGGTAGTAGCGCAGGGTGAAACCAGACGGGCCGGTGACGCTTTCCAGAACCGTGCTGACGAGCGGCCCGAGAAACAGCACGAGGACGACGACGAGATACAGCGCGACGCCGGTCCGTTCGAGCGTTTCGACGAAACCGGTATCGCCCGAGAGGAGATGTTTTCGGGCGAGCGGCCTGCTGGCGCGCGAGGCGGCGGCTTGCCGAGCCTCGTAGCGAAGGTAGGCGTAGGTCAGTGCGAGCGAGAGAGAGGTTTCGAGGATGGCGAGGACGGCGGCCTGCGAGTAGTCGAGACGCTGGACGAGCGTGTACACCCAGACTTCCACAGTCTGGTACTGGAACCCGCCCAGCGCGAGGACGATGGGGAACGACATGAACGTGAAGATGAACGTGAGAAGCGCTCCAGTGAGAATCGCCGGAAGGAGCTGTGGGATGAGCACGTCACGAAACGCGCGGAAGCGGCCAGCGCCGAGGCTCCGGGCGGTTTCGACTTCGCGGGCATCGACGCTCTCCCACGCCGCGTTCGTCACGCGGGCGACGAGCGGCGCGTTGTAGAAGGCGTGTGCGGCGACGATTGCGGGTAGATTGTACAGGAGGGAGTACGGTCCGAGACCCACGACGCCGACGATATCGTTGAACAACCCGTTCTGACCGAACATCGCCACGAAGCCGATGGCGACGAGGATGGACGGCATGACGAACGGGAGGATGGTCAACGAGCGAATCGTCCGCCGACCCGGGAACTCGTAACGCGAGAGGATGTACGCACCCGGGAGGCCGACGGCGACGCTCGCAATCGTGGAAAGGAGCGCCTGATACGCCGTGAACCCGAAGATGTCGAAGACGTAGAAGTGGTCGGTCAGTACGTCGAGAAACGCAGAAATGCCGCCCGCGTCGGCGAAAACGATGGCGACGGGATAGTAGAACAGAACGACGAGCAGGGCGCTGGTCGCGATCCCGAGAAGGGCGAGTGCGTGTCGTTCGAGCCAGCGCCCGGTATCCATCTACTTGCTCGCAATCTGGCGCGCCCACTCATCAACCCATCCTTCGAGGTTGCCCTTGAGTTGATCGTAGGAGTAGGTGACCGGTTCGTCGGGTTCCTTGGCGTACTTGTCGAACTCCTTGCCGAGGTCGGCCAG
Organism: Haladaptatus sp. R4; assembly: GCF_001625445.1. NCBI lineage: Archaea > Methanobacteriati > Methanobacteriota > Halobacteria > Halobacteriales > Haladaptataceae > Haladaptatus > Haladaptatus sp. R4. The sequence goes on along the minus strand of NZ_LWHG01000011.1, from coordinate 298,446 downwards.
TCGGTCGATGGGAACGCGACGTTGAGGGTTGCAACCTTCGACTGGGCTTTCTTGGAGAGCATGAAGTCGAGGAACGCGTCGGCCAGTTTCGGGGAGTCCGTGTCGGCGAACTTCGCCATCCCCTCGGGGTTGGCGTAGCCCTGTCCGTTCAGGAAGCCGATCTGGTGTTTCTTCATGTTCTCGCCTTCACGATGGGCGTACACCTGGTCAGTGGAGTAAGAGACGACGATGGGGCGTTCGCCGTTCGAGTAGGCGGTGTAGGCCGCGTCCCACGACCCGAGGATTTGGGTGTCGTTGTTCGAGAGCCGACTCCAGTAGTCGAGATACTTCTTCTCGCCCATCTCGTGGATCGTCCAGAGCAGGAACGCCCGCCCCGTCGCGGCCTGTTGGGCGTTCTCGGTCAGCAGCGTACCCTTGAATTTCGGCTTCGTCAGCGCCTCGAACGAACCGGGATTCTCGACTTTCGTCTCGTCGTAGACGAGGCTGACGTAGCCGGTATCGTACGGGACGCCCGTCCTTTCGGGTCGAAGTTCAGGCCCTTTTTGACGTGACCGTAGTTCGAGAGCGAGTCGGTGACGGGGGTGAACAACTTTGTCCCGCCCAGTTTCTGGTCGATGGTGATGAGTTGGTCCACGTTGAGACCGACGTACACGTCCGCGTCGATATCGACGTGCTGTGCCTTTCGCTGGATGTAGTAGTTGACCTCGCTGTCCGGAGTTTGCCACTTGAGCGTCGCCTTGGGATACTTCTTTTCGAACTCCTTTTTCAGCCACGCGCCGGGCGATGTACTCGGCGCGTCCACGAGCGCGCTGTACGTTGCGACGTTCAGCGTGCCGCTGAGTTGGGTCTGTGACGTCGTCTTCGCGGACTTACCGCCGGTCGAACTCGTGGAACCGGAATCCCCGGAACTGCCGGAGTCGTCGGAATTCCCGAGACAGCCAGCCAGACCGGCAAATGCCGTCCCAGTCGCCGTGAGATAGGTTCGTCGTTTCATTACTCGGTTGTTACAGTCGGTGGTACTTAACGGACGTGATACAACGAGCGAACGAACGTCAGTTCGAGAGTCGTGAGCGCTATAATGAATCCCATAACGCTATATCAAATAGACGAGTCGACAACCGACGGACGAGACGAACGATTCCTCGTTCGCTTGCTGATGGTAGTTTCGAACCAGTTGAACTATTCGCCGCGGTTCGCGCTTTCGATTTCATCGACCGCTAACGGCGATGATGTCCACGATGCAAGAAACGACCCGGAGGAACTGGCCAAACAGTGTTCGACGGTTTCGCGGACGCGGACCACGTCGCCAACGATAGTGACCGCCGGAGGCCTCACGTCGGCAGTTCTCGCGCGTTCGACGACCGTGTCCAACGTCCCAGTAACGACTCGTTCGTCGGGCAGAGTCGCGCGCTCCACCATCGCGACAGGTGTCCCGGTGTCGAGTTCGTGCGAACTGAGCGCGGCGACATTGTCGGAGAGACGGCCGACCCCCATCAGAATCACGAGCGTTCCGCCCGCCTCGATATTCGCGGCGAGCGCCTCCCAGTCGAGGGAGGTGTCGTCCTTGGTGGGGTCCTCGTGTCCGGTAACGACGGTAAGAGTGGACGAACAGTTGCGATGGGTAGCTGGGATACCGGCAACTTCACCGGCGGCGATAGCGCTCGTCACGCCGGGAACGATTTCGAACCGTATCCCGTGGCGTGCGAGATATTCCGCCTCCTCACCGCCGCGCCCGAAGACGGTCGGATCACCGCCTTTCAATCGAACGACATCGTTTCCGGTACGACTCTCCCGGACCATTGTGTCGTTGATTTCCGCCTGCGACGTTCGTTCGCCGTCGGCGCGTTTTCCCGTGTGAACGACGGTCGCATGGTCGGGGAGCGATTCGACGACCTCGTCGCCGACGAGCGAATCGTGAAGGATAACGTCCGCTTCGTCGAGCAACCGCCGGGCCTTGACCGTGAGGAGTTCCGGATCGCCCGGTCCAGCGCCGACGAGATAAACGGTACCCGTGGTCGTGCTCATGGTTCGGAACCCACCGATGGTGTTCTGTTGACAGTCATTTTAGACCAACCATCCCGCCATGCCGTTAAAGGCCATGTACAGCGAGAAGACCGTCACGAGCACTGCGATCAGCATCTCGACGTACAGCGTTGCTTTTCCCCACTTGTACCACGAGTCGTATTCCGTCATCAGTCATCACCTCCCGTAGACGCATTCGGTGCCGGTCCGTCGCCGAGCCACCGTTCTCGGGAGCCGATACCGTGGTCACCGATTCCCGACTGTGAGCGCATCGCCCACAGGAAAAACAGTATGATGGGAACGAAGAACACGACGCCGACGAAAGCGTATCCCATGTGAACGTTCGGCATGAGGCCGAACATGAGCGGGTAGACGATACCACCGGTCGTGGAGATGCCTCCGATGAACCCCGATGCCGTCCCCGGACGGTCCGGGAAAACGAGGGGCACGATGGCGAACACACCGCCGGTACCGAAGCTCACCGCGATTCCGGAGAAGGCTAGAACGACCACCGACAGCGGAAGGACGCCGAGGAGACCCACGACGGTGAGCACGATCATCAAAACCGTGATGAGTATGAGGGCGGTCAACAGCCAGTGAATGCGCGGCGAGTACGGCTTGTCGGTGGCGAGAATCGGATACGGCGTCCATCCCTTTCGCTGCCAGAGGTCGGACATGTAGCCCGAGAACGGTCGCCACAACGACGCGTTGAACGACTGAACGGCGGCGAACGTTCCCGCGGCGACCTGAATGGACGACGTATCGGTGAATCCCAAGTTCCGAATGGACGCCGCAAAGCCATCCGCGTAGTAGGTCGGCAACCACGAGTTCATCGAGATTTCCAAGCCGAACGACATCGCGTAGGCCAGCATGAGTCCAATCGCGGCGTACCGCGTCCAGACGTACATCGTGTCGCTGAAGGACGTGTTCTGTCGTGCGGCTTCGGCGGTCGCACGGTCCTTCGCGGGTTGGCCGCGCCACTTGTAGACGGCCGCGATGACGAGCGCACCGATTCCGAGGTGGAGGAAGGCATCGCCGAAGTGGATGCCGTAGAGTCGTGGGAGTACCAGCGCGCCGACACCAGCACCGACGTTTCCGGTTCCGGCGTACAGTCCCTCTGCCGTCCCGATTTCGTGCTCGTCGAACCACTGTGCGACGTGCTGGATGCCAACGACGAAGCTGATTCCCGCCGAGGCGACGACGAGACGCTCCACGAACAGCACTTGATAGCTCGCGGCGAACGAGGACGCGATACTCACCACACCGGAGTACGCGAGAATCATCGCGAACGTGTTGTGCGCGCCGAGGCGGTCCGCCAACCAACCCGCGATGACGCGTCCGGGCGGCGCGAGCCAGATGGCCGAACTCGCGAGCAGGGCGAGTTGACCGGTCGTGAGACCGTAGAACGTCCCGATACTCGTACTGAACGCGGCAGTGGAGAACCACATCAGAAACGCCCAGAAGAACCCGACGGTGGCGATTATCAACTGCTCGACCTTGTTAGTCACCTCCCGTCACCTCCGCTCGGTTCGCCGCGGTACGCTCGTCCGGTCGCGGTGCAAGCCGTACCGCACACTGTTTGTAGTTCGGTTCGTCGGATCGAGGGTCGGTGGCGGGAAGCGTCAGTTCGTTCGTCCGCGGATGGTGAATCGGGAGCCAAACGACACCCCGTGGAACCGCCGAATCCGGATCGGTTCGGACGGGAATTTCGGCTCGTCGGGAGGTGACGACCGCGGTTTCTCCGTGTATATCGAGGGAGTCGAGCGTGTCCGGATGCACACGCACGAGCGGCGGGGCGTCCGCTTCCGGCGGTCGAGAGCGGACGCCGGTGTTGTACCCGTCAGCGGTCCGTGCCGTCGTCAACGTGAGCGGGAATTCCTCGTTGGCCGGTTCCGGGAGGCCTCGATGGGTGGCGGCCGAGAATCGGGCGCGACCGGTCGCGGTTGGGAACGACCAGTCCCCGTCGTCGTAATAGCGGTAACCACCACTCGATGTCGGGTCGGGCGCGGGCCAACGGACGGCCTTCTCCTCTTCGAGACGGGGGTAGCTGATTCCCGAGAGGTCCGCCGACGTGCCCTCCGTGAGCGTGGTCAGTTCCTCGAACACGTCCCTCGGGTTCGAGCGACCCATCAGCCCGGGGACGACGCCTTCGGCGATGGCGATGATGATGTCGAGGTCGGTGCGGACACCCGTCGGCGTCCCCGTTACGGACCGAACGCGGGAGACGCGTCGCTCCATGTTCGTGGTCGTTCCGTCCGTCTCGCCCCAGGTTGCGGCGGGGAGGACGACGTCGGCCAGTTCGACGGTCTCGGTTCGGAAGGCATCCTGCACGACGAGGAACGCCTCGTCTAGTCGCTCGCGGACGGTCCCCGCATCGGGCAACCCGGCGACGGGGTTCGTCGCAACGGTCCAAACCGTTTCGACCGGCCCGTCGTCGATGGCTTCGACGATTCCGACTGGACCGGGTCCGGCGTCGTCCGGGAGTCGCTCCGGGGAGATATCCCACGTGTCGGCGACGACGGCCCGTTCGTCGGGGTCGTCGAACGACCTGTGGCCGGGCCACGTTCCCTTGGACGAACAGACGCGTGTCCCCATGGAGTTCGCTTGCCCGGTCAGCGAGAACGGTCCCGTTCCGGGGCCGAGATTACCGGTCGCCAAACAGAGGTCTATCAGGGCACCCGCCGTCGCGGTTCCCTGCGTGCTCTGATTGACGCCCATCCCCCAGTAGAGAAGCGTCGAGTCCGCGAACGCGTCGGCAAGTTGGTCTACGACATCGAGGGCGACGCCAGCGGTCGCCGCCCCCTCCTCTGCCGTCGGGAGGTTGGCGCGGAGTGCGTCGAAACCGGTAGTCGCGGCGTCGATGAACGCGTCGTCTATCGCGTCCCGTTCGACCAGGCGGGCCAACACGGCGCGCGCGAGGGCGAGGTCCCCGCCGGGGTCGGGTGAAACGTGTGTGTCCGCGACGGTTCCCGTCTCGGATTCGACCGGATCGACGACGATCAGCCTGCTGTCGTCGTCGTTGGCACTTTCCTGAATCCAGCGGAACATGACCGGGTGGGCGACGGCGGGGTTCGCTCCCCAGACGACGTGACTGCGGGCGTCCGGGATGTCGTCGTAGGTGCATGGCGGCGCGTCGCTCCCGAAGGCGTCGTAGTAGGCCGTCACCGCACTGGCCATACAGAGGGTCGTGTTGGCGTCGTAGTACCGGGTGCCGAACCCGCCGCGGGCCAACTTTCCGAGGGCGTACGCGGCTTCGTTGGTCTGTTGTCCGCTCCCGAGAACGGCGAGGCCGTCCCGGTCGCGTCCGATGGTGGATGCGAATCGTTCCACCACGCGACCGAGGGCGACGTCCCACGTCGTGGGGAGGAGTTCGTCACCCTCCCGAATCAGCGGGCGCGTCAGCCACCTGCCCTCTGGCTCCTTGCTCTCGCGGATACCGCGTTGACAGGCGAGTCCCTGATTAACCGGATGGGCAACGTCACCGCGAACGATGTCGATGCCATAGCCAACGTCGACGCTTTGGTTGACGTGACCACAGCCGACCGCACACCGCATACACGTCGTCGGGACAGTGTTTCTCATGTGAGCGTTACCTCGTTGAAATTCGAGTTCGACCGAACGGCGGGTCGAAAGCGGTGACTACGCTCAGTCATTACTGGAGATCGGTGTGCCGTCCGGTGCGGTCGGAGCCGGACTTTCGCCGTTCGAGAACGGGTACCAGGCCTGCTTTGCGTCGTGAAGACAGGGGTCCTCGTAGCTCGTCTCTTCGGGTTCGGCGAGTTCGATGATGGTCTCGTGGCCGGTCGCATCGACCCACTCGCGGAAGGTCTGTTCTTCCTCCCGGAGTGCGACGAACGCTTCGACGAGGTTCGCGATGAGTCCGGGCACCTCGTCGGCCGGGACACGCTGGTGGACCCACTCGATGAACGACGGTTCGTCGCCGATTCCGCCGCCGACGCCGACATCCATCGCCTCGACCATTTCTCCGTCCTTTCGAGCGCGCATCCCCTGCAAGCCGATATCCGCTGTCATGGCTTGCCCGCAATCCGCGGTACAGCCCGAAAAGTGGATCTTCAGCTGTGAAACGTCGTCGGGAAGCTCGACGTTCGTCCGGAGCCATCGAAGCATCTCGGCCGTCCGTGCCTTCGTCTCGGTGAGCGCGAGCGAGCAGAACTCCGTTCCTGTACACGCCATCGCCCCGCGAGTGAACGGCGTGGGTTCGGGCGTATGCGTTTGCAGCAGGGGTTCGGCGAGCAGGTCGTCGAGTCGTGCGCCGTCTACGTCCACGATGATCGGGTTCTGTCGTCGAGTGAGTCTGATTTCGCCGCTCCCGTACTCGTCGGCGAGGTCGGCGAGGTCGAGGGCCTCGTCGGCGGTGACGCGTCCGACCGGGACGTTGAGGCCGACGTAGTAGTCACCGTCGGCTTGTTCGTGGACGCCGACGTGATCGTGTTTTCCTCGTTTGTCCTGCTTTCCGGCGTTGTACGTGTACTGGTCACGTAGGTCCGTTCCAGCGTGGTGGAGCGGAAAGTCGACCCGCTCGGTGAGTTCCTCGCGGATGTCGTCGGTTCCCCAGTCGTCGACGAAGAAGCGGCCACGATTTTTGCGTCGGTTCTGTCGGTTGCCCTCCTCGTGATACAGTTCGACGAACGCACGGATGATTTCGTAGGCGTTATCCGGCGTGACGAAGACGTCGAGCGACCGTGCACGGCGGGGTTCGCGTCCACCGAGACCGCCGCCAGCGCGCATGTTGAATCCCTTCACTCGCGTCCCGTCGATGAGCTTTCGTGCGGGTTCCAAAGCGACATCGTTGATGGAATCCTGTGCACAACCCTCCCGACAACCCGTCACGGAGATGTTGAACTTCCGCGGCATGTTACATAGCACGTCATCGTCGCGCAACTGTGACTGGATTCGGTCGAGCAACTCCCGGGTCTCGACGTACTCGTGTTCGTCTTTACCCGCGACGGGACATCCGGAGATGTTTCGCATCGTATCCCCACCGGAGGAGCGAGACGAGACGCCGACGGCTTCTAGCTTATTCCAGATTTCGGGGATGTGCTCCAACTTTATCCAGTGGAGCTGAATCGATTGGCGCGTCGTGAAATCCACGAACCCGTTCCCGAACTCGGGGTTCTCGGCTGGACCGGTCGCATACTCACGTGCGACTTCCCCGATGGCGCGCAGTTGCCCTGGTTCGAGGATGCCGCCGCAGTTGGTCAGACGCATCATGAAGTAGCTTTCTTGCCCGGTTCGCTGGTGAAACAGGCCCCAGAATTTGAACCGCGAGAACCACGCATCACGCTCGTCTTCCGGAATCGACTGCCAACCGTTCTTGGCGAATTCGAGAATTTTGTCCCTTACCGCGTCGCCGTACAACTCACCTTTCCATTCTTCCTTTTTATGAACCATATTCGTCGATCACCCTGAAATCGTCTACCTGTACATCGGAGTATCGCACGACATTCGATTTCATCTGCTAATTTCGGACAAACGCCCACATAATAAGGATAATGGACATACACATAGCAAAAATCAATATTCCTGAATGCAGAGCAGACGTCTGCAAGGAGTATTATGTATTCTAGCGCTTTGATAGAGATAATTTGGACGAACAGGTAAGAAGGAATGATCGTCCGCACGGACGGACGCGAATGAAACGGTCCTCAATCGACCCCCACGGACACTTCGAGCAGATCCAAGTTGCTGCTGAAGTAGGTCGCATCGTCGCCGAATCGGTATCGATCGCTCGTCGGCAGATAGCGTCGGGAAAACAGAAAGACGAAGATGGGTGTCCGATGGAAATCGTAGGTGATGACGTAGCCGTTGTACTCGTCGGGTTGTGAGATCACCTGAGCCCCGTCCGGTGGTTCATCGAGGATCGTCACCGTGATGAGTGCCGGAAGCTGAGCGACGATTCGAAACGGGACGTGCGGGAAAAAGTCCCGGGTGAACACCAATACGTCTCCCAGCGGTTTGGTTCGTCGTGAAGGTCGAACCGAATCGTCAACTCGGGCGTTCCACCGCGGCATCTCCGCTTCGTGTTCGTTGTCCATGTATTCGTCCAGTGTACTGAAATCCGCCCGTGATGTCGGTACCGCTACGGCTCTTCCCGTGAATTACGTCACCGAAAAATGGGTACTGAACCGCTTTGTTACCCCCCGATACGACTCGAATCGGTTCGTCTCACCGCAGGTTGGTGCTAAGCAGGTTGAGCGTGCTGCTGAAGACGGACGCGTCACCACTGAACTGTCGGGTGTCGCCTTGGCTCAGCGAGACACCTTCTGCGAACATGAACGTGGTGATCTGTCCTTGGCCGCCGCCACCGCTGCCAAGCAGGTAGCGGATGACGTAGCCGTTGTAGTTGTCCGGCTGGCTGATCTCGGAGACGTTGCCGCCACCCGGTTTTTCGAGCAGTCGAACGGTCGTCGATTTCTCCAGCGCGTTGACGACGCGGAACTGCACGTTCGGGTGGTAGTCGTAGGTGTACACCAACACGTTTCGGCCCTGTGCCGAGGCGCTCCCGGCACTGCCTAACCCCAACGCGAGCGCGCCTGTCGCGAGCGCGCCTTTCTTCATGAACGAGCGACGTTCTTCCGATTCGACGTTTTCTGCGTCTTGTTGTTCTCTCTCAGTCATCCCTTTTCCCCCCTCCCGGGGTGACAGGCTATAGGCCGGAGCCGAAGATAAATGGGAGCGACCGTTTCGGGTGCCAATGGAAAACTATCCCGGTTAGGTTCTCACGAGCAAGCACCCCTCACTATACGGGCGTCACCGATACCGAGCCGTATTGGGCGTTACAACGACGGCAACGGGCGTTACTGGGATGGAAACTGACACGCATTTCGCTCTTCGTCAGCCATCAGATATAGGATAAATAGAAAGAATCAGTCCCGTTCGAGTTCCCCATCGGCCTCCATCCACTCGGTGAGACTGCCCTCGTAAAAGCCGAGGTCGTCGTAGCCGAGCGAGGAGAGGACGACGTAGGTGTGGCTGATTCGACGGGCGGTGTTGCAGTAGAGGATCACCCGCTTGTCGGGGGTGACGCCGTTGGATTCGAGAATCGAACGGAGTTCGTCCGGTGATTTCAGGCCGCGGGATTCGTCGTCAACGAGGTCGAGCCAATCGACGTTGATGGCGCTCGGGAGATGGCCCTCGGCGAACTCGTCCGGGTCGCGTGTATCGACGAGAACGGCATCCGGGTCGTCGATTGCGGCTTCGACCTCCTCACGAGCGACGAGCGGAGAGGATTCCGGTTCCCGTACGTCGTAGGAAACGGGAGTAGGGGAGGGAACGTTGTTCGTCGTTTCGTGGTCGCGTTGCCACGCGCTAAAATCGCCGTCGAGGAGGTGGAGCGCTTCGTGGCCGTACAGTTCGGCGGTGACGAGGAACCGCGCCGCGAACACGCCGTGCATGTCGTCGTACGCGACGACGGTATCGTCCTCGCTGATACCGACGTTGCCGAGGAGTTCGGACCACGTCTCGACACCGGGGAGCATCCCCGCATCGTCCGCATCGGCCGAGCGGAATTCGTCGAACGGGATGTTCACCGCACCGGGCAGGTGACCGATTCCCTCGTATTCCCACGCGTCGCGGACGTCCACGATGTGGATATCGTCCAGTCGCTCGGCGAGCCAATCGGCGGAGACGACGACGTTCTCGTTCATTATCCCTCGATACCGACGCCAGCGTCTTAGCCCTCCGGGTTCCGTCGAAACCGGCATTCGACTGGAGGTGCCGGAATATTTTGCCGGTTGTCAGGTGTCGTTCATGCGCGATGAGCCACGGATAGCGGCAAAACGGGGATTCCCCCGCGAGATACCGGGGATTCTTGCCGGGAAGCTCGACAGAAGGCGGAACCTTCCGGCAGTAACAAGAATATAACCCGAGCGTAGAAAGGGGAACGTGCATGAGCAACAGTGACTACGCCAAGGACGTACTCGTCAGCGCGGACTGGGTGGAAGACCACCTCGACGAGTTCCAGAGCGACGATACCGATTACCGACTCGTAGAGGTCGACGTTGACACGGAAGCCTACGACGACGCCCACGCGCCGGGCGCAGTCGGCTTCAACTGGGAGACACAGCTCCAGGACCAGACCACGCGTGACATCCTCGAAAAGGACGATTTCGAGGACCTCCTCGGCAGTCACGGCATCGACGACGACACCACCGTCGTCCTCTACGGGGACAACTCCAACTGGTTCGCGGCCTACACCTACTGGCAGTTCAAGTACTACGGCCACGAGAACGTGAAACTCCTCGACGGCGGACGCGACTACTGGCTCGAAAACGACTACCCGACGACGGACGAGGTCCCGTCGTTCCCGGAAGTCGAGTACGACGCCCGTGGCCCGTTCGAAGGCATCCGCGCCTACCGCGACGACGTGGAGAAGGCCATCGACCGCGGCGTTCCGCTCGTGGACGTTCGCTCGCCCGAGGAGTACAGCGGCGAAATCCTCGCGCCTCCAGGACTGCAGGAGACGGCCCAGCGCGGCGGCCACGTCCCCGGCGCATCGAACATCTCGTGGGCGGCCACCGTGAACGACGACGGGACGTTCAAATCCGCCGACGAACTCAGTGACCTATACGAGAGCGAAGGCGTCACGAACGACCAAGAGGTCGTCGCCTACTGCCGTATCGGCGAGCGCTCGTCCATCGCGTGGTTCGCACTCTCGGAACTGCTCGGCTACGACAACGTCGTCAACTACGACGGGTCGTGGACGGAGTGGGGCAACCTCGTGGATGCGCCCATCGAGACCGGCAACTGAGTCAGCGACCAACGACGCACGTTTTCTTCGGACGACCCACGCCCGACAGTCACGTCTCAGGCGGTCGATAACTCCCCATCGCTCCCGAGCGCTATTGAGAGCAACTAGCAGGGGTTATTGAGAACGGGCCGAATCTCAATAGTACGGCGTCGCCGGGACGCCCCCCGAGGACAAAATGACAGGACATTTCCATACTGTCGATACACGGTCCGAATCGAAACGGAACGCCGCCGACGAACGGTCGTTCGAACTCGCATCCGTCGTTGTGGAGTACGACGGACAACCGGACAGATGTACGATTTATCCGAAAGAGGCGACCCGCCTCGAACGGATGGCGAGTTGGATAACCGCCGACGCGGACGTGTTCGTCTCGTTGGACGATATGGACTAACCGGTTTCCGGGGTCGGTGATTACAAGCCGCGCGCCTTCGTACCGTGGCGTATGAATTCCGAGGAATTCCTCGACGCCGTGCGAAAGGAAAACGAAACCGCCCTCTCCCGCCTGGGATCGTCGAAGTCGCTCTACGCCGCGACCGGCGGGGAGATTCGCTGACGAAGTGTTCGACGCCGCCGCCGACGCCGAGTACGCCGCCGCTCAAACGTTCGACGGATGGGCCGACGACGAGGGAGACGAGGACGCGAGCGAACTGTTCGCTGGCATCGCGGAGGTCGAGAACGGCCACTACGAGCGCGTTTCCGGAAAGGTAGACGACCACGAACCGGACGAGACGCCCGCGTTGCACGAGTACCTCCGTGGATTGGACGGCACTACCGAGCGCCTCGGCGGATTCGTCGGGCGCACGCTGGCGAGCGAGAAATCGAAAAAACAGCTGACCGGCTTCTTTACCGGAAAGGCCGACCCGAAGACGGCCCAGTTGTTCCGCGATTTGAACGGTGACCTCGACGAGCAGTTGGACGACACGCTCGCGCTGTTAGACGAACACTGTGATTCGGACGAGGAGTGGGAAACAGCGAAAGAGGCTGCAAAAGGTGCGATTACCGCGGCCTACGACGAGTACACCGAGTCGCTGGAGTCGATGGGCGTGAATCCGAAGCCGGTCTGCTGAGTGGGAAAATAGATCTTTTCAAACGCCGCTGACGGTCCCGCGATATGCTTCGACGTGGTCGTACGCGCTCTGGATACGCTCGGCTATGTCCCCGTCCGCGTCCTCCTTGAGTTCCGAGAGGGCGTGCATGATTCGGGCGAGTCGGCCGTGGTCCGGACCCTTGTCGGCCTGAGCGAGCGACTGAAGCGTGTCGGCCTGTGATTCGAGGCGTTCTTTGACCTCGCCGGAGGCGTCGGCACTGGCGTGTTTCAGTTCCTCTGCTGCGTGTACCAGTTCTTCGCGTGGCATGCGGGAGCGTACGCGAGCGGGAACAATAGTGCTATGGGGGACGGCGATAGCTGACGGAATCTATGACGCGACGAGTCGGGCGGAGAGACGATGGAAACAGGGGGACAGTACACGAGTGGGCGACGAGTTTTAGCGTTTCAACGGCGTTCTCGTTTCATGGCGCGAAAGCGACATCACCGCTGTAACCTCTGCGGGCGTGACTTCGAGCAGGGAGAGACGCTACGTGAACACGTGGAGCGCCGACATCCCAAAGCGGACTTCCACTGGTGGGTCGTCGTCGAGGAACCCGGCGTTCTACCGTTCGAAGACTGACGCAAGCAGGGTATGAACGACGCGGAGCAATGAGTCACGGGAACGCGGTCGGGCGACGTTTCGATCCGAGTGACGACAGATGTCGGTACAACCGGGCGCGTTCCCGTTCGAAGAGCGACTCGGGCGCAACACAAGAGGAACCGAGTTCCCTCCTTCCGAATGTGGGGAACCACATCCGGATAGTCGTACGTGAGATACGAACCTGTAGCTGACCCTTCGAAAATCCAGTTTATTTATCGGGGGAAACGTCTCCCCTTCGGGCTAGCAACCTTTTTCCGCCGTGCACCGATTTCCACGAATATGAAAACGACGGGTGGAAGCGACGAAGCAAAGCGGAACGCGGGCGAGAGCGCGGCGGAAGCAGTCGAGGATGGAATGGTAGTCGGACTGGGGACGGGCAGTACGGCCGCCCACGCGATTCGGGCACTCGGACGGATGGTGGATGCCGGACTCGACATACGAGGAATCCCGACGTCGTTCCAATCGCGGCAACTCGCACAGGAGGAAGGGATTCCACTCACCGATCTCGATTCGGTCGAAACCGTCGACGTCGCCATCGACGGTGCCGACCAGTTCGCCGGGGACGACCTGATCAAGGGCGGCGGCGGAGCACACGCTCGGGAGAAAATCGTGGACGGTACGGCGGAGCGATTCCTCGTCGTCGCGGATCCGAGCAAGGCTGGCGAGCGATTAACCCATCCCGTCCCGCTCGAAGTGCTCCCCGCCGCGCGGACGACCGTCGGCGACGAGGTTCGCCGCCTGGGTGGCGAGCCGAGTCTGCGCGAAGCGGCGCACAAGGACGGACCGGTCGTGACGGACAACGGGAACCTCGTCCTCGACTGCGAGTTCGGAGCCATCGACTCACCGGCCGAACTCGCGTGTGAACTCTCGGCGATTCCGGGCGTGGTCGAACACGGACTGTTCGTCGGGATGGCCGACGAGATACACGTCGGAACGGACGATGGCGTCGAAGTACGGCGATCCTAGCGTCGAAGTTCGTCGATTGCAGCATCGAAGTCGCCATTTCGAGGAACGCCGTCGCTGGTCGGCGGTCAAAAAATGAATGAAAGGATGTTTCCGATTTACAGGTCGCGGGGCTGGACCGTCTTTCGGTCGTTCTCCTCAGCACGTCGTGCGGCGTCCTCGAGAAGTCCTGCGACTTCCTCGTCGAGTGCGTCGTAGAAGTCCGAGGCAACGTTTTTGTCGTCGAGCGCTTCCTTCACAGCCGCTTTGACAATAAGGTCTGCCATACAGGATTCACGTTCCGTAGCCCAGTTAATAAAGCTTCCCAAATTATGCGGTGAACAGCCACGAGTCGAAGAATGTGACCTACTCTGTCGAGATAGCCAAAAGCTTTAAGTGAAGTAGTATCGAGTAGCCGGAGACGATAGAACGGAGTAGGAGGGCCACAAAGGCCCGAATATGCGCGAACTACTCGAATCGGTCGCGGACGGAGAAGTCAGCGTCGCCGAAGCGGAAGCGAAGTTGACCGGATACGCGACGAACGGTGCCGGGAGGTTCGATGCCGCCCGCGAGACGCGTCGTGGCGTACCGGAGGCGGTTCTCTGCGATGGAAAGACGCCGAACGAAGTGGCCGAACTCGCCGCGACGGCCGTCGAAACGGCGGGCAGAGCACTCGTCACGCGAGCGGACGAGGAGCACGTCGATGCCGTCCGCCGCCGCCTCGACGCCAACCATCCCGAAGCTATCGTAACGATTCACGAGCGGGCGAACCTGCTCGTCGCGCACGGGCCGGAGTTCGAGTTGCCGAACATCGACGCGACGGTCGGCATTGTCAGTGCCGGTACGAGCGACGCGATTCCCGCCGGGGAAGCGGCCGTCATCGCGGCGGAGATGGGTGCGACCGTCGAGGAACTGCACGACGTCGGCGTGGCGTCCATCGCCCGGATGCTGGACGAGGTGGACACCCTCCGCGCGGTGGACGCGCTCGTCGTCGCCGCTGGCCGCGAGGGTGCCCTCCCAACGGTCGTCGCCGGACTCGTAAACACGCCCGTCATCGGACTCCCCGTTTCGAACGGCTACGGCCACGCTAGCGGCGGCGAGGCGGCGCTCTCGGGGATGTTGCAGTCCTGTACCGTCCTCTCCACCGTAAACATCGATGCTGGCTTCGTAGCGGGCGCACAGGCCGGTCTCATCGCCCGTGCGGTCGGAGGAGCGCGGGAGGAGTAGGAAAAAAGGGAGTGAGTTCGAAGAGGAAGGAATCAGGCGGACTGCGTTCGGTCGTTCCACCACTGGCGATGAACGGTAACGGCGGTGAGAGCGAGGATAGCCACCAGTAGAACCCTGAGTCCGATGGTAGCGAAACGAAGTTCGAAGAACTGCGTCACAGCGAGGTATGCCCAGAAAAGCGTGTAACCGGACCACGTGACGAGGACGATTCGGGGTTTTTCTTGGCGGTACTGGATGTAGAGTGCGACAAGTTGCGTGATGAAACTAAACGCTGCGAGGTCGAAGAGGAGGGAGTTCATCGTCCGTTCGGTGGGCCTCGTTCCGCATAATTATTATGATTCCAACCATTTTCGGAGGGAAGATGAGTAACCTGGTTACGGTCGGAGTGCGGAACGTTCGAAAGCGATTTTCTTCACCCCAGTATTATCATGACATAGACATAAACGGGATTCGAACAGTTGTTTGTGCGTTGATCGGTCTCTCTGCGGGTGCGGTACTCGAACCGCTGTTCGTCTCGAATCCGACGGGACTGCTCGCGGCAGCGACAGCACTCGCCGTCGCGCTGCTGGTCGGTGGGGGTCTCCATCGCTCGAACTGGCGGCGTCGCTCGCCCGAGTAAAAACCAGAAACCAAAATCGACGAGTTCAGGCCGAGACCTGAATCTTCTCTTCAGCGCCGAGCGCTTCCACGACGAGTTCGGCCACGTCGATGATTTCGATGTCGTCCTCGTAGCCGCCCGTTTTTCTCCCGTCCTCGTACATCGTCATGCACATCGGGCAGGCGACGACGAACTTCTCGACACCCGCTCCGGCGTCGGTGTCTTCGAGCGCTTCGCGGATGCGCTCCTCGCTCGGTTTGGAGGTCTCCTCCAAATCCATCCAGAGTCCGCCACCGCCGCCGCCGCAGCAGAACGAGTTGGAGCGGTTGCGCGGCATCTCGTCCAGCGTACAACCGGTGCCTTTGACGATTTCGCGCGGTGCCTCGTACTCGTCGTTGTAGCGTCCGAGGTGACACGGGTCGTGGTAGGTGACCGTGTAGTCGAGTTCGTTTCCGGCGAGTCCCAGTCGGTCCGAGCGGAACAGTTCCTCGACGACCTGCGTGTAGTGGTAGACCGGCGCGTCGAAGTCGTCAGCCATCTCCGGATACTCGTTTTTGAACGTGTTGTAGCTGTGCGGATCGGTACAGACGATTTTGTCGAACTCGCACTCCTCGAACGCGGCGACGTTGTCCTCGACCAGCATTTCATACAGGCCCTCCTCGCCGACGCGACGCACGTCGTTGCCATCGTTCTGTTCGTCCTCGTAGAGGATACCGTAGGAGATGCCGGTCTCGTGGAAGATGGTGGCGAGCGAGCGGGCGACGCGGCGGTTGCGCTCGTCGTAGGACGGGTAGTCGCCGACGTACCAGAGGAACTCCACGTCCTCGTCGCGGGCGTCGGGAATCTCGAAGTCGAGTTCCTCGGTCCACTCGGGACGGCGGCGCTCGGGGTCGCCGAACGCGTTGCCGTTCTGGAAGACGTTCATCATCGCGTCCTGCACGTTGGCGTCCATCTGACCGGACTCGGTCAGGCGACGGTTCATCTCCGTGAAAGAGTTGAGATGTTCGATTTCGACCGGGCAGGCGTCCATGCAAGCCATGCAGGCCATACAGGACTCCATCGTGCTGCTGTCGATGACGCTCGTACCCCCGTCGGCGATGATGGGCTTTTCGTCGGTCAGACCGGCGTCGAGGTTCTCACGGTACTGCTTCAAATCGAGAATCACGTCGCGCGGATCGAGCGGGCGGCCGGATGCCTTGGCGGGACAGACCGACGAACAGCGGCCACACTTCGTACAGGCGTCCTGGTCGAGGATCTGTTTCCACGAGAAGTCGTCGATGGAACTCGCACCGATTTCGTCCGGGCTGGCGTCGGAGGGAACGCCCGGGAGTCGCTTGCCCGCCTTCTCGTCGCGCGTGACGACGTTGGCGAACGACGACAGCATGTGGAACGGTTTGGCGTAGGGAATCGCGGCGATGAACACGAGCGCGATGAGCGCGTGGGACCACCACGCGACCGGATACCACGTCGTGGCCGCCTGCGGGGTGACACCCGCCGCCGAGAGCACGTCCTTGACGAACCAACCGACGAAACTCACCGTCTCGAAGTCCACGTTTCTGGTGGCACTGGTTCCGAGGATACGGACGCCTTCGGTCAGGTAGCCGCCGACGCCGAGCAGGAACAGCGTCCAGATGAACAGGTCGTCCTCTCGCCCCGTGTGTTTGCCCCAGAGGCGTTCCTTGTGGACCCAGTAGCGCCGGTAGAGCGCCATCGAGATACCGACGACGAACAGCAGCCCCATGGCGTCCATTACGAGCGAGTAGGCCAGATAGAAGCTACCGACGAAGAAGGATTTCTCGCCGCCGAGGAAGTAGTGGGTGAATTTTCGGTAGCCGTCCATGTCGATGGCGAGGATAGTCGTCCCGATGAACAGGGTCAGAAAGCCCCACAGGATGAACGAGTGCATCAGTCCGCCGTACAGGTCGCGGTTGAACTGCTTCTCGTTCGTGATGACGGTTTTCGCCGCACGGGTCACCCGTCCCGGGAGGTCGTCCAACCGGTCGAACCAGTCCTCTTCGCCGTCCGTGTACCGCGCGAAACGGTTGTAGACGCCGTAGAGGAAGTAGACGACGGTCACGATAGCGAGGAAGTAAAACACCGCCTCGCCCATGGGACCGATTCGCCAGAACGTTGGGCGCGTCGGACCTGCCTCCGAAAGCGCGAAGATTTCCATGTTTTATCAGGAGGAGACTACTTGCTTAAATCTTGCCACCCAACCGTCTCCACGCCGTCATGCGAGAATGGAAAACGTGTTGTGAGTTTATACGAACGTCCACGCGAGAAGCGATATTGTCATCAGGAAGACCGGTAGGTCGCGCCGCGAAATCGCCAGACGGGGAAGCGTCGGGTTCCACGCGAAACAGCGAGCGCGGAGCGCGAGCGAAAACGTGTCGGCACGGTCGAACGCCCGCGCCAGTCCCGCCGACCCGACGAGTTCCATCCGCTCGACGAGCGAGCGTTCGGTGCCGAGGCGAGCGGCCATCGCATCCCGAATGGCGCGCAGGTCGGACTGCAGAACGGGGAGAAACCGGAAGACGAAAGCGACTCCCATTCCCAAAAACTGGCCGACGCGACCGGGGAGTAACCACTGGACCGCCGCGCGCGATTCCCGGACGGGCGTGGTTCGGACGAAGGCCGCGCTCACACAGAGGACGAGCACGACGCGATAACTCGCCAATGCGGGCGCGACGGCGTCCGCCGGAACGACCCACGGCGGGCCGAGCGTGAGCGCCGCGAACGCTGGCCCGCCGAGGAGGAACGGAAACACGTACCGAAACTCGCGGAGGACCCACAGCGGCGACGTGGAACTTCCGAGGAGAACGACTGCGACGACGCCTGTCAGGATTGCAAGTCCGAGCGGCGTCGTGTGCGCGAGCGCCGCGAGGGCGAATATCGTCTGGAACAGGAGTTTCACGCGGGCATCGACTCCCTCGGCGAACGCTCCGTTCGAGCGGAATGCCAGCGTCATGGTGTTTCCGCGTGTGGTGTGTCTGCAGCGTGTGGCGTGTTGATCCCGAGACGGGAGAGGTCGTCCGCGATTTTTTCGGGCGGGCCATCGACCGCGATTTCTCCGTCCCGAAGCGCGATTGCCCGGTCGGCGAGCGACCAGACGTCACGCAGGTCGTGGGTGACGACGATGATTCCGGTGCCGCGTTCCGAGAGGGTAGCGAGGTGGGAGACGACCGACTCGCGTGCGGGACCGTCCAGTCCCGTGAACGGTTCGTCCAGCACGAGGTGGTCGGGTTCCATCGCCAGCGCGCCAGCGATGGCGACGCGCTGGCACTCCCCGCCGGAGAGCGTGTCGATACGCGCGTCCCGGCGGTCGGCCATCCCGACCGCGGACAGGGACTCATCGACTCGGCGGTCGATTTCCTCGTGGGAGCAACCCAAATTCTCCGGACCGAACGCCACGTCCGCGCCGACGGTCGCGGAGACGAAGGTGTCCCGCGGATGCTGGAACACCATGCCGACGCGGGTTCGGGCGGCCACGAGGTCGTCCTCGACCGGCGTGTCGTCCACCAGTACGTCCCCGTCGTCGGACGTGAGGAGGCCGTTGAAATGCCGGACGAGCGTCGTCTTGCCGCTCCCGTTCGGGCCGGATATCACGACGAACTCCCCGTCGGGAATCGTGAGCGAGATACCGTCGAGTGCCGTCGCATCCCCGAACCGATGGACGAGATTTTGCGTGGTTATCATTGCGCCGTTGTTCGAGTTTCATTCGGCCGTGACGCGGTCGCTCCGGACGATGCCGACCGCGGCGGCGATTTTGAACGCTTCGAAGGGGATGAACGCGACCGCCGAAAGCATGAACGCATCGGCGAGTCCGTAGTTGCCGTAGTAGGAGAACCCGATGGTCCCGAAAGCGTAGATGATGGCAGTTCCGACGACCATCCCGCCGACAAGGCGAACGATGCTCGCGGACTTGGGGTCGCGGAGCGTCAACCCGTTATGAACGATTGCGCCGATGGCGAAGGCAGCGAAAGGGTACGAGATGAGGTAGCCACCGGTCAAACCCTGGAGTTCGGCCAATCCGGCGGAGCCATTGGCGAAGACGGGCGCACCGACGACACCCGCGACGAGGTAAAGGACGAGCGATGCGGACCCCCAAAGTGGGCCGAGAAAGATTCCGGCGAGGAAAACGCCGAGCACTTGCAGGGTGATGGGAATGTTTGGTGCCAGTGGGTTCGGAAACGAAACGTACGCGAACGCACCGATGATAGCGGCGAACATCGCGGTACGGGCGATGTTCCCGACGGTCTGTTCGCCGACGAGTTCGACGGACTCGGTTTCGGTTGACATGGAAGACCATCTCCCGTCAACCAGTATTAGAACTTCGGTTGACGAGCGCTTGTTTCAGACGGCAGGGAGAAATATCACACACTGCCCAACAGGTTTTTATACGATCCAAGCATCAGCTACGCGCTATGGATAAGAAGACCGAGGAACTCCGTGACATGTTCCTGAATATGACGGACGAGGCGACAGTCACGGAGCGGCAGGAAGAGACGCACGGCTCACTCAGCACGGAGGAGAAAATCCAAGAGCAGCTGCTCGCCGTCGTGACGGAAATGAGGGACCGATACGAGTTCGACACGACGCTCGACGACGAGCAGTTGACGGCGGTCGTTCGGCGATTCTACGCGGGTGAAGACGACGACGAAATCGCCGCCGAGCTCGGCGAGCGAGAAGAGTCGGTGGCCCGTTCCCGAATCGATCTCCATCTGTTCACGCTCTCGGATACCGAGGCTCCGTTCGAGATCGAGCGCCTCCGAATGCTCGTCAACGACGGCGTTTCGACGGCTGATTGCGCGGCGGAACTCGACGTCAGCGAGGCAACCGTGCGACACTATCAACGCGTCCTCGAAGCCAAAGACGAGGCAAGAGCGATGAACCAACAGTATACAAACGAGTTCGAGAACATCCTACAGGATCGAGAGATATCGGATAGAATGACAGGAGACATCCAGCAGGACGGTTTGGACGACGCGACCGACGGCATGGAAACGAACGTTTCGTTTTAACTCGATTGCAGTGGTTGTTCGGTACGCTTCACGAACCGAGAGTTACCACTGTGTGAGCTGTTCCGTGGAGTTGTGCCAGTACAAAAACGTCGCGCCGACGAGCGAGAGCACGATCCAGCACGCCAACATCATATGAATTAGATTCATTGCATTGAATGGCGACGCCCGACTATTAACAGTTGCCATTTCGCGTTCCAGTTCAACGGTCGATTACCACCCCGACAAAATCGCTACTCCTGTTCTGGAAGCTTCGTCAGTGTAATCGAGTCGGAAGCCGCGTGTATGACGACGTCGTCGTCCACGCTCATATTGACGAGTTCCATTACGTCCGGCGGAATCGTGACGACTATCGAACCGCCCGATTTTCGGAGGGTTCGTATACCGAGTGGATGTGCTTGCTCTTCCTGTTCGTCGTCGTCCAGAAATCGGAGATGCGGAATATTCACCATCGATTCACCACCTTCTCCTGTAGACGCTTGGTCAGCAAAAGTACGACGTTCGTTTACGAAATCGTACTGTGTCAGATGGAAGTAATGGGGGACAGAGCGAGTCGGAAAGGAATCCAATTTCTTAAACGGACGACGGCGCTAAATGCGAAACTCCCCTCCGTCTACCCGGGGGAAATAGTATGGCAACAACAGACCGAGTAGTTGAGAGAGAAACAACGTATACGCCACGAACGTACAAAGCAGGTGGCTTCCTGCTGATGTTAGCGGGGGTTATCGGCGCAATCGTTGGACTTGGACTCCTCATCACGAGTGCGGGTATTTCGCTCCTCGGGTTGAGTGGGCTTGGTGCTGCGACTGCCGGTGGGGTCGTCCTCGTGTTCTCGGTCATCGAGTTCGCGGGTGGCGCGTCGGCCCTATCGCGGTCACAACTGGTACGGTAGCATGACCGCAGGCGTGCTGGGGTTGGTGACGTTCTTCACGTTGCCGCTCGACCTCATGGGGACGTTCCTCATCGCGCTCGGTGAAGGCCAGTTCGACCACGCACAGGAAGAGCAGTTGCGGGAAGAGCATGTGCGAGAAGAGGAAGAAGTAACGCCGGTCGAATAAATCGCCCCGTTGTTCGGACGGGCGACATCCATTTTTCGGGCGATCAGTAAACGGCCATCAGCGACCGCTATTCCGCGCCGGATTCGACGCCTTCCTCGATGGTTTCGTCGATTGTATCGTCATCCAAGCGCGAGATGCGGGCTTTCATGATACGGGTGTTTTCGACCTGTTCGACGTGGAGGCGAACCCCGTCGTAGTCGATGTCCTCTCCTTCCTCCACGAGTCTGCCCGCCCGGTTGAAGATGAATCCGGCGATGGTCTCGAACTCCTCTCCCTCCGGCAGTTCGATTTCCATCGCCTCGTTCACTTCGTCGATGTTGACCTCGCCGCGGACGATGACGGTGTCCTCGTCGATGCGCTCTATCGGTTCTTCTTCCTCGCCGTCGAGGATTTCGCCGACGATTTCTTCGACCATGTCCTCCATGGTGACCAGTCCCTCCGTCGTTCCGAACTCGTCGATGACGATGACCATCTGCATCCGGTTTTCGCGCATCTCCGTCAGCAGTTCGTCCACGTTCTTGCTCTCGGGGACGTGGAGGGTCGGCTGAATCAGGTTGCTGAGTTTCAGTCCGTCCGGCGTCGTTTCGCCGTAGTTCTTCTCTCGAACGAGGTCACGAACGGTGACGATGCCGATGACGTTGTCAAGACTCCCCTCGTACACCGGAACGCGCTCGTGACCCGACTGGACGAGCGTCTCGATGGCCTCGTCAACGCTCGAATCCTGGGGAACGGCGGTCATGTCGAGGCGGGGCGTCATCACCTCCTTGGCGATGGTGTTGTTGAACCGGAAGATCCGTTGAAGCATCTCGCGTTCGTCCTCCTCGATGACACCCTCGCGCTCGCCGGTCTGAATCATGTTCTGAATCTCGTCGCGGGTCACGTACGACGTCTCGATGGCCGATTGGCCGCCCGTGACGCTGTTTATCGCTCGCGTGAGATGGTCGAAGAGGATGACGAGCGGCATGAGAAGCGTCTCGGAGTACTTGAGCGGTCGGGCGATTCTGAGCGACCATGACTCCGTGTTCTCGACCGCGTACGATTTCGGCGCGATCTCTCCGAACAACAGGACGAGCGTCGTAATGCCGAACGTGGAGACGAGGACGGCCACACCGGGGTCGAAGTAGTAGCCGACGATGACCGTCGCGATGGACGACATCGCGATGTTGACGATATTGTTACCGACGAGAATCGTCACGAGCAGTCGGTGGGGGTCGCTTTTCAGCGATTTGACTATTTTCGCCCCCGGAACGCCGTCTTCGACGAGCGCGTCGATGCGATGCTTCGCGAGCGAAAACATAGCAATTTCCGAGGAGGAGAAGAACGCAGACAGTAAGAGAAGCACGAAAATGAGGACGATCCCGCCCCACCGGACGATCGGTCCGTTGGGCTGAACGTCCAGCATACTATTCAGTGGCGCAGTCTGTGAGAGGGCGATGAGTGTCGGAGAGAGTCCCATTTGATAACCCATCTTGACCGTCAGCGGGATTAACTCTTTATCCTTTTCCCTGCTAAATATCGAGCGAAACTGCCGAGAACGAAGACCTTACACGTGTTTCGGCCCAATCAGGGTGTATGAGCACCGAGGCGACAAATCCGGCCATCACGCTGTACCGACTGCAGGCGTGTCCGTACTGCGAGCGCGTGGTTCGAAAACTACAGGAGTACGACCTCCCGTACCAGTCGCGATTCATCGAACCCATGCACTCGGATCGAAACGTCGTCAAACGCATCAGCGGCAAACGAACCGTCCCGGCCATCGTGGACGGGAACACGGGCGTAACGATGAGCGAGAGCGCGAACATCGTCCAGTACCTCGAAAATACCTACGGAGGGGCCGAATAATGCCTGACTTCGACGTGGTCGAACTCGGTGAAGCGGACCACCCGGAAATCGGCGAGACGGTCCCCGATTTCACTCGCCCGCTGGTCAACACGGAGTTCTGGGAGAACGCCTCCCTGTCGGATATCACGGCCGACGGACGGACCCTGCTCGTCTTCCACAGCATGGACGGCGCGTTCCCGGCGACCTACGTGTGGAACGAACTGCGTGACCGCGCGTGGGACGACACGTACGACGTGCAAATCGTCGGCCTGTCGATCTCGTCGCCGTACGAGCACAAGACCCTCATCGAGGAGCGCGAAATCGAGTATAGCCTGTTCAGCGACCCCGCGAACGACGTCGCGGAAGACTACGGCATCGTGAACGACCTGGACGGGATGGAAGGCATCAGCGAACCGCGACCGGCGATGTTCCTCTTGGACGAGGACCGCACCGTGGAGTACGCGTGGGTCGCGACCGAGTGGCCCGACTTCCCGGACTACGACGAAGTCGAAAGTGCCATCGAAGGCTGAATCGAGAACGGACGACGCTACGCTTTTTTCGTGGAACCCACAACGTCAGGTATGAACGACGAACGAGACGACACGCACGAAGACGAACTCGACAGGGCGGCGCGTGCCATCCGAAATGGGGAACTCGTGGTCTATCCCACCGAAACGGTGTACGGCCTCGCTGCCGACGCGGTGGACTCCACAGCCATCGAGCGTGTGTTCGACGCGAAGCGACGAGCGCGCGAGAAACCGATTTCGCTCGCGGTTCCGAACGTGGAGACCGCACGGGAGTACGTCCGCCCGACGACACGCGAAACGGCGTTCATGGACGAATTCCTTCCCGGACCGGTGACCGTGCTCTGTGAGAAGCGGGACGTCGTTCCGGACCTCCTCACGGGCGGGCGCTCCCACGTCGGGATTCGGATTCCGGACCAACCGCTCGCGCTGGAACTGCTCCGGCGAGTCTCACCCATCACCAGCACGAGTGCCAACGTGAGCGGCCGGGGAAGCGTCACGCTGCTCGACGAACTCGACGACGAGATTCGGGATGCCGCCGCAGTCGTCATCGACGGCGGTGAAACCGGCGGGACCGGAAGCACCGTGGTGAACATCGAACGGGGGGAGATCCTCCGCCGCGGCGAAAACGCCGACGCGATCGAAGCGTGGCTAGCCGCCGAGGAGTGAGCGAAGCGTTCTGGTTTTCACCCCGCATTCGGTTCGATACTCACAGGCGTCGCATTTCGACGTGTTCGTCAGTCGTGGCGGTGGGCCGTCGATGGCGCGGGCGGTGCGAAGAACGCGCCGATACGCCGCCTTCCGGCGCGTCGAGAGGGCGATTTTACGCACGATACCGTGTGCCGGATACTCCACGAACGCGCGTTCGATCATCCGTTCGTACTCCCACGAGAGCGCCTTCGCTGCGGCGATGACTCGGACGCTCTGTGGCTCCCAGATACCCGTTTCGGGTGGCGTTCCGGTAAAGATCATCGACGGAACTGGCGGGTCGCCGTCGAGGACTTTGTGAACGATTCCGCGACAATCCTTTCCCTCGACGAGTCGGTCGCGTTCCGATGGGTCGGCGAGGGTTTCCCAGTCTTCAAGGTGTGTTGCGCGTTCGAGATTCTCCCGGAATCGGTCGGGTGAGACTTCTAACGGGAGGTCCGCGAGTTCGGAGGTGGGCGCATCGATCAATCGGTCGTACTGATACGCGAGTTCGCGTCGTTCGGTGACGGTGTCCGGGACGGTGATGTCGTCCGTCCGTCGATAGTAGAGTTTTCGCGGGCAGTACGTAGCGGCTTCGAGGTCGCTGAATGGAATCTTCGACACGGCGGTTCTGGCCCCGGTTTCGTATATAAACCTCGGGGTGAGGGAAAGGGGCAAGAGTTTGGAGGGTCTTGGTTCGCTCATGAGTGACTTCGATAAGGAAGCGGAGCGAGAGAAACTCCGCCAGCAGTACGAAGACGATAGGAAGGAGCGAAAGTCGACCCAGCGGATGAGCGAACTGCTGTTGCAAGGTGCGACGATGACGGGAAAGCACTGCGACACCTGCGGTGACCCCATTTTTCGCTACGACGGAAACGAGTTCTGTTCGACGTGCCAGCAGGAAGCGTCCGAATCGGCGGGGGAAAACGAGGAAGCGACCGCGGATGAATCGGCCGTTGAGGCCACGAATCAGAACGTGAGCGAAATCGAGACCGAACCGGCGGAACCGGACCAGCCACAACAGCGGAGTCAACCGGAGAATCAACCGCCGCATCCGACCCCACAGCGCCCACCGTCTCAGCAACCGCCGACGCATCGAGCGCGACGTGCGCCGCCGAGTCAAACGAGCGGAAACGAGGCGGACGAACGGCCACGGCAACCCGAGCCACGAACATCAGGACGAACGCAGACGACAGGTGAAGCGGGTGACCTCACCGAGGCACGGAACGCACTGGTTCGAAAACTGACGACCCTCACGAGGGAGGCCGAAAGCACGAACGATGTGGGCTATTCGCGTGAACTGCTGGCCGCAACGCGAGAAGCGGCGGAAGCGCTCGCTGCGCTCGACCGGGCGAATCGATAAGTCGAATCAAAAAGCGTCGAGGCGAACGATTCTCGCGACTATCGTTCAACAGCGAACAGGAGTTGGTGCTCCGTGCTACTGACTTCCTGCACGAAGTCGAGTCGCGTGACGTCCAAGGCGTATCCGAGGTCGAGGTCGAAATCCGAGTTGCCGTGCGAGTGCTCGTCCGCTACGGCGTGCTGTGGGTCGCCGTACAGTTCCTGCTCGCTCGTCGAGCGGCTAACCTCGTGTTGCGGTTTTCCGTACCGCTTTTCGACCTCCCACTCCTCCTCGTCATACTCCCTCATGGGACGGGGTAACATAGTTTACTCTCTATCGGGTAAATGAGGGTGACGGATTAAAGCGTAGTGACTGTTCACGACGTTTACCCACGTTCATTCGTCCCATACGAGCGGGAAATGACCGGATTTAGGCTGTGCTGACCGACTGTACGGATGTGGTCGGTAAACACCACTGCTGTCGGGCAGTAACCACCGGTTACGGGTCGTACGCCTCGGCCACGACCTCGCGGATTCGGTCGGCGGTTATCTCGCCGACGCCCTGTGTCTCCATAAGCTCGTCTTTCGAAGCGGTCATGACCGCTTGTACGGACCCGAACGCTTCCAATAAAGCACGAGCAGTGACTGGACCGATGTCCGCGATGGAGGCGACGACGTACTCCTGTTGTTCGGAACGCGTCTTCGAGTGTTTGTCACCGTGCACCGAAACCTCACGCTGTGCGACCTCCTGTTCCCGCGTGGCGATGACTTCGAGCAAATCCGTCGTGTCCTTCTCGTCTTCCGTTCGGAGGACGCTCGCGCCGAAATCGACTGCAAGCGAAGCGATTGCACCGCGAACCGCGTTCGGGTGGACGTTACGCTGTTCGTAGAGATCCTCGCCTTCGATGATGACGACGGGGCGGGCGTAGTGGCGGTTCATGTCCCCGACTTGCTCGAACATCGATCGGTCGCTTCCGACGAGCGTATCGAGGAAGTCGCTCACCGATTTGCGCTCGACTGCGACCCGGTCGCTCAGAACGTAGTCGCCGACGGCGAGCGTTTCGAGGCGAACGTCCACGCCGTCCCGCGCGGAGAGGTCGCGGGCGATGTTCGCGTCGAGTTCACGCTGGTCGGCGACGATTTCGACGTTGTCGGAGTTGTCGCGTTTGCGCGCCGTCGCCACGACGCCGTCGGGGGCGGTTTCGTCGTCCGCGCTAGCGTCACTGTCGGCGTTTTTCTCACCCGTGTCGTCCGCCGACTTCGTATCGAACTCCTGTAGTCCGTGGCTCACTTCGTTCGCCCCGTTCCCGTCGCCGCCGAACGACCCGAGCGTCTGCTGTGAGTCGTCCAGTTCCTCCTCGACTTCCTTGGCGACGCCCTTGAGTTTCCGCAACTCGGCTTCCATTTCGTCCTCCCGACGCTTGGAGATCCAGAAGTACGCCTCGTCGCGGGTGTCCTCGGCGAGCAGGACGACAACCTGGCCCTGTGCCTGCCGACCTGTCCGTCCTTTGCGCTGAATAGATCGCACCGCGGTCGGAACGGGTTCGTAAAACAGCACCAAATCCACTTCCGGCACGTCCAGGCCTTCCTCCGCAACGGATGTCGAGACGAGCACTTCGAACTCGCCGGCCCGAAAGTTGTCGAGCGCCTCCTGCTGTTCCTTCTGGGTCATTCCGTCGCTCCCGTCCTTGTCTCCCTGTCCGACGAACCGTCGGGCGTCGAAGTTTTCGTTGAAGAATTCCGTCAGCGTCTCGGCCGTATCGCGCGATTCGGTGAAGACGATGATTCGCTGGCCGCCGTCCACGAGCGTCTGGGCGAGGTAGGTGTGTGCCTTGCGGAACTTGGGGTGTCGGTCGTCGTATTGGGTCGCCTTCCGCATCGCCTCCTGTACCTTGGGGTCGGAGACGAACCGTTGGCTCGCCTTCGACGCACCCGACGAGCGGGCGGCGTTGCGTTGGCGTTCGAAATACCGACGGAGGGATTCGACGCTCTGGGTCTCCGCGAGTTCGACCGCACGGCGGAGTTTCATCACCTCCGCGTGGGCGGACATACCCTTGTACCCCTCCGAC
The DNA here is from genome assembly GCF_001625445.1 of Haladaptatus sp. R4. Classification (NCBI taxonomy): domain Archaea; kingdom Methanobacteriati; phylum Methanobacteriota; class Halobacteria; order Halobacteriales; family Haladaptataceae; genus Haladaptatus; species Haladaptatus sp. R4. The sequence goes on along the minus strand of NZ_LWHG01000011.1, from coordinate 270,681 downwards.
TGGTCGTTATTGATGAGTTTCTGCAACTCGCCGCGAACCTTGTTCAGGTCCTTCTGGGACACGTCAGGTCGCGTGGTGTTGATGACGCCGAGGGTTTTCAGGCGTTCCAACCGGTCCTTGATGACCTCGTTCAGCGCATCCCGGATTTCGATGATGTTGTCGGGGAGTTGTACGCGGACCCACTCCACGTCCGTGTCGTGGGTGTACGTCGAAACGTCGCTGTCGTCCTCGGTCATCACCTCGACTTCGTGCAGGCCGAGGTTTTCACACACCTCCATGATCGACTCCTTGTCGCCGCCCGGCGACGCGCTCATCCCGGTAACGAGCGGGTCGTGTGCGTCCGAATGGTACCGTTCGGCGATGTAGTTGTACGCGTAGTCACCGGTCGCGCGATGACACTCGTCGAAGGTGATGTGGGTCACCGGGCCGAGGTCGATTCGCCCGCCGACGATGTCGTTTTCCACGACCTGTGGCGTGGCGATGATGACTTTCGCCGACTTCCACAGCTTCGAACGCTCGTCCGGGCGGACCTCGCCGGTGAACACGACGATGTCCTCGTCGGGTATCGAGAGGGCTTGCCGATAGAAATCCGCGTGCTGATTCACCAGCGGTTTCGTCGGCGCGAGGAAGAGGGACTTGCCACCCACCTCGTTGAACCGCTCCGCCGTGACGAGTAAGCTAACGGTCGTCTTTCCCAACCCAGTCGGGAGACAGACGAGCGTGTGATCGTTGCGTGCGGTTCCGGCGAGTTGAATCTGGTAGAGTCGCCGCTCGATGAACGAGGGAGCGAGATAGGGGTGTTCCACGTAGTTCTGTTCCGTGTCCGTGGTCGCCATTCGTCGTGAGTTTGGTCGTCATTCGGTTAAAGGGTTCGTGTAGCGAGGTGAAAGTGGTCGGCAAAGGTTTATACGGGAAGACGGAACCACGACGACCTGAGAGGTGAGAGGATCAGAACAGCATCGGCAGATACCGAAGCGCGACGAACATCGCCACGGCGGCACCGAGAGGAATCGTGAGGTTGTCGTCGATGACGTAGCCCGCGATGACGGGTTTCATGCCGTCCGCGAGGGTCGCCGCGATTGCGCCGAGAACTGCGGCGGGGAACGGCAGTCCGAGGACGGACGCGATGAGGAGACAGACGGCAAACGTGACGAGAAGGGTGTGAGCCGCTTTGATTCCCAGTTCCCCGGATCCGATGAGACCACTGATGGGGTCGGCGATGGTCAGCATGAGCATCGCCGGGATGGCGATTCGCGGTTCGAACACCCACGCAGTCGCCGTCATTCCGAAGAAGTACAGCGCGTACCCCGCGAGGTTGTCCTGTTCGTACGAACGCGTGAGCTCGTCGTAAATCCGCCAGTCGAGACCGACGAACAGGCGAAGGATTTCGAGGACGAGCGCGACAGCCGAACCGACGAGGAGAAGCCAGCGCAGTTGCTGCCACTTCAGCAGGCCCAACAGGTACAGCGCCGGGAGTCCGGTTCCGCTGACGTGTACCAGTCTGCGCTTGACTTCGCCCGACACGGTTAGAGGTCCGAGAAGGCGCGGTCACCGCTCCGGAGTTCGGAGAGGAAATCCGGAAGGTCGGAGACGGCAACGCGGACCTGGTCGGTCGAATCCCGTTCACGGAGGGTCACGGTGCCGTCTTCCAACCCTTCGTAATCGACCGTCACGCAGAACGGCGTGCCGACTTCGTCCTGTCGGCGATACCGACGGCCGATGTTACCCGAATCGTCGTAGGTGGCGTCGAAGCCGTGCGTTCTGAGTTCGGCCGCGATTTCCCGAGCCTGCTCGCCCATACCGTCCTTGTCCATGAGCGGGAAGACGCCGACCGTCGTCGGCGCGAGTTCGGGTTCGAGTGCCAACCGCGTTCGCGTCTCGCCTTCGATTTCGTCCGTCTCGTACGCGTGGTCGAGGACGGTGTAGAGCACGCGACCGATACCGATGGACGGTTCGACGACGTGCGGCGTGATGTGCTCGCCGGATTCCTTGACTTCGTCGACGCTGAACCCGGTTTTCTCGACCGGAACCGTGTAGGAGTCGCCGTCGGCTTCGACGGTTACCGCGTCGCCGTCGAACGCGGTGCGGTCGCGTTCCGCGAGCGTCTGGAGCGCCTCGGAGATGTCGGCGGCCGCCCCGCCGAATTCGGGACCGAGATAGCTCATGTCGGGGTCGACGGTCGCACGTTCGACCACTTTCGGCTCGTCGTACTGCCGGAAGAGGGTGAAGTCCTCGTCGGAGTAGGTGTCGTGTTTCGAGAGGTCGTAGTCGCTCCGGTAGGAGTAACCGGTTATCTCCACCCAGTCGCCGTCGATTTCCGCTTCGGCGTCCCAACAGTCGCTCGAATAGTGAGCCCGCTCGCCTTCGAGGTGTTGGCGGAACCGGAAGCGGTCCATGTCCACGCCGATTCGCTCGTACCACTCCTGGCCGACGCCGAGGTAGTAGGCGATCCAGTCGCTGGCGATGATACCCTCTTCGACCGCCTCGCCGATGGTCGTGTAGATGTACTCGCCTTCGTCGGCGTTCTGCTCGACGGCGGAGTACAGCATCACCTCGATGTCCTCGACCAGATGGAGCGGCGGTTCGTCGGTTTCGGGGTCGATGAAGTGTTCGAGTTCGGCTTGCGTGAACTCACGGACGCGAATGATGGATTTCCGGGGGCTGATTTCGTTCCGGTACGCCTTCCCGACCTGGGTGATACCGAACGGGAGGCTATTGCGGGCGTACTCCTTGAGCCGCGGAAATTCCACGAAGATGCCCTGTGCCGTCTCCGGACGCAGGTAGCCGGGTTGGCCCGAACCGGGGCCGATGTCCGTCTCGAACATGAGGTTGAAATCCTCGACCGGTTCGCCTGCGAGCGGGGTATCACAGGTCGGACAGTGGAGGTCGTTGTCGGCGATGAGTTCGCCGACCTCTTCGAGCGGCAGGGCTTCCGCGTCCTCGATGTCCGTGTTGTCCTCGATGAGGTGGTCGGCGCGGTGGCTCTCGCCACATTCCGGGCACTCGACCAGCATGTCGTCGAAGCCGTCGAGATGGCCCGACGCCTCGAAGACGGGTTCGGGCATGATGGTCGGCGCTTCGATTTCGCGGTGGCCCTCCTGTACCTGAAAGCGGTCACGCCACGAGTCCTCGATGTTTCGTTTGAGTGCCGCGCCCTGCGGACCGTAGACGTAGAATCCCGAGACACCGCCGTAGGCTTCCGACGACTGGAAGAAGAACCCACGTCGTTTGGCGAGTTCTACCAGATCCGTCATTTTAGCGCCTCCAGCAAGTTCACGTCTCGGACGATGCCGACGAGTTGGTCGCCGCTGACGAGCGGGACCTGTTCGATATCGTTCGTGAGCATCGTCTGGGCGACCTCGCGCGCTTTCTTGTGCTTCGAGACCGTCACCACGTCCTCCGTCATGAACTCGCTGACGGGTGCGGACGGGATTTGGACGTTTCGCGTCGGGATGTAACTGTTTCCGACCGATTTGATTCCTTCCCACATCCACGCGTCGTCCTCGTTCGCGATACTGCCGCCGGTGTCGTCCTCGCCTTCGACCACGCGCACGACTTCGATGATGTCGACTTCGGTGAGGATTCCGTCCATATCACCCTCTTCGTTGAGCGTGACCGCGTACGGCACGTTCGCGTAGTAGATTTCGCGTTCGGCGACCGTCAGCGGCGTCTCGACGTAGCAGGTGTTCACGTCGAGGCTCGCCAGTTCGCCGACTTCCGTATCGCCGTTCGCTTCGCTCTCGGCGATGGCTCGGACGACGTCAGTGACGGTGACGATTCCTTCGAGTTCACCGTCCACGACCGGGACACGTCGGGTTTGTTCCTCCAACATCAGGACGGCAACGTCCTCGATGGACGCGTCCTGCGTCGTCGTCGCGACATCCCGCATCAGGATGGCGAGTTGGTCTTCGTCGGGGTTTTCGATGAGGTCATCGCGCGATATGAGGCCACGGTACTGTTCGCCGTCATCCGTCTGTTTAACGACAGGGACGGAGGAAAACGACAGTTCCTGCAAGTAATCGAGCACGTCGTCGCGCGTGCCCGGAAGCTCGACAGTGACCACATCAGACCTGGGTGTCATCGCTTCGGCAACGTTCATACGCGCCGGATACGGTTTCACCCTTCTTGTACCCTACGAAGCGTGAGGGGTGAAATCGGACTGAGACTCCGAAACCGGGACTTCGACATCGGAAAAAAGGCGGGAGCTATTCTTCGTGGTGATCGCCGACCGGCGACTCGACGACGTAGTTCTCGTACTTCTCCGGGTTCGGGAAGAACTTGGTGTAATCGTCGTGACGGAACGTCCCGTGGACGGTACCGTCCAACGTCTGGACGTAGCTGAACATCTCGTCCTCGTTCATGGCGTTTTTCACCAAGCCTGGCGCGTGCATCATCTCGTAGGTTCCGGCGAGAAGGATCACCGTTTCGGTGTCGGGGTCGAGGAACTGCGTGAGCATGAACACACGCGAACTGACCTCCTTTCGGAAGACCCGATATTGTGGGAACGTCCCCGCTTCGACCGCCTCGCGGAGGTCGTCGGCGTGGTTGTCCGGGATGACGTAGACGAACCCGAACCGGTCGGTGTCGCCGGCGTCCTTGTTTTCCGGGGCCGTATGAGTTGCAGCCACTTTGACGACGTTCCACCCGTCGGATTCGAGTTCGTCCGCCATCGCGTTCATGTCTTCGAGCGTCATCCCCCACGCGTCCTTCTCCGCATCGGCGTTGGCCGCGATACGCTCGGCATAGTTTCCGCCTTCGTCACCGGTCTCTGGCATACAGCCATGTCAGGTTCCGAAACGGTAAAAACTGTTGTTACACGCCAACGCCGAAGACGGCTTCCATGAGAAACGACGCGAGGAGAACGAAAAGGCTGGCGATGAACAACTTCGCACCGGGTGAGAGGCGTTCCTCGGGCGGGATGGAGTACTGCGGGAGCGGCGGGACCCGCTGTACCGCCGACTGAAATCGGGTCTCCTCACGCGCACCGATGGCCTCACCGGTCTCCGTGTTCCGATCGACGTCGACGCGTCCCTCCGACCGGTCTACCTTCCACCGACGGGAGGGATAGAGCGCGAACGTACCGTATCCGAACAACAAGATACCGACGAGAAACAGGAAGTACTTCACGCCGACGAGATCGCTACCGAGCGCGAAACAGATGACAGCGCCGATAAAGAAGACCAACCCAGTCACCACGATAGCGTAGACGAGCGCGTCTATCGCCTGTCGAAACCGCCGAGGGGACTGGTCTGGTTCGACCATTACCGCATCGTGTAGGGCGTGAATTCGTCCGGCTCCTCGTACGATTCGAGGTGACGGTGACAGTGGCTGAAGCGACCGGAGTCGCTCACGACGTTGTCGCTGGGCGAGTCCGAGTCACAGACGCTTCCGAACACGTCACGAAGATACTCGCGCGCTTGCTCTTCGTCGTTGTTCTCGATGTAGCCCGACGCTTCGTCGATGTGCTGTTGGACTTTCTGCGGCACTTCCACATCGGTGAACAACTCCTGTTGGATCTCACTGATGTCGGAGAACCGAGTATCCATGCCGAGCATCTCCTTCACCTGATCGGTCATCGAACGTTCGGCGCGGGAACGTTCGCGAACGACTTCGCGGAAGATTTCGATGTTGACCCAGAGGTCGTCGTCCATGTCTTGGAACTCCTCCGGTCGAATCTTCATCGGACAGCGTGTACTGAACGGACAGCCTTTCGGTGGGTCACGTGGACTCGGTGGAGTCCCGCGAAGCGTGACTCGCTCACCGCGGGCCGTCGGGTCCGGGTCCGGAATCGCCGAGAGGAGCGAAATCGTGTACGGGTTTTTCGGGTTCTCGAACAGTTCCTCCGTCGGACCGAGTTCCATTATGTGACCCAGATACATCACGGCGACACGGTCACAGATGTGCCGAACCACGGAGAGGTCGTGGGCGATGAACAGGTACGTCAGGCCGAACTCGTTCTGCAGGTCTTCGAGCAGGTTGAGAATCTGGGCCTGCACGGAGACGTCCAGCGCCGAGACCGGTTCGTCCAGCACGATGAACTCCGGTTCGAGCGCGAGCGCGCGGGCGATACCGACACGCTGGCGCTGGCCACCCGAGAACTGGTGCGGGTAACGGTAGTAGTGTTCGGGTTGGAGTCCGACGACGTCCAGTAGTTCACGGACGTGTTCACGACGCTCCCGCGGCGTCTTCCAGTCGTGAACGTCGAGCGGTTCGCGGATGATTTCGCCGACCGTCATCCGGTCGTTGAGGCTGGATTCGGGGTCCTGAAAGACCATCTGGCTGTTTCGTCGCCAGTTTTTGAGATCTTTGCCCGACAGTTGGGTGATGTCGGTGCCGTCGAACAGCACTTCGCCGGACGTCGCTTCCTCCAGTTGGATGAGCGTCCGGCCGAGCGTCGATTTTCCACAGCCGGATTCGCCGACCAACCCGAGCGTTTCGCCGCGTTGAATATCGACGGAGACACCGTCAACAGCTTTGACGGGGGTCGAGTCGATGAGACCACCCTCGCCGTAGTAGGTTTTCAGCTCGTTGATTTCCACGAGCGTTTCGCCTGTCTCGACCGACGGGGATTTGCTCTTCTGTACTTCGCTCATAGTTTGTCCTCACTTTCGGTTGCCATATTGCGATGCACGTCGATGGCTTCTGATTGTGACACGTCTTCGGGATACAGGAGACACGCCGCAGTGTGCCTGTCCGCGTTTTCGTTGACCTCGACCGGGACCGGGTGAACCGAATCGCACGAGTCGAACGCCTCGGGACATCGAGGCGCGAATCGACAGTACGTGGCGGGTTCGTTCGGCGTCGGAACGTCACCCTCAATGGTGACGAGGCGGTCCGACTCGGGGGCGTTGCCCGGAATGCTTCGCAGCAGACCACGGGTGTACGGGTGTCGTGGATTCTCGAACAGTTCCACGACGGGCGCACTTTCGATGATTTCGCCCGCGTACATGACGTTCACGCGGTCGGCGATTTCCGCGATGACGCCCATGTCGTGCGTGATGAACATGATCGCGAGGTCGCGTTCCTCCTGGAGTTCATCCAGCAGTTCGAGGATCTGGGCCTGAATCGTCACGTCGAGCGCCGTCGTCGGCTCGTCACAGATGAGCAGTTCGGGGTCACACGCGAGCGCCATGGCGATGACCGCCCGCTGACGCATGCCGCCGGAGAACTCGTGTGGGTACTCCTTGATGCGGCGACCGGCGTCGGGGATACCGACCGCTTCGAGGAGATTGATAGCCTCCTTTGTCGCCGCGGTTCCGGTCATATCTTGATGGAGACGGAGTGCCTCCTTGATCTGGTTCCCGACGCTGTAGACGGGGTTCAGGCTCGTCAGTGGGTCCTGGAACACCATCGCGATGTCACCGCCGCGGATCTGTCGGTACTCCTTTTCGGATTTATCCGTCAGTTCCTCGTCCTTGAAACGGATGCTACCGTCGAGGATGCGTCCGGGCGATTTGATGAGGCCCATGATGGAGCGTGCAGTGACGCTCTTTCCGGACCCGGATTCGCCGACGATACCGACCGTCTCTCCGGGTCTGATGTCGAACGAAACGCCGTCACAGGCACGGATGACCTCTTTGTCGGTGAAGAAGGCCGTCTGAAGGTTTTCGACCGACAGAATCGGCTCCCTGTCGGCGATGGACGTGGGTTGTTGGCTCGACGCCATTATGCACCACTCCCTCCTGTCGCGGCGACTTCAGCACCGCCGTCGTCACCCGTTTCGCTCTGTGGGTCGACCGCGTCTCGGATACCGTCACCGAGCGCGTTGAACGCGGTGACGATGAGCACGATGAGTACGCCCGGAATGAGCGAGATGTGCCACGAGGCGGTCGTCGTGTAGGTCTGCCCGACGCTTATTGCACGACCCCATTCCGGCGTCGGTGCGTTGATACCGAGACCGAGGAATGACAGCGCTGCGACGGAGATGATGATACCGCCGAGCGTCATCGAGGAGTAGACGAGCAGATAGCCGAGGATGTACGGAGCCATGTGCTTCTTCATGGTCGTAACCGGGCTCTGCCCGAAGCTCTTTGCGGCGTCGATCCACTCCTGTTCGGATACCTGCATCGCGGGGCCGCGCACTGCACGCCAGAGGAACGGCCAACCAGTTGCGGCGAACAGCAGTGCGAACAACAGACCGCCGTTGTAAATCTTCCCGAGCCACGTACTCTTTAACACGTACGAGAGCAGGATGAGGAGTAGCAGGCGCGGAATCGACATCACAGAGTCACCGACGACGACGACCAAGAGATCGACTGCACCCTTGTAGTACGCCGTCAGGAGCGCGAACGCCGTCGCGATGAGACCGCTCACGATGATGGACGTGAGGCCGATGAACAGCGAGACGCGAGCGCCGTGCATCATGAAGGTAAATAAGTCCTTACCGGTCGGTAACGTGCCGAACGGATGATATCGACCGTAGTCGTCGTAGGTCATCGGACCGACGTTTCCGCTTGAACCTTCCGATTGGGAGTCCGAGTTGGCGTCACCGATGAGAGCTTCCTTGACCTGATTGGAATCCTTGTCGAGGTATTTAATCTGGTGGGAGTACGGATCCTGGATATTACGTTCGAGGGTCGTCGGCCCGAGTGCGGGCGCGAAAATCGCCATCACGACGAACATGAAGACGACGACGAACCCGAACAGTCCCCACGTGTGGTTGCGGAACCGGTTGACCATGTCGTCACGGGGCGTCCAGTCGGCGTATCGATAGTGCTCTCGGAACGTGAGATAGCCGCGCCAGAGCCAGTACAGGAATGCGAGCGTGTAGGCATAGACGAGGACGACGCGGATGGCCCAGACGACTGCCGGGGACAATCCGAGGAACGTCCCTTTCCACCCACCGGACGGCGATTGCCAGCCGGTGTTGTCGAAGATGCTCCTCGATAGCAGCGTCGGCAAGTCCGACAGTGCGTCACCGAAGGTCGCAAACGGTGCGGCGATGGGTTTGAGGAACGCCAGTTTATCGACAAACGTTCCCCACGGAACTGCCATTATCATGCCCCACAGCGCACCGAATTCGAGTGCGAGGAGCACGAGGAATCCGGCGAGCCAGAGGGCCGCCGGTCGTGGGTTGTCTGCGATACGTTCGCGGAGGGATTTTTCCTCTCGAATAGCGGAATTGGTACTCATGTTATGCACCTCCGTCGTAACCGACACGGGGGTCGATTATTGTGTACAGGAAGTCCTGTAGGATGTTTATCAGTACGACGATGAGGATGAAGATGAACATCATCGAACCGACGAGTGGTAAGTCGCCCTGAATGACTGCTTGGAAGAACAGGCGGCCGATACCGCTGATGTTGAACACGGTTTCGACGATGACTGAACCACCGATGAGCAGGAACGCCTCGCCCGTGATGATGGGAACGAGCGGGATGAGGGCGTTCCGGAAGATGTGCTTCCAGACGAGCGAGCGCGGCGGAACGCCTTTCGCACGCGCCGTTTCGATGAAGTTGGAGTTCGCCGTCTCCAGCACTGCCGTTCGCCCAATACGCATCTCGTTCCCCATCGATGCGGAACCGAGAACGATGGCTGCCGGTGCGATCTTCTTGATGGCGGCTAGCAGGTTATGCGGATTGGTCAACTCGTGATAGTCGTGGAACGGAACACCGGTAACGGTCGTATGAACGAGCCAGTTCTGCCAGTTGAACCCGAACAGCACGTCTTGTGAATGGGAAAGGACTGCCATCAGGATCAGCGCGAGCCAGAAGTTCGGCATCGCACGCCATACGATACCACCGAACGAAGCGAAGTAGTCGCTTCCCGAGTTCGGGTTGAGTCCGGCGTAGAATCCGAGGGGGATTCCCACGAAGACGGCGATGAGAACCGACCAGAAACCCAACCAGAGGGTTCGGGGGGCATACGATACGATGAGGTCGTAGGCGGTTTGATCCGGATGGAGAACCCACGAACGACCCAAATGGAACGTTACCATGTTGGTCATGTAGTCGACGTACTGTTCCCATAACGGCTTGTTAAGGCCGAGTTGATTCGATATCTTGTTGTACGCTTGCGGATCTCCCGTCGGACCGAGAATCGCCCCCACGGGGTCGACCGGTCCCATTCGGAGGACGACGAACGTGATCGTCGTTCCGAAGATGAGAATAGGGATGGACAGTAGTAGACGGCGAGCGAAGTAGTGCCATCGACTCATTTTGTCCAGTCCACCTCCCAGTCAAACGTTATCTTGTCGTGCGGTAGGTTGCACCCAATGGTAACCGCGTTCATGGCTGATACGGATACGTATTTCGCGTTCCACTCATTATGTCTTGCGATAGTATTTCACGGAAAATCACTAGTAGTGCCGCAGCTATCTGGACGTTTGGGAGAAAAATAAACGCCGAAGTTTGTTATTTATTTCCGGCTGCTGAGTTCGACGTTGTTGTACATCTGACGGCTGTAGCCAGCACCGCCGAACTTTGGCGCGTCGACCCACTCGTAGGAGAAGCGCTCGGACAGACCGTGGTACATCGGCAGGAAGGTGACGTCCTCCCAGTTGGCTTCCTCCATCTTGATGTACGCTTCGTCGCGAGTCTTCCCTTCTTTCTTCGTCGGACCGGTGTTGTCCTGCACCGTCTCCCACGCGTTGGTCGCTTTCTTCGCGGCAGGGGTACCCGACCAGTTGGTATAGGACTGTGGCGAATCCTGGGACGTGTCCGTCAGTGGCGGGTAGAGCAGTCCGAGGAAGTTGTCCGGGGCTGGCCAGTCCATGACCCACCCGAGCGAGTAGCCTTCGAGCTTGCCCTGGCGACCCTGCTGGAGTAGCGTACTGAACGGCGTCTTCTTGATCTCCATGTTGATGTGCGCCGTTTGGAGCAAGTCGCGGAGACGCTTACCCAGCGCGGGCCACGTGCTGGAACTCTGGTAAACGGTGAAGGTGAAGCTGAACTTATTGCTCTGGCTGTAGCCAGCGTCCTTCATGATCTGCTTCGCCTTTTCGATATTGCGCTCGTTGTAGCCGTACGGGTACTTGCTCTTCGCGTGCTTCGTGTAGGCCTTCGCACCACCGGGGTAGATCATCGGCGGCGTGAAGTGATACGCGGCCTTTCCGCGGCCTTTGAAGATCTCCTCGACCATTTTCTCCTGATTAGTGACGTAGGCGATCGCCTGTCGGACAGGCTTCGGGACGTTCTCCGTGTTGAAGCCCATGTAGTAGGTGTTGATCGTGGAGACGCCGAGGTAGTCCATCGTGCTGCCTTCGACGGGACCGTACTTCCCGACAGTTCGACCGAGGTCGTCTTCTTTCGTGTTTTTGACCTTTTCCGGATCGTATTTCGATGTCGGGATGATACCGCTGCCGTACCCCATGTCGGCGTTCTTGTTGACGATACCGTAGGTGTAACTCGTGTCCGGGTCGGATGTGATATTCCAGTGGATACCGTCGACTTTCGCTTTGTCGCCGTAGTAGTCATCAAACTTGGAGACTGCGGCTTCGACGTCCGTCTGCCAGTGGTCGAACTCGAACGGACCGGCACCGACGGGTTTCTTCGTCGCAAACTTCGTCTGTTTCACCTTGCCATCGTAGCCGTCGATGTCGCCGATCATGCCTTCCGGAATCGCTGCGAAGGACGTGTAAGCGAGCATTTCGAGCGTGGCGTGGAACGGCTTTTCGAGCGTGATTTCGAGCGTGTAGTCGTCCGGCGCTCGATCGCGAGGGAGTCCGCCTTTGCGACGGTCAGCTCGTGTTTGCCGTCGTCGTCCTTGTAGGTCTTCGTCGTCTCCTCGTGCTTGATGCCGATGGAGTCGAGCACGAAGTACTGACGACGGGAGTTCTTCGATTCGGCGAGGCGACGCCAGGAGTATTTGAAGTCCTTCGCTGTGACTTCTTTGCCGTTGTGGAACTTCACGCCCTTCTTGAGTTTGAACGTGTAGGTCTTCTGGTCGTCGGAGACCTCGTGCGAGTCAGCGATCAGATTTTCGACCGCAATCTCGCCGTTCGGATAGTTCGTCAGGCCGTCGAAGACCTGCTGAATGACCGTCCCGGACGCCGTATCAGTCGCCTTGACCGGGTCGAGCGTGGTCATCGTGGAGTTGAGCAACTGGAGCGTGTTACCGTTCCCGTTGTTTCCTCCACCGTTGCTGGTGCCGTCACCGCCGCCGTTGTTGCTCGTGTTGTCGCCGTCACCGTTACCGTCACCGCCACCAGTACAGCCAGCAAGTGCGGCAGCGGATGCCGCACCACCGGTTGCCTGTAGGAATCGCCGACGGGTTAGGTTGTCAGTATCTGTCATCCATCAACGGCTTGTGTATCATAGTGGATAAACTTACCGTTTGAGATTGCCACCATTACGGCGGTAAACGGCGGGTTTATTGCACAGTTCGCCAGATTCGGGATTATATTCAACCCGGATTTTTTCGCCATTTTTGTCATAGAAGAGATCATTGAGAAATGAAAGGCAGCGGTGAAATCGGCCGAGTAACGTACTATTATTTTCGTTACAAACACTACACCCAGATAGACCAGTCATTCTTTCGGAAATTCGTATCAGAAATAGTATTGCGTATCAGCGTTTCGGTGCGCTTATATTCCTTGGTACACACTCTCAAAGTATGACGCCGGATACGGCAGCAGTGTCGGTGTCGGTTGCAAACGACTCCGAGGTTATGGCCTCGGTGGACGATGACGGAGAGGCGGAGCGACTCGTCATCGCAGATGTATCCCGCGAGGATGCATGGATTTGCATGCGAGTAACGGACACTGCATCCCTCCCCGATTGGCAGTAGTTCCCCCAACAGTTTCGACCCTCAAACAGCCCTCTTTCCGCGATTCCCCTTTTCGTTCCTACTGAACAGCTGCAGAAAGTGGTAGGAATTCGACAGGAAATGGAACCGTACGTCGGAAAGCTAACCGTACCGACGACCCGTAGGGTGAGGGGACGAGACTGAACCTTTTTTGTTCCCCACGCGGTTTCATGCAGACATGGACTATCGGGAGGTTGCCAGTGAACAGGAGTTCGTCGCCCGGCTCGGGCACGGTGCGGACTGGCGCGCCGAAATAGAATCGCTTGCCGACGACGAGGACGTCGACGCTGCGTGGTTCATCGCGATGGGCGCGGTGCAGGACGCGGACATCTGGTACTACGACCAAGACGAGAAGGAGTACCGGGAGGTACAGTTCGACGAACCGCTCGAAGTCGCATCCTGTGTCGGCAACATCTCGCTACTCGACGGCGAGCGGTTCGCACACACGCACGCCGTCCTTTCGCGGCGTTCGGGACAGACGCTTGCCGGACACCTCGATTCCGCGACGGTGTTCGCCGGGGAACTGTACATGCGAACGTTCGAGGAACCGCTCGTTCGGGAACGCGACCAACCGACCGATTTGGACCTCTGGCTGTAGCATGCGGGACGAAGACCGACAGTACTTCGAACGGCTGGAATCGCGCCTCGACGAGGCGTTCGACGTGGCGGAGGCGGCCAAGGAGCACAGCGGCGACCCGCAACCGGAGGTCGAGATTCCAGTCGCAAAGGACATGGCCGACCGTGTGGAGAACATCCTCGGCATCGAGAACGTCGCCGAACGCGTACGCGAACTCGAAGGCCAGATGTCCCGCGAGGAGGCGCCCTGGAACTGGCAAAGGACTTCGCGGACGGGAACGTCGGTGATTACGAAACCCGTGCCGGAAAGATCGAGGGTGCGGTTCGGACTGCCGTCGCGCTGTTGACCGAAGGTGTCGTCGCCGCACCTATCGAGGGAATCGACCGAGTGGAACTCCTCGACAACGACGACGGCACGGAGTTCGTCAACGTCTACTACGCCGGGCCGATTCGCTCGGCAGGTGGGACCGCACAGGCGCTGTCGGTTCTCGTTGCGGATTACACGCGGGCACTCCTCGGGGTGGGTGAGTATCAGGCCCGCGACGACGAGATCGAACGCTACGCCGAGGAGATCAACCTCTACGACTCGGAGACGGGATTGCAGTACTCGCCGAAGGACAAGGAGTCGAAGTTCATCGCCAAACACATGCCCGTCATGCTGGACGGGGAGGCGACAGGGGACGAGGAGGTATCCGGATTCCGCGACTTGGACCGCGTCGATACCAACAGCGCCCGTGGCGGAATGTGTCTCGTCATGGCGGAAGGTATCGCGCTCAAAGCGCCGAAGATACAGCGCTACACCCGAAATCTGGACGAGATCGACTGGCCGTGGTTGCAGGACCTCATCGACGGCACCATCGGAAAGGACGACGGGAAAGAGGAGACGGACGAGAGCGTGGAGGGAGAAGACGAAACGGACGACGAAAAAGCCGAGGAAGAAGGGGGAGATGAGGAACCGCAGGAGTTGCACGGTCCACCGCGCGTCGATGAAGCCACGAAGTTTCTCCGCGACCTCATCGCCGGACGGCCCGTCTTTACACACCCCTGCCGCCCCGGTGGTTTCCGCCTTCGATACGGTCGGGCGCGGAACCACGGGTTCGCGACGGCGGGTGTGCAACCCGCGACGATGCACCTCGTGGACGACTTCCTCGCGACGGGAACGCAGATAAAGACCGAACGCCCCGGGAAGGCGGGCGGCGTCATCCCCGTCGATACCATCGAAGGACCGACAGTCAAGTTGGCGAACGGTGACGTGCGCCGAATCGACGACACCGACGAAGCCCTCGAAGTTCGTAACGGCGTCGTGGAGATCATCGATCTCGGGGAGTATCTGGTCAACTACGGCGAGTTCGTCGAGAACAACCACCCGCTCCCCCCCGCGTCCTACGTCTTCGAGTGGTGGGTACAGGATTTCGAACACGCCGGTGCGAACGTGCAGGCGATGCGTGATAACCCACGTATCGACCTCGAAGACCCATCTCCCGAGGAAGCGCTCGACTGGGCGACCGAATACGACGCGCCGCTCCACCCGAAGTACACCCATCTCTGGCACGACATCTCGGTCGCCGAGTTCGAGGCACTGGCGGAGGCCGTCGAAGCGGGAGGAATACGGGACGGAACCCTCGTCGTTTCGAACACCGAAACGGTTCGAACGGCGCTCGAACACCTCCTCGTTCAGCACAGACAGGGCGAGGATATCGAGATACCGGTGTGGAAACCGTTCGTTCGGTCGCTGGGGATCGATATTGATGACCTTACGCGTGCGTGGGATACACTAACACAGGACGCTCGCAAGTGGGGCGAGGACGAACCGGGGGACAACGCCATCCAAGCGGTCAGCGAAGTCGCCCCGTTCGAGGTCCGTGAGCGCGCACCCACTCGCATCGGGAACCGAATGGGCCGCCCCGAGAAGTCCGAAAAACGCGAGATGAGTCCCGCGGTCCACACGCTCTTCCCGCTCGGCGAGGCTGGCGGCGACCAGCGCGACGTGGCGAAAGCCGCGACCCACACGGAAGGGATGTCCGGGAAGCGCGGACGAATCGAAGTCCAAATCGGACAACGCGAGTGTGAGGACTGCGGCGAGGAGACGTTCAAATGCCAGTGCCCGGAGTGTGGCGGCAACACGTATCCGGTGTACAGATGTCCCGACTGTGAAACGAGGGTCGAACCCGACCAAGCGGGTCGGGCAGAGTGCCCGCGGTGTGAAGTCGAGGCGACCAGCGTCGAATGGCAACCCATCGAGATGAACGACGAGTTCCGAAACGCGCTCGAATCGGTCGGCGAGCGCTCGAACGTCTTCGATACGCTCAAAGGCGTCAAGGGACTCACCTCGGCGCACAAAACGCCCGAACCCATCGAGAAAGGCGTTCTCCGGGCGAAACACGACGTGAGCGCGTTCAAGGACGGAACGATTCGCTACGACATGACCGACCTGCCGGTCACGTCCGTCAGGCCGTCCGAACTGGACGTGGAAGCCGACCAACTCCGCGCGCTCGGCTACGAGGAGGACATCCACGGCGAACCGCTCCAACACGACGACCAACTGGTCGAGTTGCGTGTACAGGACATCGTCCTCTCGGACGGCGCGGCCGTCCACCTGCTCAAGACCGCCGAGTTCGTGGACCAACTCCTCGAAGACTACTACGGACTCGAACCGTTCTACGAGATGGACGAACGGGAAGACTTGGTCGGCGAACTCGTCTTCGGGATGGCACCCCACACCTCCGCCGCCGTCGTCGGCCGCGTCATCGGCTTCACCAGCGCGGCGGTGGGGTACGCACATCCGTACTTCCACGCGGCGAAGCGGCGCAACTGCTTCCATCCGAAAACCAAGGTCTGGTATCGAGATGAGGACGAGGAGTGGCGATACGACGAAATTCGACAGTTGGTCGAGAAGCGGTTGGAAGAGCCGCGAACGGATGATTTCGGCACTCTCGTCCAAGAACTGGATTGTGAGGTGTTGGTGCCGTCGATAGACGAGGATGGGAACGTCGTTCGGAAGCCCATCGAAGCGGTTTCGAAACATCCAGCACCGAACCATCTAGTCGAAATCGAAACTCGAAGCGGACGGGAAATTACGGTGACTCCCGACCATTCGATGGTTCAGTGGAACGGGAACGATCTCGAAGAAATCGAAGCACGAGAGTTGGAGGTCGGTACTTCAGTTCCTGGATTCCTCGGCGGTGTGAATTCCGGTTTCTCGGCAGGAAGGGCAAATACAGGAGCAGTGGCGGACGGGGGTTCCTTCGAACGTGACGAAGTAACGCGAGTCGAAATCGTCCAGTCGGAGGTTTCGAACACCTACTGCGTCACCGTCCGGGATACGCATAATCTCGTCGCAAACGGAATTGCGACGAAGCAGTGCGACGGCGACGAGGACTGCGTAATGCTCCTGATGGACGGCCTGCTCAACTTCTCGAAGGAGTTCCTGCCGGACAAGCGCGGGGGGCAGATGGACGCGCCGCTGGTGATGTCCTCGCGCATCGACCCCTCGGAGATCGACGACGAGGCGCACAACATGGACATCGTGGACCGGTATCCCCGCGAGTTCTACGAGGCGACGCTGGAGATGGCGGACCCGGAGGACGTGGACATCACCATCGCGGAGGAGTATCTGGGCACCGACCGCGAGTACACCGGCTTCCGGCACACGCACGACACCTCGAACATCGCGCTCGGGCCGGACCTCTCGGCGTACAAGACGCTCGGGTCGATGATGGACAAGATGAATGCCCAGTTGGAACTGGCCCGGAAGACGCGTGCAGTCGATGAGACGGACGTGGCCGAGCGGGTCATCGAGGGGCACTTCCTGCCGGACCTCATCGGGAACCTTCGTGCGTTCTCGCGGCAGGAAACCCGGTGTCTCGACTGCGGCGTGAAGTATCGGCGAATGCCCCTCTCCGGCGACTGCCGGGAGTGCGGCGGCCGGGTGAACCTGACGGTGCACCAAGGCTCGGTGAACAAGTACATGGACACCGCGATTCAGGTCGCCGAGGAGTACGACTGCCGCGAGTACACCAAACAACGGTTGCGGATCCTGGAGCGCTCGCTGGAGAGCGTGTTCGAGAACGACAAGAACAAACAGTCCGGAATCGCGGACTTCATGTAGAGATCGGTAGTTGGGTTTTCGCGCTTTAGTGGTTTTAAACGGCCAGTCGTTACGAGAGAGTGCTGATTTTACTGTGACTACAAATAGCGGGGGCAATGAAACCACACCGCAACAGGCCACACGCCTCCCCAGCCGATTCCTTCGCTCCCTCCGGTCGCTCACTCATCCACCGTCAGAGCTTCGCTCTGATGAGCCGTTCGCTCGCTACCGCTCGCGAAGACCTCGCACGTATTTTCCGCGACGATTCGGCTGGACCGCTGGTTCGCGGTTTCACCGGACTCCGTCCGGTTGACCGCCAAGCAACGCTTGGCAATTTCGCCGGACTTCGTCCGGCTGACTGCCGAGCGTTGCTCGGCAATTACACCGTTCACCCAGAGGTTTTTCGAAACCTCGCTGACCTCGCCACCGCGGCAGCGCGCGCCACTTGGATGGGCGAAATCGTAGAAACAGTCTGGACGCGGTTGCAGAAACCGAAATCCTAACTCGCTCGCGCCCGTCCTGACCTCGAATAGCGCGATTCGGCGATGGCGAAGATGAGGGTGCTCGTCAGGCCGAGCAGGGTTCCGGCGGTGAGCATCCCGGCGAGGAATTCGAGCGAGGCGCGGCTGAGGAAGTACGCGCTGACGGCGTAGAGGACGCCGCCGATCGCGAGGACGTAGAACGGCGCGTTGAGGTAGCGCCACTTGAAATCGTCGGCGAGGTATTCGTCGGTGATCTGGCCGAGGCTGGAGGTGATTCCGGCGGCCGAGAACCAGACGACTGCGCCGTAGATGAGCGCCGCGAGGACGCGAAGCGCGCCTAGGCTGTGACCGCCGTTCTGGTGTTGAATGGAATCGAGGGTGTTGACGCCGCTGACGCCACCGATGACGAGCAGCGCGGCGGCGACGACGTAGGTGATGAGCGTCACGCGACCGGAGTAGAGGCTCGCCCGGGTTTTCTCGGCGAAGCGGTCGACCAACCGTTCGAGGCCCAGACCACGGAAGAGGATGTAGAGTCCGAGGAGGGCGGACGTCCCGCCGAACACGGCCCCGCCGGGCATGCCGAGTCGGTCGGCCGCGAGCGCGAGGGGGTAGATGAGCATCAGGATGCCAAGCGGGACGAGGATCGTCCCGCGGGTTTCGGGGTCGTCCAGCACCTGCTTGATGGTGTAGTACATCGACTCCAAATCCTGTGCCTGTCGGACGACGACGCGGCGGACGCGTCCACGGGAATACGCGAACGGATGACCGGGATGACGCTCTCGTCCTGTGCCCCGTCGGTGACGATGACGGTCGTGATCTCCTCGCTGGTGTTGATGCTCGCCAACACGGTGTCCACTTCCTCGCCGACTTTCCGGTTGGCGCTGATGTCGCTCCCCTCGTTGCCGGTGACGATTGCGACTTCGACGCTCTCGTCGGATTGGATTCGGTCGTAGAGGTGGACGCCCTCGAACATGACGTTCACGTCGCTGTCCTCGGGGTCTGCGGTGGCGAGCGCGACGGCGGCGGCCTCGACTTCGTCCCGACCGACGACCGGCGTATCGAAGCCAGTCTTTCGGCCGAGGTCGTCGTCGAGATCCACACACAACACCAGCAGCATTGGCGGTGCGTACGCGTCCGACGGTTAACTGTTTTCGGGAACGGCGAGAAAACGACGATCGAAGTCTCAAAATCGACGGAAATCGAAGTGACAGAAACAGTTCGAGAGCGTCCGAAAACGGTGTAAACGGTAGTTCGCTCGTTGGGCGACCGACATTAGCTCGCGTATAATTAACCCCCCCGGAAGGAGTGTTCGACCAATGAGCGAAACGCCGACACGGCGCCGTCTCCTCCGAGCGGTCGGAGTCGCAGCGACGGCGACACTCGCTGGCTGTTCGTCCGGCGGTGAAAAGGAAACGAAGAGCACCGGAACGACCGACGGTAAGCGAACGACCGAAACGACGAAGCCAGGAACTGGAACGGGAACGGGAACGGGAACGACGGAGACAGGATCCGGAACGGAGACGAGTACGAACTCCGCGACGGACGAGGAAACGACGTCGGAAACCACCACTCAGGAAACGGGCGAGGAAACGACGACCGGAACGGCGCCACCGAAGGGCGGTGGCGACGTTCAGTTCACCACCCAAAGCGGAGCGACGGTTCACGGGACGTTGGTGGGCGATGGTAACTGTGGCATCGTGTTCGCACACGACACCGGCTTCGACAGGAAGGACTGGCTCCCGGAGGCGAAGGAACTGGCGAACAGGGGCTACACGTGCCTGCTCATCGGTCTGAACTTGGACGACACCAGCACGGCACCGGGGTACGTCCTCGCCGCAAGTCAGTACCTCCGCAAACGGGTCGGCGTGAAAAACGTCGTCCTCGTCGGTGCCGGTGCCGGTGCGGATGCGGTCGTTCGGGCGAACGCACGGGCGAAGTCGGTGCCGGTCGCCGGGACGCTCGCACTCGCTCCCGGGAGCGGCGTGGATTCCGCGGGCGAAATGCAGGGCTGGAAGCTGTTCGTCGTGGCCAAGGGCGACGACCAGCGGTACGTACAGACGACGAAGAAGATGCAGAAGGCCGCGTCGAATCCGAAACGCTACCAAATGGTCGATGGGAGCGCACACGGTCAGCACGTCTTCGAGGAGAACGAAAACGCGGTGATGTCGATGGTGAACAGCCTGCTCATGACTGTCTGTGGCTGAGAGTAGCGTAATTCGCACGCTTTTTGAGGCTCGACGGGCAAAACGGTACAACGAATGATTTCCAAGGGCTGTGAACAGTGTGCCAAAGGTGGCAAGATGGTTCTCTTCGTCTACGGCTACTGCGACCAGCGCGACTGTTTTTACTGCCCCCTCGGTGAAAACCGGAAGAACGTCACCGACGTGTACGCCAACGAGCGACTCGTCGAGGACGACGAGGACGTGATTACGGAGGCAAAGCGCATGAACGCGCTCGGCACGTCCATCACTGGTGGCGAACCACAGGAGGCGATGAACAAGACCTGTCGGTACCTCTCGCTGTTGAAGGACGAGTTCGGCGAGGACCACCACACGCACCTCTACACCGGAATCACGGGCGGGCGGGAAAACATGCGTCGACTGTCGGAGGCCGGATTGGACGAGATTCGATTCCACCCGCCGTACGAACAGTGGGGAGAACTGCACGGAACGGAATGGGAGGACATCCTCTACATCGCCCGTGAGGAGGGACTCACCCCCGCGTTCGAGATTCCGGGAATCCGCGCCGAGGAGGAGTTCCTCGACTTCCTCGACGAGGGCGCGGCGGAGTTCTGCAACGTCAACGAGTTCGAGATGTCCCAAGGCAACTACCGCAGAATGCAGGCCGAAGGGTTCGAACTGCAGGAGGGCCACATGTCCGCCGTCGATGGCTCCAAGGAGAAAATCCTCGACGTGATGGGTGACCACCCGCGGACGTACTTTTGCACTTCGGTGTTCAAGGACGCCGCTCAGCACCGCAACCGCCTCAAGCGAATGGCCCGTCAGATTCGCCGCGAGTTCGACGACGTGACCGACGACGGTACCCTGATTTACGGAAAGACGTGGGCGGACGAAGGAGAGTTCGCAGCACTCGGCGTCCCCGAGGAGTTCTACACCGTCAAATCCGAGCACATCGAAGTCGCGTGGTGGTTGCTCGAAGAGATGATAGAGGAAGGCGACGTGGAGAAGGGCGAAATCGTGGAGCAGTATCCGACGTACGATGGTCAAGTCGTGGAACGGACGCCGTTGGCCTGAGTTTCCCGCGAGCGACGCGAGGCGCAAAGCGCCTCGCAAGACGAACGGCGAACGCAGTGAGTCGTGAGCGAGCGGGGAGTTTTTGGTCTCTCCGTGAGCGACGAAGGAGCGAACGGATGGCTCGGGAGAGCAAAGCTCTCCAGGCGCAGATTTTTGCGAGGAGTGGTCAGCTTTGCTGACCCGACGAAGTAAAAAGGTGGATGTGGCAGGTCGTGGAGCGGACGCCGTTGGCGTGATTTCGCCAGAAGGTGTTACAGTTTCTTCTCCAGTATCGGAGCGTCGTACGGACGGTTATCGAGTCGTTGCACGCCGACTCGTTCGTAGCCACATCGACGATACCAGTCTTCGAGGAAGGGGTGGTCCGAGAGCGTTCGAAGACGAACCGTTCCCCATCCCTCCGACTTCACGTGTTCTTCCGCCGATTCGAGCAGGGTCCTGCCGATTCCCTGCTCCTGCCAGTCGGGGTTGACGGCGAGGCGACCGATTTCGGGAAGTTCCCACTCGGGACGGGGAATCAGTTGGACAGCGCCGATGAATTCCTCGTCGTGAGTGGCGACGAACACCGTTCGGTTCCGAATCCACTGTTCGATGGTTCCCTCGTCACAATCGAGGATACTCGACGGAAAACCAATCTTCGCGTTCTCCGCGTACGACCGGCGATACAGTTCGACCAACTGCGGGGCATCACCCTCCCTTGCGCTTCGAATGGACGGGTTCACATGCTCTTCACTGGGCTACACCCACATTAAATCGACCGGTGACAGAGCCGCCAGTCGCCGGTGTTTCTCCGGAAAATCGAAGATTTTCCGGGCCGACGACCGACCATCGTTCCCGCGAGCGAAGCGAGTGGGAGCACGGAAGACCGGAGGTCTTCCGGTGGGAGGAAGAAGGCTTTCGATCAACCTTTTGCCAGGGAGGCTGGCCGAAGGCGCGCAAATCGCGCGCCTTCGGCCTACCGACCGCGGCAAAAGGTTGCGGAAGTGTTTAGGCACGCGCCGCTATAGCCTGAAGCATGCCGGACTGTCCACTCGCCGACCACTGCCCCAGTTTCGAAGAGCGAATCAACGGAATGGGGTGCCACCATTACGGGGACCGCGGGGGCGCGGAGTGGTGCAATCACTACAACCAACCGATTCGGGAACTGAAAACCGCGCCCGTGCAACCGGGCGAGGAAGTCGTCGTGGAAATCGACGACATTCACGAGAGCGGGTCGGGTGTGGGTCGAACGGAGGATGGCTTCATCGTTCTCGTCGATGGCATCCTCCCCGATGCACGCGCCAAGGTGAAGATCACGAACGTGAAGGGGAACCACGCGCTCGCGGACCCGATCGAACGGTTGCCGATGGACCCGGAAGAGGAAGAAGAAGGGGACGAGGAGGAAAGACCGAGCGCCAAAGACGACCGTCGGAAGAGTCGACGTGAGCGGGAACGCCTTGGAAGTCGGGACAACTTCTGGGGCGGCGGATAACCCACGGGTGGACAGTCCTTTGCGGGTGGGGGGCGTACGCCGTACCATGTCGGGGGAACAATGAGTGAGCGACTGGACGTCGATGAGATTCTCCGACGGGCGGGATTCGACGCGGAGACGAGTGTCCTGACACGACGACAAGCGGAAGTGCTGGCGTTCCGTGAGCGGGGCACGGCACAATCGACCATCGCTGAGCGACTCGGTACCTCGCGTGCGAACGTTTCGAGCATCGAGGGGAGTGCACGGGAGAACATCAGCAAGGCACGCGAGACGGTGGCGTTCGCCGAAGCGCTCCGCGCGCCGGTCCGGATCGAAGTCGAACCGGAGAGCGACCTGTACGACGTTCCGTCGTGGGTGTACGAGGCTTGCGACGAAGCGGGAGTGAAGGTGAACCAGGCGGCCCCGGAACTCATGAAACGGGTGAGCGACGAAGCGGGGGAAGCGGTCAAGGGTCGGACGGTTCGAACGGCCCTCCTCATCGGCGTGACACACGACGGGGAAGTGACGGTTCGGAAATCCGCTCCCGAGGAGTTTTAGCGGTTCGTGCGGATTCGAAAATATGGACCTCGGACTGGAGGAAAACACGGCACTGGTAACGGCGAGTTCGAGCGGCCTCGGCTTGGCGAGCGCGAAGGCGTTAGCGCGGGAAGGAGCCAACGTCGTCATCTGCGCTCGAAGTGAAGAGGGACTGGAGGAGGCGAAAGCCGAAATCGAGGAACTCGGAGGCGGAGACGTGCTCGCGGTTCCGACGGATATCACCGATCCAGACGAAATCGAGGCGCTGATCGAACTGACCGTGGACGAGTTCGGCGGTCTCGATCACCTCGTCACGTCGGCTGGAGGGCCGCCGAGCGGACCGTTTCTCGACATAACGGAGCGCGACTGGTACGCCGCCTACGACTTGCTGGTCATGAGCGTCGTCTGGTTGACGAAGCAAGCACATCCGTATCTCGTGGACAGCGACGCGGGAACCGTCGTCAACATCACGTCCACGAGCGTACGGGAAGCGATAGACGGCCTCGTGCTTTCGAACGCGGTTCGACGCGGGGTTATCGGGTTGATGCAAACGCAAGCGCGCGAGTTCGCGCCGGATATTCGGGTCAACGCGGTGCTTCCCGGTTCGCACGAAACCCCGCGGATTCGGGAACTCGTGGAACAATCCCTCGAACGTGGCGAGTACGACAACTACGAGGAGGGACTCGCCGACTGGGCGGACGGTATTCCGATGGAGAGAGTGGGAGACCCGAAGGAACTCGGGGACGTCGTGGCCTTCCTCTCCAGCGACCGGGCGAGTTTCGTGAACGGCGTCGCGTTGCCGATAGACGGCGGAAAACTGCGGAGTTAAGCGATGGATTGGTCAAGCGAGGGCGCCGACTCGAACCCGCGTTAGGATTCGATCTTCTCGGCGATTTCCTTCGCTTCGTCGCGGGCTTTCTCCTTCCCCGCTTGCTTTTTGATGAGGACGCTTTGGATCTCCCAGTCGTCGCTTCCGCTTCGTTTTCCGGTGCGGACCTCCGCTCCCTCGGAGATGTCCCGTGCGGCGTTGGCGGCCCAGTCGGGCGTGCGAATCGTATCGAACACGTCCGGGTCGCGGAATCGGACGTGGATGTACTCGTCCGCCGTTTCGACCGACTTGATCGATGGTACGTCAGCCATAGCGTCCCGGGTACGAGACGGACCGGCAGAAACCTGACGGCCGGTTTAAAATCGGTCTTCTTCCCGCAGTTTCGCCACGACTTCGCGGACGCGTTGGGCATCCGACTTCGGGACGACCAACACGCGGTCGTCGTATGCCGCGACGACGAGGTCGTCCACGCCGACGAGGCTAACGTGCTTGTCCCCGGCGACGACGTTCCCCGTCGCGTCGATGGTGAGCGCGTCGCCGAGAACGACGTTGTCCCCGTCGCCGAACCGGTCGAACGCGTCCCACGACCCGAGGTCGTCCCACTCGAATCCGGCGGGGACGACGTACGCCTCGTCGGTTCGTTCCATCACGGCGTAATCGACGCTCGTGGATTCGATACGGTCGAATCCACCCGCCGGGTTACCGTCTTCGAGTGCGGTGACCAGGGGTTCGAGCGGCGAGTCACGTGCGGCTTGGAGAAAGGTGTCCGGGGTCCACGCGAACAGACCCGCGTTCCAGTAGAAACCGTCATCGACGAACCGATTCGCCGTCGATTCGTCGGGTTTCTCACGAAATTGAGCGACGTCGAAATACCCGTCGTGATCGTTCCCGGGTTCGATGTAGCCGTAGCCTGTTGCCGGGCGAGTAGGTTCGATTCCGACCGTAACTACCCCCTCCGTTTCGACTGCAACCGACGCGGCACGACGAGCGGTCGTCTCGAAGTCACCGGTGATGTGGTGGTCGCTCGGCAAGCAGAGAAGAACGCAGTCGCCGACCTGTTCGCGGATTCGATGTGCGGCATAGACGAGTGCTGGCCCAGTATCCTTCGGTTCCGGTTCGATCAAAATCCCGGCTTCGGGTGCGTGTTTTCGCACGAGGTTGGCGTGTTCCTCGGCGGTGCAAACGAAGATTTCGTCGGCGAAGCCTGCCCTACTCACGGTTTGAGAGAGGAGTGAATCGTCTCCGAGAAGGGGGAGAAACTGTTTCGGTCGATCACTTCGACTCGCGGGGTACAGTCGCGTCCCGGTTCCTCCGGCCATGATGAGCGCGACGAGCGGGCGGTCCATGTTCCGAGCATCGCTCGCTTGTGTCTAAAATCGTCCTATCGAAAACGCGTGGTTAAAAGAGTGTGTTCAGGCCGCGCCGCGGGGTTCGGTCTCCGGAGACGCTCCCTCGCGCGTCTCGGTTCGGGTTCCCTGCGCCATGAACATCATCGAGATGCCGGTGATGAGCAGGTTCACGCCGAAGAGGAGGCCGAGCGCCCACGCCGCGGTAGCAGGCCATCCAACCCAGATGATCGCGGCGATGATCAGGGCGCAGATGCCGCTCACGACGAGTGCTCCCCATCCGCGGTCACCGCGGGACTGGAACGCCATGACGATTTCGAGGACGCCATCGACGACCAGGAACGCGGCCAGCAGGATGGTCAGCGTCGTCAGTCCGATGAGCGGATTCGCTAAGAGCGAAATGCCCGCAACGGCGTAGATGACCGCGAGGACTCCCTGCACGAAGAACCGTCTCCACCCTCCCGAGAAGGCGTGAGCGACGTGCACGAGCGCTCCGACAACCAGCAACGCCCCGAGCAGAATCGACAACGAAACCCCAGCCGCGAACGGCGCTAAGATGGCGAGGACACCGATTACAGCAATAATCGCCCCTGCCCCCATCGAAGCACGCCACGATCGCTTGGTGGTGTCCGAAACTATCTCCCCACCGCTTTGTACTTCTGTGCTCATTTGATTTTCACCAATCACGTATTCGTCAGCCAAGGATATAAGTTGTGTTGGTTATTTGAAGGAAATTCCAAGAGTCAGACCGTTTTTCCGAGATTTAAAGAGTTAGAGCCGTTCAGAAGGCGAAGTCGGATTTTGGAGAACATAACAGACATCATATTTGTACGACAATCATCCCATTGTACTGAGCCTCGGACTGGCCGTTTTTTCGGACTAACAGGCTAGATTTCCGTCAGGATAGTGTAAAAGAGCGAGAAATTTGACGTTCGACCGTCACCACGTTCCGACACCATCACCACGTTTCGACGGTTCCTTCGCGGATGTCCTCAAGACAACCCCGACACGCGGGGTGGTCGGGGTCGAAGCACTTCGGTCGTCCCTCCTTGTCGATCGGTGTGGCCCGTTTATCGACGTGTCGTCGGCAGACGATTTTCGCTCGCCCGTGTTCGTCCCGCGGCAGGTCGGCGAGAACGGTATCGTGGGCGTTTCGGTACGCTTCCTTGGCCTGGCTCAGTTGGTGGTCCGCGGATTGGCGGGCCTCGGCGTACTTCTTGCCGACGTTTCGGAGGAAACGGTCGAAGCGGTCGTCCATATATTCCATTTGGACAAGCGGGTTCAAATGTTGATTGGTGGAGTGGACGACCGACCATGGGCGCTTTCGTCGTCTCGACAACGGTCGTTCGTCATTAGTCAGTATTGACGTTCGAAATTGAAGCTCGGTTAACCGATGACCGTAGTCCAAGCGTCGCCTCGTCGGTTTCACTAACGGACGGAAGCGACCGTATTCGTGGGTGGGAAAGGAAGTAGAGGGCGAGCAGTACGAGCAGTCCCGAGAGGAGATACAACATCGACACGGGACCATACACGTCACCCGCGACACCACCGAGAAGGGTACCGAGTGGGAGCATCCCCATGCTGATGCTGGAGACGACGGAACTAACGCGGCCGAGAAACGCCGGGTCGACCGACGATTGGAGCAGCGACGAGAACAACACGTTGAAAACGCCCATGGGAACGAACGCGACGAAGAGGAAAGCGAGAGTCGCGGGCAAGCCGGGGACAACCGAGGCCGCAGCCAAACCGAGAGCCGATACGGGGAATATGACCATCGAGAGGCGACCGTACGGACGGTCTTCGATCAACGACACGACGCCCGTTCCGGCCAACGATCCACCGGCGATGGTTGCCATGAGGAGGCCGTACGTTTCCGGACCGCCCATCGAATCGGCGAATGCGGGTAGAACAGCAGTCATCGCGCCGCCACCAACGTTGACGACCATCGCGCCGAGGAGCATCGATATGAGAACCGATCCACGCAGATACTCGATTCCTTCCCGGAGTTCGACGACGTACGTACCGTCGTCGTTTGCGTTATTCGCGTCGTCCGCGTCGTTCGTATCATCCTCGTCCGATTCCGAATCCGTGGACGGAACCGATACGCCGAGGAAAAGGACGGTAGTGATGGCGAACGTCGCCGAGTCCACGACGAACAACGTAGTCGCACCGATAACTGCGAGTACGATTCCACTTGCGGCGTTGAGAACGACTTCGGTTCCCTGATAAACGGTCGAGAACAGCGAGTTCGCGCGAACGAGTTGTTCCCCTTCGACGATTCGAGGAAGTATCGCGGTCTGTGCCGGATAGACGAATTGATTGATGAGCGTCAACAGCGGCATGACGAGGAGGACGAGCCAAACCGAAAGATGTCCAGTCGCGGCGGCGAGCGGAACGATGAGGACGCAAATACATTGGAGGAACTGCGTCCTCACGAGGATGGGCCGTAGTTTCCATCGGTCGACGAGCGGCCCGATGAGGAATCGGAACACGCTCGGCAAATGAACGAGAAATCCGGCGAGACCGCTGTAAAACGACGATCCAGTGAGTGAGTAGACGAGCCACATCGCACCGATGAAGTAGAGGCTGTCCCCGGCGTTCGTCACGAACCGACCGAGAAACAGCAACACGAACGACCTGTTCGAGCGGAGTTTCGACATGGATGAGAACAGCCGCTCCCCGCCATTAATTGTTATTAGAAATACATTTCTGTGAAGTGAGTTGCAGAAACGGAGTTCTAAAGGAAAGTTGTCATTTTTCGCGCGTCGTGACGAAATCGAGGTCGGCGTCGAAGACGAACGTTCTCGTTTCCGAATCGAGCGTTACCGGTATTTCGAGACGAATTGGGTCCTCGCTCGTGAGAGTCGTGATACCGGGATGAAGCCAGTCGAGTTCCCACATCGGCGTCTCTCGAACGTTGATTCCGTGTTCGAAATGAAAGCTATCGATGGCGGGATGGATGGGAATTAGATAGGGAATCATCGAATCAGCCTGATGGGTGCATCGATGGCAGGAGAATATTACTCGCGCTTCGAATCTATTACCTTGGACCCATTCCGGCGCGATTTCGTCGTCCGGCGTGTAGACGTTCCGTTCGATACGACCATCACAGAAGTCACAGAAACCGTGATCGAGGGCGGCGAGATATCGTTTCATCCACCGGTCAACGACGGACGGAACGTCCTCCCGAGACCATCCTTCAAGCGCACCTGCTGGAACATTGGCGTTCATGAAATCCATCGTGCAGTCGGTACACCCGATGGTGATACCGGCATCGCGAAAACGGGCCTCCATCGGTGCACCACAGTTCATGCAGGCGGTATCCATGGGAATCGGTTCGGCGTCGAGCGTGCTCGTATAGCCGCCGGACAATACAGCACCGACGACACGGAGACCGGCCTCCGACAGTTCGTAGCCGTCGTCGCCTTTTTCGACGAAGTGTCCGACGAGTTTTCCGAGATGGTAGTTGAACTGGCCGGGGTCATCGACGCCGACGCGCGTCCGGAGTTCCTCGAACGGAAGCGGTTCGTCCGCTTCGTTCAGCGCATCGAGAACACCGAGTCTCGTCTCGTGAGCCAGCACTTCGAACGCTTCCTCCCGTGGGAGTCGCTTCACGATAACGTCGTCCATACGTTCAGAATTGGCGACACGAAATAAGGTCGTTTGGGTGTCCATTTTCACTTCCGCTCTGCCCGCGTAACCTTTTATATCATCCCGCACCAACCACGGTATGTCTCCCATAGAAAAAGAAGTGGAGACGGAGCAACCATGACCGATGTGCGACAGCACGCAGAAGAAATTCACGAACAGTTCTCCGACCATCTGGACGTAACCGTTGACGACGTAGCCTCGCGTCTCGACAGCCTCGTCAACGAGTACAAAGTGCCCATGGAAGAGGCACGGCGAAGCGTCACCAGCCACTATCTGGACGAGGCTGGCCTCGAACGCGACGAGATTCGAACCGGCGGCACCAGCGACGTGCACGTCGAGGACATCGAAACCGACGAGCAGTGGGTGGACCTCACCGCGAAGGTCGTCGACCTCTGGGACCCCCGGAGCGATTCCGTGGGCCAAGTCGGACTCCTCGGCGACGAGACGGGCACCATCAAGTTCACCAAGTGGGCTAAATCCGACCTCCCCGAACTCGAAGAGGGAAAGGTCTACAAACTCGGCAACATGGTCACGGACGAGTACCAGGGCCGTTACTCGGTGAAACTCAACCGTACGACCACCATCGAGGAACTCGACACCGACATCGAAGTCGGCGACAACAGCACCGAGATGGAGGGTGCACTGGTGGACATCCAGTCCGGCAGTGGCCTCATCAAGCGCTGTCCCAAAGAGGACTGCACGCGCGTCCTCCAGAACGGCCGTTGTTCGGAACACGGCGAACAGGACGGCGAGTTCGACCTCCGAATCAAGGGCGTCTTGGACGATGGCCTCGACGTTCACGAGGTCATCTTCAACGAGGAGGCGACCGAGAACCTGACCGGCATCGAACTGGAGGAAGCCAAGCAGATGGCGATGGACGCACTCGACACGACCGTCGTGGCCGACGAAATGCGTGAGATGACGCTCGGCCACTACTACCGCGTGACGGGACCGACGATGGGTCGGTACCTGTTGGCGAACGACGTCGAACTGCTCTCCGGACCAGTGGATGCGGAAGCGGCGCTTACCAAAGCGAGGTCGATGTAACATGAGTGGCGCACCAACACGAGAAGTCGCACGCCGCACCTTCGCGGCGGAGTTCAACGACGCGAATTACACGTTCAAGGAATCGGACGACGAGCGCGCACCGGTCTACTTGCTCCTCCCCACGGGCGAGCGAGCGAACCGAGTCTTCGTCGTCGGGACCCTCACCGAAAAAGAGGACGTCGGCGAGGACAGCGAATACTGGCGTGGACGAGTCGTGGACCCGAACGGGGACACATTCTTCGTCTACGCAGGGCAGTACCAACCCGACGCCGCGGCCATGCTTCGAGAACTCGAAGCACCGGCCTACGTCGCCATCGCCGGGAAGCCCCGGACGTTCGAGATGGACGACGGAACGGTGAACGTCTCGCTTCGCCCCGAATCCATCACCGTGGTGGACGAATCGACGCGGGACCGCTGGGTGGTCGAAACCGCCGAGCGGACGCTCGAACGCATCGAAACGTTCGACGACGAGACGAACCGCTACGCGACGATGGCGAAAGAGCAGTACGAGCGACCCATCGACACGTACCGCGACAACGCGATTCAGGCGCTCGAAAGCCTGGATACCGGCGGCGCGAGTGGCGGAAACGACGACGGTGCCAACGATGGAAGCACCAGCGATGACGCCGGTGAGGTGGCGGACGACAACGAACCGCCGATGCAGTAGCGCGGCGGGGAACCCTCATCGAAACAACGCGGACAGTATCAATATTTCAGCGGTCGTCGGTCGTGCAGATACAGTCGAACAGCGCCGGGTATCGATATTGGCGACACGCACACGGAATCAAATCATGCCTGACGAGCGAACTTCACCCAGCGGGGATTGGCAGGAGGTGTACGCGGAGATGGGAGCGGACACCTCGGCGGAGGGACCGGTCCACCCGTGCCCCAACTGTCGGCGAGAATCGACGCCCGTCTTTCGTCGCGTGTTCGAATGTGAGGAACACGGAGTCTGGACGCTCGATAAGGAGGGGAATCCCCGTCACGGGACCAAGACGGAAGCCCGAATCGAGCGGAAGGGACGGAAAGAGATTCGGGCGGAACGACGGCCGATTAATCCAGCGGGTCGGGGAGCGCGTCGTCCACGCGCTCGTCGAGCAACCCGGACCAGATCAGCGTCTCGGCGGCGGCAATATCCTCGTGGATGGGTCGGTCTTCGGTGAGCGGCGGCACGACTTCACGAACGGCATCGTAGGCCGCGCCGGTTCCGACGCCGTGGGAGAGGTCGTCCGAGACGAATTCCGACGCCTGCGCGCCGCAGACGAGTTCGATGCCGACGATGGAGAGCGTGTTCGCCACGGCGCGGCGCGCGTTGTACGCGCTCTGGGCGCTCATGCTGACGTGGTCCTCCTGATTGCCGCTGACGGGCGTGTTGTCCATCGACGCGCGGCCGATGGAGCGGTTCTCGTTCAACAGCGCGGCGGCGGTGTACTGGGCGATCATGTAGCCCGAACGCAGGCCGCTGTGTTCGGTGAGGAACGGCGGGAGGTGCGGTTCCTGAACGTTCGGATTGAGCATGCGGTCCACCCGCCGCTCCGAGATGGCCGCGAGTTCCGTGACGGCGTTCGTCAGGTAGTCGAGCGGGAGCGCGAGTGGGTCGCCGTGGAAGTTCCCACCCGAGAGGACCGCGGCGTCGCCCGCACCGCTCGCGCGACTGTGCACGCTGTCGGCCGGGAAGATGAGCGGGTTGTCCGTCGCGCTGTTGAGTTCGACTTCGACGGCCGACCGCAGATGGGCGACAGCGTCCCGAACCGCGCCGTGAACCTGCGGCATACAGCGAATCGAGTAGGCGTCCTGCACCCGGTCGCAGTTTCGGTGGGATTCGACGATTTCGGAATCCTCGGTGAGGCGCTTGATGTTCCGTGCCGTCTTCGCGTGGCCGTCGTGCGGGCGAACGTCGGCGATGACGTGGTCCGCGGAGGCGGTCGTTCCCATCGTCACCTCGGTCGTGAGTGCCCCGGCGACGTCCGCCGCACGAATCGCCCGTTCGGTGTCGAGCACGGCGAGCGCGGCGAGGCCGACCGAAAGCTGGGTACCGTTGATGAGCGCCAACCCTTCCTTCGCCGCGAGAGTTATGGGCTCCAGTTCGGCGGTTTCGAGCGCGTCCGCGCCGTCCAGTTTCTCGCCATCGATGGTCGCAGTTCCCTCGCCCATGATGACCAACGCGAGGTGCGCGAGCGGCGCTAGGTCGCGCTCGCGCCGAGGCTTCCGCGGGATTTGACGACCGGGTGAATCCCCTCGTTCAACATCGTGACGAGTTGGTCCACGACGACTTCACGGATGCCGGAGTAGCCCTTGACGAGCGCGTTGACCCGTCCGAGCATCATGGCGCGGACTTCCTCGCGGGTCAGTTCGCGGCCCGCTCCGGCGGCGTGGCTTCGAATGAGGTTCGTCTGGAGCGTTTCGATGTCTTCCGGGGGAATCCGCTCGTCCACGAGTTCGCCGAAACCGGTGTTGACGCCGTAGACGGCTTCGCCGCTCTCGACGACCTCTTCGACTCGTTTTCGTGCGGTTCGAACTCGTTCTCTCGCGTCTTCGGGGACGAGTACGGTCGCGTCGTCGCGTGCGACACGTTCCACGTCCTCGGGCGTCAGCGATTCGCCGTCGATTTCGATTTTACTCACGATGGACCACCTCGCCGCCCTTCAGCACCGTTTCGACGGTGTTCACGCCGTAGTTGTAAGGGACGTGTACGTAGCTCGGCGCGTCGATAACGGCGATGTCGGCGGGCGTTCCGGGTTGGAGCGTGCCCGCTCCGTCCTGCATGTCGAGCGCCATCGCGGCGTGTTTCGTCCCCGCCACCAACGCTTCGGCGGGCGTCATGCCCATCTCGACGCAGGCCAGCGAGGTTGCAAAGCCCATGCTCTGGGAGTGGCAGTTCGGGTTGAAGTCGGTCGCGATTGCGACGGGTGCGCCCGCATCGAGGAATGCCCTCGCGTCGGCGAACTCGGCACCGAGACCGAACGCGGTACCGGGAAGCAGGACGGGAACCACGCCCGCTGCCGTCAGCGCGTCGATGTCCTCCTGCGTCGCGTACAGGAGGTGGTCCGCGCTCGTCGCGCCGAGTTTCGCGCCGAGTTGCGACCCGCCGATGTGCGCGAGTTCCTCGGCGTGGATTTTCGGCGTCAGGCCGTATTCCTCGCCGGTTTTCAGCACGCGGCGGGACTGCGGGACGGTGAAGACGCCTTCCTCGCAGAACACGTCGCAGAACTCCGCGATGCCCTGTTCCACGACGGCCGGAATCTGTTCGTCCACGACTTCGTCCACGTAGTCGTCCGCGTCCCGGCCTTCCGGAATCGCGTGTGCGCCCATGAACGTCGGGACGACGTCGACGGGGTGGCGGTCGTCGGCCTGTGCGATGACGTCGAGCATTCGAAGTTCGGTTTTCGTGTCGAGTCCGTACCCGGATTTCACCTCGACGGTCGTCGTCCCGTGGGCGAGCATCGTGTCGAGATGCGAGAGCAGGTTCGACAGCAGTCGCTCGTCGCTGGCCTCGCGCGTGGCTCGGACGGTTCGCAGGATACCGCCGCCGTCCGCGAGGATTTCTTGATACGTCTTGCCCTGTAGTTTCGCCTCGAATTCGTCGGAGCGGTCACCGGCAAACAGCGCGTGTGTGTGGGGGTCGACGAATCCCGGAATCACGGTTTTGCCGCTCCCATCGACGGAATGGGTCGCGTTCTCCGGCGGGTATTCGCGGGTGACCGGCCCGTTCGCACCGATGCGTGCGACTTCGCCGTCTATCGCGGCGAGTGCGGCGTCCTCGTAAATCCCGAGGGAACCGTCCTCCTCGACGGTGACTATCTGTTTCGCGTCGTGGACGACCGCTGTTACCTCGTTTTCGTCGGATCGTGATGAGTCGGTCATTTGCCACCTCCGTACGTTGAAAGGAAGTGTGCGATCGCTCGTGCACCGGCCTTCACCGTCAGTTCGTCGTGGTCGAGCGACGGGGCACATTCCACGACTTCGAATCCGGCGACCCGGTCGTCGGCCGCGACGAGGCGGAGCATCCGGAACAGTTCTCGGGTGGAAATCCCGCCGGGCGTCGGGGCGCTGACGCCGGGTGCGAACGCGGCGTCGAGCACGTCCACATCGACGCTGACGTAGATGGCGTCCACGTCGCTCATCGAATCCAGTGCGGTGTCGATGGCGGAAACCGAATCGTCGCCGACCTCTTCGGCCGTGACGATTGCTCCCTCGTTTTCGCGGACGTAATCGGCGTACGCCGAACTCGTCTCGAAATGCCGCGCGCCGACACAGGCGTAGGAATCGAGACCTGCCTCGAACAACTGGCGGTACGGAGTGCCGCTGGTCGGGTCGTCGCGCACCTCGCGCACGTCGAGGTGCGCGTCGAAGTTGATGACGCCGAGCGAGCAGTCTTCGAGGAGCGGTGCGGCGTTCGGATACGTGAACGAGTTGTCCCCGCCGAGGAAGACGGGCAACGTATCGGCGTCGTGGAGTCGCTTCGCGAGGACGCCAGCCTTTCGCTGAAGCAACTCGGTGGTGACTTTCTCACCCTCGTCGTCGAGCATGAGCATCACGTCGCCAACGTCGCCGACCGACTCGACCGGTCCGGCATCGAAGTGGTGGGTTTTCACGCCCGCGAGAGTCTCGCGGAGCGCCGCCGGGCCGTCCACCGCGCCTTTGCGACCGATGACGGCGTGGTCGAACGGTTCGCCGAGCAGTACCGCGTCGAACTGGGCGAGCACGTCGTCGTCCAGTTCTTCGATGGGTTCCACGATGTCGCCGAACTGCTCGTCGTTCGGGTCGCCGGAAGTCCCGCGCCATTCGGACGGTGGATTCAATCCGGTCATGTCCGATCACGCATCGGAACCGCGACGTTCGATTTCTCGGCCTGTTCGAGCGCTTCGTCGTAGCCCGCGTCGGCGTGGCGAATGACGCCCATTCCGGGGTCGGTCGTGAAGACGCGACGGGCCTTTTCGGCCGCGAGGTCCGTGCCGTCGAGCACGACGTGGTTGTTCGCGTGGAGCGCGTTGCCGATGCCGACGCCGCCGCCGTCGTGGACGGAGACGATGTCAGCGCCCGCCGCGCAGTTCAGGAGGGCGTTCAGAATCGGCCAGTCGGCGACGGCGTCGGAGCCGTCGCGCATGGCCTCGGTTTCGCGGTTGGGACTGGCGACCGACCCCGCGTCGAGGTGGTCGCGGGTGACGACGATGGGGGCCTCGATTTCACCGTCCGCGACGAGTTCGTTGATGCGGAGCGCGAAGCGGGCGCGCTCGGTAAGGCCGTCGTCATCAGTAGAATATCCGAGCCAACAAACCCGCGAGGGAAGCCCCTGAAACTCGACCTGCTCCTGTGCGAGGTCGATCCAGCGGTGGAGTTGCTCCTTCTCGGGGAACAGTTCCACGACGGCCTCGTCGGTTCGGTGGATGTCGTCCGGATTGCCCGAGAGCGCGGCCCAACGGAACGGCCCCTTGCCCTGGCAGAACAAGGGACGGATGTACGCCGGAACGAAGCCAGGGAAGTCGAACGCGTGCTGCATGTTCCGGTGTTCTTTCACCTGGCCGCGGATGTTGTTGCCGTACTCGAAGGCGACCGCACCCGCGTCCTGAATGTCGAGGATACCCTGCACGTGACGGGCCATCGTGTCGAGACTCTCCTCGACGTACTTTTCGGCATCCTCCTCGCGGAGTTCGTCGGCCTCCGCGACGGTGTATCCGGACGGGTAGTAGCCCTCCAGTTCGTCGTGTGCGCTCGTCTGGTCGGTGATGACGTCGGGGACGAACTCCCGTTCCAACATTCCCTCCAGCATGTCGGCCGCGTTGATGTGAACGCCGATGGAGTACGGTTCCCCGGCCTCCGCGGCCTCCTTTGCTTTCTCGATGGCTTCGTCCAAATCGTCCGTCTTCTCCATGCAATAGCCGGTCTCGATGCGACGGTCGATTCGTCTCTCGTCCACTTCGGCGGCGATGCAGACGCCGTGGTTCATCGTCACGGCGAGCGGTTGGGCACCGCCCATGCCGCCGAGTCCGCCCGTGACGACGATTTTACCGGTGAGGTCGCCGTCGTAGTGTTCGTCCGCGAGCGCGGCCAACGTCTCGTAGGTGCCCTGAATGATGCCCTGCGTGCCGATGTACGCCCACGACCCGGCGGTCATCTGGCCGTACATGATGAGGCCCTTGGCTTCGAGTTCGTGGAAGTGCTCCCAGTCGTCCCACTTGCCGACGATGTTGGAGTTGGCGATGAGAACGCGCGGCGCGCGTTCGTGCGTCGTGAACCGTCCGACGGGTTTGCCCGACTGAACCAGCAGGGTTTCGTCGTCGTCCAGTTCGCGCAGTTCGGCCATGATGGCGTCGTAGGCGTCCCACGACCGGGCCGCCCGCCCCGTCCCGCCGTAGACGACGAGTTCCTCCGGTTTCTCGCCGACGTCCGGGTCGAGGTTGTTGTTCAGCATGCGGAGGGCCGCCTCCTGTCGCCATCCCCTGCATTCGATGTCCGTTCCGGTCGGCGCGCCCTGATACTCGCGCCACTGTGCGCTCGGTTCGCCGATGTCGTGGTCGGCTTCCGTTCCTTCGTTCATTATGTATTGTAGTATGCACGCGAGGCGCAAATACCCAAGCCCCCGCTTACGGAGGGTTCTTTAAGTATATTCGGCGAAAATTGGCGGTGATGCACGAGGTGACGATGCGGATCGAACAACCGAGCGTTCCGGCGGAAGCCACCGCCGGAACCGAGACGACCGTCGAGTTGTGGTGCAACGACCACTGCGACCTGTTGCACGTCAGCGGTCCCGACGGAGAAGCCACGTTGGATCACATCGAGCGACTCGTCGAGGTCCAAGAGCTACTGGTCGAAGGTGACGAACGACTGGCGATGACCGAGACGTGTCTGAAAGACCGCGAGCGGGATACCGTCGAATCGTTTCTCGCTCGCCACAACTGCCTGCTCGTCCCGCCGCTTCGGTACCTCGACGGCGAGAAGTGGTGTCGGATCCTGTCGCTCGATTCGTCGAACCTGACCGCGCTGTATCGTGACCTCGTGACCGAGTTTTCCGTGACCATCGAAGCCAAGCGCGAAATCACGGCGGTGTCGGCCGAGCGGCCGCTTCTCACGCCCGAAACGTCGCTTCCGAGCCTCTCAACCCGTCAGCAGGAGGCACTGATACTGGCGGTCGAAATGGGATACTACCGGATTCCACGCGAAACGACGACGGCCGAAATCGCGGACGAGATGGGCGTGGAACGGCGGACGCTGGAGGAGCACCTTCGACGGGCGGAAAACAAACTCATCGGCGGAATGGCGTCGTTCTACTGAGTTCTCACCCCGCCAGCGCGATTCCCGCCTCGTCGAACCGCCGATTGACCCGACGGAAAAACTTCGAACGGGCCGCCACGAACTCCGCGTGTGTCGGGTCGTCTATCCAGAACGAGACTTCGACGGTGAGCCGTGAGTCGTTCATATCCGTGACGTGGACGGAGGGTGCCGGGTCGTCCATGATGTCGTCGTGACGGTCGGCTTCCTCCAAGAGAATGGCATCCACCGCATCGACGTCCACGTCGTAGGCGAGGGGGAACTCGTGGTGAACGCGAAGCGTGTCACCCGCGACGGGGTTCTTCACGGCGTTGGTCGTGAGGACGGAGTTCGGCACCGTGATGAGTTCGTTGTCGAAGGTACGCACGCGGGTCACTCGAAAGGTGATATCCTCGATAACGCCTTCGTTTTCGGACCACGCTATCCAATCACCGATGTTGAATCGTGGGTCAGTGACGATGAAGACGCCACCGACGAAGTTCGCGGCGATATCGCGGGTTGCAAACCCGACCGCGATGGTCAGTGCGGCCGCGAGCGTCGCGGATGCACCGAAAACGTCCACACCCGCGAGGTCGAGCGCGAGGAGTATCCCTGCGAACCAGATCACCGCACGAACGACGCGCAGTATCGCACCACGGATGGTGCGATTGACGCTCCGAATTCGGAGCGCTCGTTCGACGGCCGGTTCCAACACGAACCGACCGACGAGGTAAAAGATGGCGAGCGAGATGGAGAAAATCACGGCACCCCAGAAGTACTGCGGAAGTCTATCCAGTAAGGCCGCGTTATCGAGGGTCTTCCCCACTGGTCCACCCAATTGACCGACGGGATGTTCCGGCATATCGGGTCATGAGGAACGGCGCTTATCTCATGGTTACGGCCGTGTGGATGTCTGACAAAAGGTTAAATACCCTTACAACACTAATCTACACTGAGATGGGCAACAAAAACAAGACGATTTCCTTCAGGGTCAACGAGGACGCGTTCGAGACCCTGCGGGAAATCGCCGAAAAGCGCGACATCTCGCTGTCGGCAGTGTTCCGTGATTACGTGGACCTGCTGGTCGCCCATGACGGAAAAGTCAAAGTCGTTCCCGAAAACCAGATCGGCGAGACGACCAACGAGGAGTCGTTCCCGCCGAAAATCGAGGTCCCGAAGAGCTTCGTTCGGGAACACGAACGCCTCGAACTGGAGGCGGAACACCTCCGCGAGCAACTTCAGGAACACAAGGAGTACGTCCGCCATCTCCAGACGATGGTGGACGTCGAGGAAGAGGAGGTCATTCAACTCGAAGAGTTGGACGACGAGATGGAGAACGACGAACCGTTTCGATTGGGATAACCGGGATTAGCCCGACAGCGACCGTTTCTTCTGGCGCGAGCGCTCCGACATCGAGCCGTCGCCCTCCACGTTGGCGAGTTCCTCGATGGCTTCGAGTGTCCGGACCGAATCGTCCAAGAAGGACAGCACGTCGCCCGGATACGCGTACACCAGATAATCGTCGGTCATCACGTCAACGATGGCGTCCGGTCCGAGGCCACCCTCGCGCAGTTCGAGCAGGTACTGCATGAACTTCCGCTCCGGACAGCCACAGTACGGATTGCTCTGGCAGTCACAGTCCAGGAAGTCCTCGGCGAAGTCGAGCACACGGTCCCGCGTCGCCTCGTCGAGTTTCTGGAGGCCCTCGCCCTGGAACAGAATATCGAGGGTCGCGCCCTTGAACGCCCCTTTCGGGATGTTCGTGTCCAACTGCGAGGAGATCTGGCGGTGATTTTTGACGTAGATTTTGTCCGTGATAGCCACGCTTGTCGGGAACTATTCGGTTCCGCCGGATAAGCGTGTCGTCGGGGGCGTGTCGAACTCGGCACCACATTCGCCACAGACGACGATTGATCGGTTTTCATCGCTGAGTTCGACGTGTAAGCCGTCTTCGCCGCAATCGGGACACGGGTCAGGGAGACGCTCGGTATCACATTCGGGACAGACGAACAGCGGTCCGTCGTCGGTCATCTCGAATCCCAACTCACCGAGACCGCAGTCGGGACAGTCCACGGGGAAACGCACCTCATTGCTGTCGCGCGGTGCGCCCAACGCGAGTATCACGAGTTCGTCATCGGATTCGTTCTTTCCCGACCGGAATTCGCCGGGCGCGAATCTGATCGCTTCACCTGCATTGATGGTCACGGTTTTGCCCTCCTCGTTTTCAGCGTCGATTGACGGGTACATCTCGAAGGCCGCTTTTCCTTCGATTACGACGAATACCTCCTCTTGGTCCATGTGCGTGTGGAGACCTCCGGGGAGTCCTTCTTCAGGAGCAAGGCGATAGTAGTTGATTGCAACGTGGGTCGTTCCGAGCGGTTCGGTCAGTTCGTGACGTGAAATTTCGGAATCACCCGATTCATCCGCTTCGTCGATCGATACTGACTTCATATCCGTCAGTTCGAACAGTGCCAACAATTCGTT
Source organism: Haladaptatus sp. R4 (assembly GCF_001625445.1). NCBI lineage: Archaea > Methanobacteriati > Methanobacteriota > Halobacteria > Halobacteriales > Haladaptataceae > Haladaptatus > Haladaptatus sp. R4. Next base: position 230,949 of record NZ_LWHG01000011.1, on the reverse strand, counting down.
TATGGGTGTCTGTGAGTTCAGGAGTGGACAACTACAACGACGAAGACGACGACAGTTGCTAGGGAAAATGACCGCGACCGCATGCGGAGCGTCGTGCCGACCGCTGGCACGACGCTCCTTGACGCCCCCATCCCTCCCCGATGCTCGTGTGTCCTCGCCGAAATGGCTCGGGCACACTCGTCGCGCATCCTGAAAGCGGGTGCGTACATTCGACTCGGAGAGAAAAGCCGTCTCAGTGTTCCCGTGTGACGACGAACTGCGCGAAATCGCGGAGGTAGTCCAGCGCGGCAGAATCGGGCGCGTCGACCCTGTCGAGGGCGGCCAATGCGGCTTCGGACTGCTCGTGGGCGAGTTCGTTCGCCTCGTCGGCGCTGAGGTCGGTCACCTGCACGATGGACGGGCGACCGATTTCCTCGTCCTGTCCGGTCGGCTTGCCGAGGTCGTCGGGGTCGGCCGTCGCGTCGAGCACGTCATCGCGGATCTGGAAGGCGATACCGACGCGTTCCGCGTATTCGCCGAACGCATCGACCGTTTCGGGGTCGGTGTCGGCCGCCAAGGCTCCGAGCGCGGCGGCGGCGCGGAACAACGCACCGGTCTTTCGGCGGGCGAGTTCCATGTATTCGGGCTGGTTCGACGGCGTGGCGACGAGTTCCGAGGCTTCGCCCATGCCGAGTTCGATCATCGATTCGGCGACGACCTCCATGGCGCGTGGATCGGAGGAGAACAACTCGAACGCTTCGCCGAGCATCCCGTCACTGGCGATGATGGCCGGGCCGTAGCCGTACTCCGCCCATGCGCTTTCGGTGCCGCGGCGCACGTCCGAGCGGTCGATGATGTCTCCACGACGAGCGACGCGTCGTGGACGAGTTCGATACCGACACCGAAATCGACGGCGTCCTCGGCGTCGCCACCCGCCGCTTCACAGACGAGCATGGCGACGGTCGGCCGGACCCGTTTTCCCCCCGAGAGTGCCGTGTGGGCCAATTGCTCCGACAGTTCACGTGGTTCGACCCGCTCTACGACCTCCTCCAACCGGTCTTCGACGAGCGTCCTGCGGGCCATCAGGTACTCCATTCATCTGTGCTTCAGGACGGGGGACGCAAATACGTGACGGGTTCAGTCGGCTGTCATCACGGCACGGATCGACAAAAACGTCGGTTCGCGGGACACCCGTTCGAACGTTTCGGGGGATTTCTCACGGAATTTCTCCGTCGGTTGACTCTCCGCGATACCGTCGAGACGAAAGCGGGCGTTCAGCAGGGGGTTCAGTATCGCCGCTAACGGTCTGCGGTACGTGGAAACCTCCACCGGGTCGCCGAAACTCGTCCACTCGTCGCTCACCATCTCGGTCTCGAAGTAATCGTCCGGGTCGAAGTACAGCGTGTCCGCGACCGGATGCCCACACGAGAACACGAGAATTCCGTGGGGTCGGAGGACGCGACCCAGTTCGGAAAACAGCGACTCCCAATCCCCGACGTAGTCGAACGCCAACGAACTGTACACGAGGTCGAAGTGGTTCGACTCGAAGGGAAGGGGTTCGCCGAAATCCGCTCGGAGAAATCGCCCCGCGGGGGCACGCTCCCGTGCGTGAGCGAGCATTTTGGCACTCACGTCGATTCCGGTGACGCTCGCTCCCCGTTCGAGCAGATGCTCCGCCGTGATACCCGGACCACAACCAGCGTCCAGTACGTCGAAGCCCTCGATGTCGGGGAGCAATCCCAGCGTCGTCGGGCGTTCGAGGTCGGCGTTGAACGGCTTCGTCGGTGCCCGTTTGGCGTACTCGTCGGCCAGTTTCTCGTACGTGGGAAGGGCCAACGGTCGTTCTCGCTCGTCGGTCATACCCGTTCCTCCGCGAGTGAGGTGAAAAGTTCGCTGGTCGGAACGACGATTCGAATTGACAAGTCGTATCGTTCATGTCATACGTTAACAGCTATCGCGAGGAATTATTCGGGTGGGTACACCATACAAAATTCGAGCATGAGCGACGCTTCGAACGGGAAGTCCACACGGTTCACCCACGGGTCGATACTGTGGCCGCTTCTCGCGTTGGCTCTCCCGCTCACCGCCACGCAGTTGCTGCAAGTGGCGTACAATCTGACGGACACGTTCTGGGTCGGACGGCTTGGTGCCGATGCGGTGGCGGCGCTGTCGTTCTCGTGGCCGCCGATATTCCTGCTCGTAAGCGTCGGCGGCGGGATGACGAACGCGGGAACCATCCTCATCGCGCAGAACACGGGCGCAGGCAACGACGATCGACTCGGGCACGTCGCCGGACAAACGGTCGGCTTCGTCGGATTGCTCTCGGTTGCCGTTTCGATGCTTGGCGTCGTCTTCGCCCCGGAATTGCTCCACGCCATCGGGACCACGCCGGGAACGAAGGTCCACGAATTGGCCGTCACCTACACGCGAATCGTCGTCCTCGGCATGCCGTTCACCTTCGGCTTTTACGTGTTCATGGCCCTACTCCGTGGCTGGGGAGACACGAAGACGCCAATGTATCTGATGGTCCTCAGCGTCGGCCTCAACATCGTACTCGACCCGTTTTTCGTCCTCGGATTTACTGGCAATCCGCTGTTCGGATGGTTCGGTCTCGGTGGACTCCAGCGTTCGCTGTTTACCACCACTGGCTTCGGCGGGTTTGGAGTCGCAGGCGCCGCGGTAGCGACCGTTCTCTCGCGGGGAATCGCGGCCGTCATCGGATTCTGGTTGTTGTTCGGCGGCCGCGTCGGTCTGCATCTCGCGCTGGACGACCTCCGGTTGAAATCCGAGACCGTCGGGAAGATACTTCGAATCGGGGTTCCCGGAGCTATCGACCAGAGCACCCAATCCATCGCGGTCATCGTCATGACGGCGCTCCTCGCTACCGTCAGCACCGACGCCGTCGCGGCGTACGGTATCGGCACCCGATTCATCTCCCTCGTTTGGCTTCCGACTGTGGCGATGGGGATGTCCGTCGAGACCGTGGTCGGGCAAAACCTCGGAAACAGGCGGCGGGATCGCGCTCGACGCACGGTGTACATCGCCGTCGCAATCCTCGGGGTGGCCTTCCTCGTCGCTGGCGTGCTGACGTTTTGGTACGCTCGACCCATCGTCGGCCTGTTTATCACGGGGGCAGGCTCCGACGCGATAATCGATCAGGGTGCGACGTTCCTCCGAATCGTCGCGCCGACGTGGATCATCATGGCCGCCTACCACATGATGAACGGAGCGTTCTACGGGTCGGGGTCCACCCGGATGGCGATGGGAATCGCCGTGACGTCGTTGTGGGGAGTCCGTGCTGTCATCGCAGTTGTCGCCATCCTCGTCTTCAGCGTCGGCGCCACCGGCGCGTGGTACGCCATCGCAGTATCGAACGTGACGGCGGCCGTCGCTGGCGCGTTCTTTTTCTTCCGTGGCCGATGGCTGGAGGACGTCCTCGAAGCCGATTCGACGGAAGGACCGGATTCTGACGCGGATTCGGGGCGACTGACCGATTCGCAGTAGCGGAGAATAACGACCGATTCCCGTCGGTCAACGGTCAACGACGAACGGCAAAATTCTGCACCGTCAGAGCTTCGCTCACGAAGAGACCAAAAAACCGCGAAAACCTTAGCTGAAACTGCTCGATCAGTTCCGGCACTACTTCGACCACCTTTTTCCCGCTCTCACTCCGTTCGAGCGGCAAAAATCTGGACCAAAAAACCGCGAAATCCTTAGCTAAACTGCTCGATCAGTTCCGGCACTACTTCGAACAGGTCGCCGACGATACCGTAGTCGGCGATGTCGAAGATGGGTGCGTTCGGGTCCGTGTTGACCGCGATGATGGTGTCTGAACCCTTCATCCCGGCGACGTGCTGGACCGCACCGGAGATACCGATCGCGAGGTAGACCTTCGGCGTCACCTGCGAACCGGACTGGCCGACCTGCCGATTCTTCGGGAGCCAACCGTTGTCCACGATGGGACGTGACGAGGAGAGCGTCGCGCCGGTGGCTTCCACGAGGTCCTCGATGAGCGGGAGGTTGTCCTCCTCCTCGATACCGCGGCCGATACTGACGAGGAACTCCGCCTCGCTGATGTCCACGTCGCCAGCGCCGACTTCCTCGAATCCGGTGACGGTCGAGCGGATGGCGTCCTCGTCGGGTTCGAAGTCGAACGCGGAGACGTCGGCGTCGCCGACGCCTTCCGCTTCCGGCCACTCGGCACCACGGGTCGTCAGGGCGAACTGGTCGCCCTCGACTTCCACCGTCGTCTCGACTTTCGAACCGTACATCTCACGCGTCGTCGTGAGCGTGTCGCCGTACTCGAAGCCGATGACGTCGGTGACGAGCGGCAGGTCGAGACGGTTGGCGACGGCGGGCGCGTAGTCCAGTCCGTTCACGCTGTTCGGCATGAGGACGAACGTCGGTTCGAGGTCGCCGACCAGCGCCTCGATGGCCTGTACGTACACGTCGTGGTTGAACTCCTCGCCGTATTCGACGGTGTGGATCGCATCGACGCCGGTGCGGTTCAGCGTGTCCGCGTAGGAATCCACGTCGCCGCTGATGACGGCGAGGTGCAGGTCGCCACCCGCGTCGTCGGCGAGTTCACGGCCTGCGGAGATGATTTCGAAACTCTCGTCGCGGAGGTCACCGCGTCGGTGTTCCGTGATGGCGAGCACGTCGCTCATTGGACGACCCCCTTCTCGCGGAGCACGTCAGCAAGTTTCGCCGCCGTCTCATCGGTGCTTCCCTCGAAAATCTCCGCGTCGCTCTCGCTCTCGGGTTCGTACATGTCGGTCAGTGTCAAATCGCTCCCCACCGCGTCGGCGTTCAGACCGAGGTCGCCGAGCGTCTTCGGTGCGATTTCCTTGGACTGTGCCTGTCGGATTCCGCGCAGACTCGCGTAGCGCGGTTCGTTGATACCCGTCTGGATGGTCAGTACGGCCGGGATTTCGATGTCCGTCAGTTCCTCGACGCCGCCCTCCAGTTCGCGGTGGACATGTGCGACGCCATCGTCGGCATCCACGTCGAGGCCGTTGACGACCGCACCCCACTCGAAGTCGATCTCGTCGGCGAGTGCGACACCGGTCGCGCCGAACGCGTCGTCACCGGCTTGCACGCCGGTCAACACGAGGTCGGGTTCCTCTTCCGCGACAACGGCGGAGAGGATTTCGGTTTTGGTCTCCACGTCGAGCAGTCCGGCGTCTTCGAGTGCTTCGTCCCAGACGCGGATCGAACGGTCCGCCCCTTTGGCGAGAGCCATCCGGATCGTCTCTTCGGCGCGTTCCGGGCCGATAGTGACGGTTACGACTTCGTCGGCGATGCCCGCCTCGTTCAGCTGGACACCCTCCTCGACGGCGTAGTCATCCCACTCGTTCAGGTCATATTCGAGGTAGCGGTCGTCTACCTCGTCCCTTCCACCTCGAAGTCATCCGCGAGTTCGGCGACTTCTTTCACCGTTACAAGGACCTTCATAATCAATTCCTTTCCGGGTAGCGGGTAAACGTTTTCGAAACGGCTGACAATGCACACGCCGTACTAATCGGATTTGTTACCTATTGGCGGGGGAGATCGGGCGGCTACTCGTCGGTATCGAAATCGGTGATGTCCTCGCCGGGGAGCGTGATGAGGTTCTCCCGACCGATTCGAAGTTTGTCCACACGCCCGCTCTCGTTCATCGCCGAGAGCAACTGGGAGACTTTGGCGTTCGACCAGTTCGTCTCCTTGACGATGGTCGCCTGTTTCATTCGACCGCCGTTCTGTTTCAACAGGTGTTCGACGCGCTCCTCGTCGGACAGCAAGTCGAGGTCCGGTTCAGGGTCGTCGTCCGGATCGGGTTCCGGCGGTACGGGTTGTCCATCGACGGGGTCGGAATCGACGACGAGTTCATCATCGTCGTCATCGCGCTGGAGGAATGCGTAGACACCGGCACCGGTGAGACCGACGAGGGCCAAGAATCCGGCGGCATACTCGTAAGGGAAAGAGTTCTCCGTCGGACCCGACGTGTCTTTTTCGGTGTATGTGACGTCGAGGAGTTCCGGAAGGGGACGAGCGCTTTCGGAGCTTCCAGACACGGAAATGGTTCCGTTGTTGTGTCCGATGTTAGAGTCGAGAATCCGATACCCGTCGGGGTCCTCGATGACGAGAGTCTGCTTTTCGGAAAGCGAACGAAGCCACGTCGATTCACCGTCGTTATACAGAAATACGTCGTGGAGATAGAGCCGATCACCGTTCACCCGCGTAAAATTCGTCCAAATGAAGGTGAGCGATAGCGTTCCGGTGTCGTTGCTGACGAAGTAGTTCCGTTGCGGGTTCCGAATCTGCATCTGACGCCCCGTCGCAGCCTGTTCCTGTCTAGCGATCGCTCGAAACGTCTTCGCAGAAAGACTGACGCTTCCGCTGTTGAGGTTACCGTTCTCGAAATCCTCACCCATTCGTTCGAACGCTGCCGTTTCGTTCTCGTCGGTAAGTGCGAACTGCATCGAAACGTTCCACCTGGCGTCACCATCGGAGCGGGGTTTGATCCGCATCGTCGTCCCGTTGGTTTGCGTCGCGTTCTTCGCGGTACGGTCTTGTACCACATGACTGCTGGTCGAATGTGAGTTGATATCACCCGCGACAACGGTGGTACCCGCAATGAGGAGGGATAGGAGGACCACGAGGAGGGCGAAGTGTGACCGCATATCCATGTGTGGTCAAGCAGGCAAGAAAATACTTTCCATCCGTGCGATAAAACATCAGCAACTGACTTACAAGATTTACGTAAATCTCTGGAGTTTATCCAAGGGCAAAGAAATCCCGTACGTATTTTAATGAGTAGTTGCGTAACCAACTATATGAATCGGGCGTTCCCCGTTTTAGTTACAGTCCTTCTCATCCTCTGTTCGCCTGCGGCAGTGTTTGGAGTCGGGGCGTCGTCACCGACAACGACGACACCGAGTGCGAAGAATCCGACACATCCATCGGGATTCAACAACACGTCCGCCCACCTAAGTCTCGGAACGGCAGGTAGAAGTGATACGGCTACCCCTTCGCTGAGTCTTAGCACTGCGCTCGAGATGGACAGGAACACGCTAAAAACAGAGAAGCGGATGTACACGCTCGACGAGCAATTATCGAAAGTGAGCACGAGCGGAGAGAAGAGACAGATACTGCTTCGATTCAGGGGAAAACTCGAACGGAAACTCTCATCCCTCCAGACCCACGAGCGGACGGCGAGCCAGCAGTTCAACGGTCAAGAGATCGATACGGACGAATACGTAAAAGAACTCGCGATACTTCAGACGGAAGCTGACGACCTGGAACGTTCGATGAAGTATATGACGTCCGAAGGGGAAAATGTCGTCAAGTTCTCACCTCACGAGCGGGAATTTCAATCTGATTTGATACCGCTGCGTAGCCGAGTACGTGAATCGGCAGTCAGTAGTATCCGCTACGGGACGAGTTCGAAGCCCCTCTACGTGGCAACAAGCCAATCAGGTGTCGTCCTCGCGACAGTGATCAACGACCAATACATCCGTGAAGCGTATCGAGATGACTATCGAAATAGAAGCGTAAACGGATTTTTATCGGTTCAAAAAGCCCGTAACGTCACGGTCAGTCAATATCCCTGGGCGTCGGCTAATGGGGATCCACCAAGCACATACCAGGTGTACGACAAAGTGACGAAAACGAGAATCGTTCACCCACAGGGGCTCATCAGAGCGTATCTCGACAGCGGCACGAAGAAGATATACCGAGAGATACAGTATAAGGTCCTGGCTGGCGACGACCACGTACCGTACGGAACCACGTTCCAAAACAACAGCACGAATCTGCATCTCGTCGTCAATCGAACGTACTCCGGCGGACCGCTCCGAATAAACCTGACCGATTCGGAGGGTGATCCGGTCGACGGTCATATCGAAATCGGGGAGACGGAACTCGGGGATACCGGACCGACTGGAACGATATACACGGTATCACCGAGTCGGGAGTTCACCGTCACCGCGACACACGACTCCGAGACGGTGAAAGTGACACTCACCCCGTACGGAGTAACGAACGGGAGTTCCAATGGTGAAACGCCACGGAATGCTGGTGGATCGGCCTAAGGTTGAAATAGCAATACGGAACCACTGACTGGCGTGTCGAAACGCGCCGTCTCGCCCGTCGTCGGGGTCGTCCTTTTACTCGTCGTCACGCTCGTCATCGGCGGAACCATCGGGGCAGTGGCGGTACATTCGATGTCGGTACGGGAACCGAAACACGCCGTCATCGGGGTTTCGGCTACTGCGGCAACAAACCGGATAGCGTTTACACACCGGGCAGGAGATTCGCTCGACGTCGATTCGATCGAGATCGAAGTGCGTGTGAACGGAGAACCGCTCGCCCATCAACCGCCAGTTCCGTTCTTTTCGGCGGACGGGTTTCGTGCCGGGCCGACAGGACCGTTCAACAGCGCATCCGATCCGACGTGGCACGTGGGAGAAACGGCGAGTTTCACGCTCGCCGAAACCAACGCACCGTTACTCGAACGAGGGGACGAAGTCACCGTTCGGATCGTCGAAAACGGAACGCTCGTCAACGAAATCGAAGCGACTGCACGCTGAAAATCCTCGAACGTCTTCTATAATCCTCGAACAGTACCTATTCTTCAGGAACGCGCGCGACAGTCGTGATGGCGATATCGGGGTCGTAACTCGGACCCATCTCCCGGTGACGAATGTCCTCGTAGCCCGCTTCGTGGAACATTCGATCCGCCTCGTCGCGGTCGTAAAAGAGCATGATCGTATCGGCGACTTTCTGCATGACGCCCGTTCCGGGGTAGTTCGGACCGACGATCAGAACCTCGCCGCCGGGTTTGGTAACACGGCGGATATCACGGAGGGTTTCGACCGGGTCGGGCCAGTATTCGATGGAACCGGACGACCAGACGACATCGAACGAATCGTCCTTGAACGGCAGTCGCTCGGCGTCCCCTCGGTAGAAGCTGACGGGGTCATATTTTCCGATTTTTGCCCACGCCTTTCCAAGTTGGTGGACGCTCTGATCGAGACCGTGGACGTTGTCGGTATGTTCGAGGAGTCCTTCGGTTCCGAACCCGGTCCCGCAACCGACATCGAGCACTCGGTCGTCAGATTCGATGTCGAGCATCGACAGCGCTTCGTCGCGCATTTCCTCGTTCCAGATGAACGGGTTGACCTGATCGTACACCTTCGAGAGGTATTTGTAAAAGATTCGTGCTCGACGTTTGTCTTCGAGAATGCCCATTGTAATTGCGTTGCGGTTGGGACCGAACGATGATGAATCCCCACCATTTTCGCCCGACGGGGAGCCAAATGGTTCCGCAAGTAGTTTATAGCCTCTGGCGCAACCATTCGCGTGATTACCACATATGCCGAGACCGGACGTTCTAGAACGAATAAAAGAGGCCGAAACGGAGGCTGACGGCATCGTCGCGCAAGCCGAGGAGGACCGCGAAGAGCGGATTTCGGAGGCGCACACGAAGGCGGAGGAGATCCGCTCGGAAGCTCAAGAAGAGGCCAACGAGATGGAAGAGAAACGACTCGAAAATGCGCGTGAAGATATCGAATCCGAGCGCAAACAGATCCTCGCAGAGGGCGAGAAAGAGCGAGAAGAGCTCGAAACTCGTGCCGAAGAGAACAAAGAGGAGGCGATAGAATTAGTCATCGACAGATTCAGGGAGGCGGTGCATGCTCAGACCTGAACGGATGAGCAAGGTCTCGGTGGCAGGGTCGCGGATGGTCATGCCCGACGTCATCGAAGCGATTCACGAACTGAATCTCGTACATCTGTCGGATTACGATGGGTCGTGGGAAGGATTCGACCCGGGCAACCCCGTCACTGGCGCGGACGAGGCATCCGACAAACTCGTCACCGTTCGTTCGATCGAAAGTATTCTTGAGGTGAGTGGGGAGGACGCCGGTCCGCAGCGAATCGTTACCGGCGAAGCCCTCGAAGAGGAACTCGAAGAGATTCGAGCACAGGTCAACCGCCTGGACGCCCGACGAAACGAACTCGAAGCAGAACTACAGAGCGTCGAAGAACGGATAGACGCGATGAAGCCGTTCGCCACCCTCGGCATCGACCTCGATCTGTTGTCGGGATACGACCATCTACAGGTCGCCGTTGGCGAAGGGGACGCGAACGAAATCGAACGCGCGCTCGCCGAGTCGAGCGACGTTCAGGAGTACGAACTGTTCTCCGAGGAGCGGACGGTCGCCGTCTTCGTCTACCCGGAAGACGGGGCGGAAGACGCACTCGGCGAGGCATTGGTCGGTATCGAGTTTACGACGTACGACGTTCCGGAGGCCTCGGGAAGCCCCGAGGAGTACGTCGCGGAGCTCGAACACGACTATCAGAAGCACGAATCGAAGCTCAACGGCGTCGAGAGCGAGCTAAACGACGTGAAACTCGATGCTGCTGGCTTCCTGTTGGCGGCCGAGGAAAAACTCGCTATCGAGGTACAGAAAGAGGAAGCGCCGCTTCAGTTTGCAACGACGGAGAACGCCTTCATCGCCGAAGGGTGGATCCCGTCCGACCGCTACGACGACCTTGTGACCGCCATTCGGTCGGCGGTCGGCGACCGCGCCGATGTCGACGAACTCGAACGCGCCGCCTATCGCAACCCAACGGAGGAACACCACGTCGCCATGGACGGCGGTACGGAGGAGAACCCGCCGGTCGTCCAGGACAACCCTGACCCGACTCGGCCGTTCGAACTGTTGGTCGAAACCATCAACAGGCCGCGATACTTCGAGATCGATCCAACCATCGTGCTGTTCCTCACGCTCCCGATCTTCTTCGGATTCATGATCGGCGACGTGGGGTACGGCTTGATCTACCTTACGGTGGGGTGGTACCTCTTCACCCGATTCGACGGCGGGTTCAAGAGCCTCGGCGGCATCGCGCTCTGGTCCGGCGGAGTCACCATCGTCTTCGGTATCATCTTCGCCGAGTTCTTCGGCTTCCACTTCGCTCACGCCCTCTACGGGGCTGGCGGTCCACCGATGGAAAAGGGGCTGACACCGTCGGCCGTCGAGTGGGCGTACCTCTGGCTAGTCATGAGCATCCTCGTCGGGTTGCTCCACATCAACGTGGGATTCATCTTCGACTTCCGCGAGAAGTTGGACCACGGGATCAAGCACGCCTTCATGGAGGCAGGCTCCTGGATACTGCTGATGAACGGGCTCTGGCTCTGGATTCTCAGTACGAGCACCAAGGGTTCGAAACCGGAGTTCCTATTCACGGTGTTCAACGGGGAGCCTGTTCCGCTCGGCTTTACCGGCTTCTCACCCGAGACCGGGATGGTGGGCTTAGCGATCGCCCTCGTCGGCATGATCGCGCTCGTCGTCAGCGAAGGACTGATCATCGCACTCGTAGATGGCCTGGAAGTCGTCACGCACGTGCTCTCCTACGCACGGCTGACCGCAGAGATCATCGCAGAGGCGGGTATCGCGCTCGTCGTCAACCTACTCGTGTTCGGCGCCTCCTTCGATGGAGAGAGCTACCACTACCTCATCGATACGGCCCCGTCCGCCGTCAGCCACGGCGAGGTAGTCTTCCCTGGGCTGTTCCACATGGGTATCATCGGGGTACTCTTCGGAATCGTCCTGCTGATCCTGGGCCACCTTGTCGTGCTAGCGCTCGGCATCGTCAGCGCAGGTCTACAGGCCCTGCGACTGGAATACGTGGAATTCTTTGGGAAGTTTTATGAGGGCGGTGGGGAGAAGTTCCAACCGTTCGGCTACGACAGATCCTACACCACAGAGGACTAAGTAAACCATGTACGAATTCATACTCGCATTCACACAGACCGCGGTACTGCTCGCACAGGACGCTGCAAACACTACCCCGGCCTTCCCTCCGAAGGCAGGTGCTACGCTCGGTGTCGGTCTCGCCGCACTCGGCGCAGGCGTCGCGGAGGGTGGCATCGGTGCCGCCGCCGTCGGCGCAATCGCCGAGGACCGCGACTTCTTCGGTCTCGGACTGATCATGACGGTGCTCCCGGAGACCCTCGTCATTCTGGCGCTGGTCGTCGTGTTCATCGTACAATAACGACCAATTTCATTTCCACCTATGAGTTTGGAAACAGTAGTTGAGGACATTCGGGACGAAGCCAGCACGCGCGCGGACGAAATCCGCGCAGAGGCCGACGACCGCGCCGCCGAGATCGTCGAGGCGGCCGAAGCGGACGCCGATGAAATCGTAGCGGCGAAAGAACGAGAGATCGAGAACCAGATCGAACAGGAACGCGACCAGCGCCTCTCGGGTGCCAAGCTCGAAGCCAAACAGAAGCGCCTGAGCGCCCGTCGTGACGTCATCCAGGACGTTCGCGATGCGGTCGAGGACCGTCTCTCGGAGCTCGGCGGCGACGAGCGCGAGGAGCTGACGCGCGAACTGCTCGACGCCGCAGCGACCGAGTTCGAGGACGAGGAATCGGTCCGCGTCTACTCGTGTCCGTCCGACGAGGAACTCGTCACCGAGATCCTGGACGACTACGAAAACTTCGAGCACGCCGGTGAGTACGACTGTCTCGGCGGCGTCGTCGTCGAAGGCGACGCGTCGAGAGTCAGAGTGAACAACACGTTCGACTCGATCCTCGAAACCGTCTGGGACGATCAGCTAAAAGACATCAGCTCGAAGCTGTTTGACGACCAATGAAGGTTATTAGCAGCGACGCATCAAACTACGAGTACGTCAACGCGCGCGTCAAGACGCGCCGCGCCACTCTCTTCTCCGAGGAGGACTACCGCAAGCTCATTCGAATGGGCCCGGGAGAAATCGCCCGGTACATGGAGGAGACGGAGTACGAGGAGGAAGTGAACGCACTCGGCGCACGCTACGATGGCGTCAACCTCGTGGAGTACGCGCTCCACGCCAACCTCGCCAAGCACTTCGACGACCTGTTGCAGTGGGCCGACGGGAAACTTTACGACCTCATCGCCCGCTATCTCCGGAAGTTCGACGACTGGAACATCAAGACCGTGATCCGTGGCATCTACTCCGACGCGGATCGAGAACTCGTCGAGGCGGACCTGATCCGCGCCGGTGAGTTCTCCAACCGCTTCCTCGACCGGATGCTCGACGCGACCACCATCGAGGAAGTCGTCGATCTCCTGTCCGATACGATGTTCGGCGACGCCGTCGAAGAAGCGTATCAGGATCACGAGGAGACCGGGCTGTTGATCCCGCTCGAAAACGCCATCGATCGGGCGTATTACGAAGCGCTGATGGACGGAATCATCGTCGGTCCGGACCGCGCAACGGACATGTACGTCGATTTCTTGCAAGCGGAAATCGACTTCCGGAACATCCGGAACGTCCTTCGTGCCAGCCGAAGCGGCGCCGACATCGACCCCGCGAAGTACTACATCTCCGGGGGACGGCTGTTCGACGCATCGACACTGGCACAACTCGCAGGCAATCCCGACGAACTGATCGCCCGGCTTCGTGACAGCCGTTACGGGGATAAACTGGACGAAGCGCTGGACGAGCTTGAGCGAGCCGACAGTCTGATTGGATTCGAGCACGCTCTAGATAAGGCGTTGCTCGAATACTCGGACCACCTTTCACACGTGTTTCCGTTATCCGTGTGTCCAGTGTTCGCTTACGTTCTCGCCAAACAGCGTGAAGTCGATAACATCCGTGCGATCGCACGAGGGCGCGAAGCGGGACTGTCAGAGGACCAAATCGAAGAGGAACTGGTACTACTATGAGCCAAGAGATAGCCGTCATCGGGAGCCCGGACTTCACGACCGGATTTCGCCTCGCAGGCGTCCGGAAGTTCGAAAACGTTCCGGATGACGAGAAAGCGGAGAGCTTGGACGACGCAGTTTCTCGCGTACTGACGGACGACGACGTGGGCATCATCGTGATGCACGACGACGACCTCGAACATCTCTCTCGGAACGTCCGGAACGACGTCGAGACGAGTATCGAGCCCACCCTCGTAGCGCTGGGCGGTGGCGCGGGAAGCAGCGGACTCCGCGACAAGATCAAGCGTGCGATCGGTATCGACCTTATGGACGAAGACGAACAAGGTGATAACGAATGAGCCAGGCAACAGACAGCGACGTCGTCCGTGAGGACGGCGTCATTCAGAGCGTGAGCGGACCGGTCGTTACCGCCACGGACCTCGGTGCCCGGATGAACGACGTCGTGTACGTCGGTGAGGAAGGGCTGATGGGAGAGGTCATCGAAATCGAAGGAAACGTAACCACGATTCAGGTGTACGAGGAGACCTCGAACGTCGCACCCGGTGAACCCGTCGAGAACACGGGCGAACCGCTGTCGGTCGAACTCGGACCGGGAATGCTCTACTCCATCTACGACGGAGTGCAACGCCCGCTCGACGTTCTCGAAAGCAAGATGGGCGCGTTCCTCGACCGTGGTGTCGACGCTCCGGGTATCGACCAGGAGAAGACGTGGGAGTTCACCGCAACCGTCAACGAAGGTGACACGGTCGAACCCGGCGACATCGTCGGAACCGTTCCCGAGACCGAGAGCATCGAACACAAGGTGATGGTGCCGCCGGACTACGAGGGCGGCGAAGTCGTCAGCGTGAAGAGCGGCAACTACGACGTCAACGAGGCCATCGTCGAACTCGACAACGGCGAAGAAGTCTCGATGCAACAGGAGTGGCCGGTTCGTGAGGCGCGACCGAGCGTCGACAAGAAGACGCCCCTGACACCGCTGGTGTCCGGGCAGCGAATTCTTGATGGTTTGTTCCCCATCGCCAAAGGTGGGACGGCCGCGATTCCGGGACCGTTCGGGTCCGGAAAGACGGTCACTCAGCACTCGCTGGCCAAGTGGGCCGACGCGGACATCGTCGTCTACGTCGGCTGTGGCGAGCGCGGAAACGAGATGACGGAAGTCATCGAGGACTTCCCGGAACTCGAAGACCCGCGAACGGGCAAACCGCTCATGTCGCGGACGTGCCTCATCGCGAACACGTCGAACATGCCCGTGGCAGCACGCGAGTCGTGCATCTACACGGGAATCACCATCGCGGAGTACTACCGCGACATGGGATACGACGTCGCACTCATGGCCGACTCCACCTCGCGGTGGGCGGAGGCGATGCGCGAGATTTCCTCGCGTCTCGAAGAGATGCCCGGCGAAGAGGGATACCCGGCGTACCTCGCCGCCCGACTCGCCCAGTTCTACGAGCGCGCAGGCAAGTTCGACAACATCAACGGTACGGAAGGTTCGGTGACGGCCATCGGTGCAGTTAGTCCCCCAGGGGGAGACTTCTCCGAGCCCGTCACGCAGAACACCCTGCGTATCGTGAAGACGTTCTGGGCGCTTGACGCCGACCTCGCGGAACGTCGGCACTTCCCGGCGATCAACTGGGAGGAATCCTACTCGCTGTACAAGGATCAACTCGATCCGTGGTACGAACAGAACGTCCGGCAGGACTTCCCCGAGAAACGCCAGTGGGCGACCGACGTTCTCGACGAGGAGGGCGAACTGCAGGAGATCGTTCAGCTCGTCGGAAAGGACGCGCTGCCGGAAGACCAGCAGTTGACGCTCGAAGTCGCACGCTACCTCCGTGAAGGATGGCTCCAGCAGAACGCGTTCAACGACACGGACGCCTTCTGTTCGCCGGAGAAGACCTACCGGATGCTCGAAGCCATCGAGACGTTCAACGACGAAGCGTTCGCAGCGCTCGAAGCTGGCGTGCCGATTGACGAAATCACGTCCATCGAGGCCGCCCCACGCCTGAACCGTATCGGCGTGACCGAGGACTGGGAGGACTTCGTCGAAGAGATCGAAGAGGACATCACCGAAGAGCTCAGGGAGAAATACTAATGAAAGAATACCAGACAATTACCGAAATCAGCGGTCCGCTGGTGTTCGCCGAGGTCGATGAGCCCATCGGATACGACGAGATGGTCGAAATCGAGACACCGGCCGGCGAAACGCTGCGCGGACAGGTGCTCGAATCGAGCGAGGGACTCGTCTCGATTCAGGTGTTCGAAGGCACCGAAGGTATCGACCGCCAATCGTCAGTTCGATTCCTCGGTGAGACGTTGAAGATGCCTGTCACCGAGGACCTGCTCGGACGCGTCCTCGACGGGTCCGGACAGCCAATCGACGGCGGTCCGGAAATCGTTCCGGACGAGCGGCGTGACATCGTCGGCGCGGCGATCAACCCGTACGCACGGGAGTATCCCGAGGAGTTCATCCAGACCGGCGTGTCGGCCATCGACGGCATGAACACGCTGGTTCGCGGACAGAAGCTACCCATCTTCTCGGCATCCGGTCTGCCGCACAACGACCTCGCGCTTCAGATCGCACGACAGGCGAGCGTGCTCGAAGACGAGGAGGAAGGCGAAGAGAGCGAGTTCGCAGTGGTGTTCGGCGCGATGGGCATCACGGCCGAAGAGGCGAACGAGTTCATGGAGGACTTCGAGCGGACCGGTGCGCTGGAACGCTCGGTCGTCTTCATGAACCTCGCGGACGACCCCGCAGTCGAGCGGACGGTCACGCCGCGAATGGCGCTCACCACGGCGGAGTATCTCGCGTTCGACAAGGACTACCACGTGCTGGTTATCCTGACGGACATGACGAACTACTGTGAGGCGCTCCGTGAGATCGGTGCCGCCCGCGAAGAGGTTCCGGGTCGACGTGGCTACCCCGGATACATGTACACGGACCTTGCACAGCTCTACGAGCGTGCGGGCCGTATCGAGGGACGCAAGGGGTCCGTCACGCAGATTCCCATCCTCACGATGCCGGGCGACGACGACACGCATCCGATTCCCGACCTGACCGGGTACATCACGGAAGGGCAGATCATGCTCGACCGCGACCTGAACTCGCAGGGTGTCAAACCGCCGATCAACCCGCTTCCGTCCCTCTCGCGGCTGATGGACGACGGTATCGGCGAGGGGCTCACCCGTGGAGACCACTCCGGTCTCTCCGACCAGATGTTCGCGGCGTACGCGGAAGGTGAGGACCTGCGCGACCTCGTGAACATCGTCGGTCGTGAAGCGCTGAGCGAGGACGACAACAGGTACCTCGACTTCGCCGACCGCTTCGAGGACGAGTTCCTCAATCAGGGCTTCCACACGAGCCGTGACATCGAAGAGACGCTGGACATCGGCTGGGAACTCATCTCGATGCTTCCGAAGACGAAGCTCAATCGCGTGAGCGAAGACGAAATCGAGGAGCACTACGTCGAGGAAGAAGCGGAAGAAGTCGCGGCGGACTAAACGCGGCTACGCGGTTTTTTCTTTACGGCGGTAAACATGGTGTCGAGCGACGGAGAGATATCCAGTTCCGTGTCGCGGATATCGCCGCGGAGCGGCTTTCGACTGTAAAGAATTATCCCGTTCGAGTTTTTATGATCAACCAACATGGCCACGGACGTCAAACCCACTCGGAAGAACCTCATGGCGATCGAGGATCGCATCGATCTCTCCGAACGGGGTCACGACACGCTGGAGCAGAAGCGTGACGGACTCATTATGGAGTTTATGGACATCCTCGACCAAGCACAGGACGTACGGTCCGGTCTGGACGAGGATTACGAGAGCGCACAGCAGACCATCAACATGGCTCGTGCGATGGAAGGGGACGTCGCAGTTCGTGGGGCCGCCGCGGCACTCCGTGAGCATCCCGAAATCACGACGGAGTCGAAGAACATCATGGGCGTCGTCGTCCCGCAGATCGAGTCTTCGAAAGTCAAGAAGTCGCTGGACGAGCGTGGGTACGGTGTCCTCGGGACGAGCGCCCGTATCGACGAGACCGCGGACGCCTACGAGGACCTGCTCGAAAGCATCATCCTCGCCGCCGAAATCGAGACGGCGATGAAGAAGATGCTGGACGAGATCGAGAAGACGAAGCGTCGTGTCAACGCGCTAGAATTCAAGCTCCTGCCGGACCTCTACGAGTCCGAGAGCTACATCGAGCAGAAACTCGAGGAGCAAGAGCGCGAGGAGATCTTCCGAATGAAGAAGATCAAGGCCAAGAAAGAAGAGAGCGAGAAGGAAGAACAGCAGGCCCGCGAACCGGAGCGAGCGGAAGGCGAAGTCGCCGTCACGAGCTAACTCCGCGATCTATCTTTCTGCAGTGTGTTCCGGCCGATCAGCGGTGCGTTTCAGGTCGATGAAGTGGACCGAAAAGGCGCTTCAGTCATCGGGTTTCCATCCGAAATAGAGGCCTTTCGATAGCCGTCCGTTTCGTCGCTCGGGATGTCCAGTCGCCGTCTCTATCGCGCCTTCCGTGTCTCTCTGACGACGGACGAAACCGTAAAAACTGAAATCGATTATTCGACGTACGTGAACCACTCGTCGTGGTCGTCGGTGCGACGGTTCACGAGGTCGAAGAAGGCGGTCTGGAGTTCCTCGGTCACGGGACCGCGGCTACCGTTTCCGATTTCGACGTTGTCCACCTGCCGGATGGGCGTGACCTCCGCCGCGCTGCCGGTGAAGAACAGTTCGTCGGCGGTGTTGAGTTCGCCGCGACTGATGGTCGCGTCGTCGTGGACCTCGTAGCCCATCTCCTCGGCCAGCGTGATGACGCTGTTGCGGGTGATGCCGTCGAGGATGCTCTCGGAGAGTCCGGGGGTGAAAATCTCGCCGTCGCGGACCATGAAGATGTTCTCGCCGGGACCTTCCGCGACGTTGCCTTCCTTGTTCAGGACGATGGCTTCGACGTAGCCGTTGCGTCGGGCTTCCTCACCTGCGAGGAGGCTGTTGACGTACAGGCCGGTCGTCTTGGCGTTCGTCGGGATCTGGCTGGAGGCGTGTTTGCGCCACGAGGAGATCATGACCTCGACGCCGTTTTCGAGGGCGTCTTCGCCGAGGTACGCGCCCCACGGCCACGCCGCGATTGTCACTTCGGTCGGGCAGTCGCCGGGACTGACGCCGAGGCTGTCGTAGCCGTAGTAGGCGATGGGTCGAATGTAACAGGAAGCGAGGTCCTGGCGGTCGACGAGTTCGAGGGTCGCCTCCGTGAGTTCCTCGGGGCTGAAGTCGATTTCGAGGTTGTAGGGTTTACACGAATCGTAGAGGCGCTGGAGGTGGTCCTCCCAGCGGAAGATCGCGGGACCGTTTTCGGTGTCGTAACAACGGACCCCTTCGAAAACACCCGTCCCGTAGTGCAGTCCGTGCGTGAGAACGTGGATTTGTGCGTCGTCCCAATCGACGAACTCGCCGTCCATCCAGATCGTGTCCACGTCCATTTCGTCAAAGCTCATACGTACGACCCATTGGAGGCCACAGTAATGAGTTTTGGCGATTGTCTTCGGACGATTGTGTGGAATTACTCGCGGTGGGGTGAACGGTTCGAGTACCACGAGTGTGATGAAGTCGGGATGGAAGCGAAGTCGGGACGAAAGCGGAGTTAGGACGAAAGCGAAGTTGGACGAAACCGAAGTCAAGATGGAAGCGAAGTCGGAACGGGATCGAAATCGCTGCGTTTCGGTTGCACGAAGATAGATGAACGGTTGTTCAACTATTCAAGTATGAACGGAGCGGACTCGACGATGAAACGCGTTCGAATCGGTCGAAAAACGAGTGGTTCAGGCGGTTCGCGTCCGACGGACCGTTCGATTCGGTATCAGGCGGGCCGTGCGGCGGTGCGTTCGTCCGAGCGACCCTTCAGCCAGGACCCGAGTGCGCCACCGACGGCACCGGGGATCGCGGCGACGATCACGTACATCACGCCGAAGGCGAACAGACCCATGGTCGTGATGAGACCGGCGGCCAACAATCCGGCGACGGTCAGGACGACGAGGGCGACGATGGCCCCGGCGGCGGTTGCGACGCCGCCGTTGAGCGCGCCGTCATCGAGTTTCGTTCCGGACACGTAGCCAGCCACGAGACCACCGATGATGCCGGTCAGTCCAGCGCCCACGATGGGAAGTGTCATGTCCGTGAACGGGACGACTGCCCCACTGAGGAGGCCGACGATGATGGTCGCGACGATTCCGTACACGATTGCTCTTACTTTGAAGTCCATACAAAGGATATCGACTTACAAGGAGATTAACATTTTTCATAATTGACATACCTGTTTCGAGATTACCGCAACGAGAGGGAAGAAATTTCGTTACGAGATGAAGAATTACGGTCACATCCCGAGACGTGCGCGAAATGGTCAGCCGAGCGATTCGACAATCTCCGCCCCTTCGAGATACGGGAAGTCGTGGCGTTCGGCGTAGGCGCGGGCGTCGTCGGGGGAGAGCGCACTGCCGGTTTCGTCGTCGAGCATCTCACAGACGACGACGGCAGGGGACCGGTCGGCGGCCGCGCCGAGGACGATTCCGAGTTCGGTGTGGCCCTGTCGTTCGGCGAGCAGGTCAGGAGCGGCCTTGAGCAGGTGGACGTGCCCCGGAGCGCGGAACTCGGCCGCGAAGTCGATATCCTCGGGTGTCGCCGCCGCGGCCGCGAGTTCTCGAATCGTCAGCGAGCGGTCGTCGTCCGTGATACCGGTGTAGGTGTCGCGGTGGTTGACGGTCAACGAGAAGGAAGAGCGGGAGTCGTAACCGAGGTCGTGACCCTCGCTCGCCGGGTGCTCGATGATTTCGTCCATGTAGTCGAGGTCGAACCGTTCGGCGACATCGTGGGAGAGGGCGACACAAATCAGTCCACCGGCGTCGTTGCGGAGGCGAGAGACCGCTTCCGGCGTGACCGCACCGGCGGGATAGATGAGATCCGTTTCACCTTCGCGGTCGGCCGCGTCGTGGACGAGAACGGGGGAACCGTCGCGGAACGCGGCGACCGCCTGCTTGACCGACGTGGCGACGGGGTGGCTCATTGGACCTCCTCGATGTGGACCGTGACGTGTTCGCCGTCGTCCAGTTCGAGTTCGTCGCGGAGTTTCGATTCCGCGATGAGTTCCAACTGGTCCTCGTCGTGATGGGTTCGTTCGGGGGAGATGACGTGCACCGGTTCGTAGGAATCACCGTTCGTCGTCTCGATGGCGGCGGGGTAGCAAACCGCGGGACCGTACGTTCGGTCGCCGTCTTCCCACGCGTCGATCGGAACGGGGTCGAGCGCGTTCATCGCCGAGCGGGCGCGGACGCTTTCGTCCGTGAGTTCGACGTTCAACG
Organism: Haladaptatus sp. R4; assembly: GCF_001625445.1. Classification (NCBI taxonomy): domain Archaea; kingdom Methanobacteriati; phylum Methanobacteriota; class Halobacteria; order Halobacteriales; family Haladaptataceae; genus Haladaptatus; species Haladaptatus sp. R4. Next base: position 209,924 of record NZ_LWHG01000011.1, on the reverse strand, counting down.
TTCCCGGATAGGGTTCGTAGCCCAGTCGTTCGATGAACTGCTCCATGTACCCCGACAGCGAGATGTAATGTTTCCCTTCGCCCATCCCACCCGTGACGGTTCCCGAGAGATCGACGCCCGAGAGGTTCTCGAAGATGCGACGGTAATCCTCGTATTCGCGTTTCAGTTCCCATTCGCCGTCGTCAGTGATGGCGACCCACTGGCCGTTGCTGACGATTTCACGCGTGATGAGGCCCGCGTCGTCCAACCGCTGGAGGCGACGGGAGGCCGTCTGATTGGACGCGTCGAGGCGGTCGGCGAGGTCGGCACACGACACTTTGACCTCGCTTTCGAGTGCTCCGTCGAGCGCGAGAAGCTTCAGCGCGGCGAGTTCGTCGTACCCGACCACGAGCGATGTCGCTGGCATACACGATACTCCGTGCTTCGTTCGTTTAAGCGTGCCGAAAATGGGATGCGTAACAGAAACGTTACGCAGTGAGACTCGATATCACTGTTCCGGGTGTTACGTAGCCAGCGACGACATCTAAGTGTGGTGGTTCCCGGTCCGGCTTCGACTAATCGCAAACGGGGATGGCGTTGTCGTTTAAACTGTCGGCACTAGAAGCCATCCACCTTAACCGCGAAAACGACGAAAAGTAACTCGACAACCCTGAGGGATTGGGAGGGTGTCACCTCGCGATGAGAGATATCTCCCGACGGTTGTCCGTGTACCACAATGTCACAGAACGATACCGAAGCGGAGCAGTACGAAACGAAGATACCGGCTCGGATGGATCGACTACCCTGGTCTCGTTTTCACTGGCTGATAATCATTGCACTCGGTGCGACGTGGCTGCTCGACGGTCTGGAGATCGGCCTCGTCGGAGCCATCGGACCGATGCTCACGAGTAAATCGACGCTGGGGTTGACGAGCGCACAGGTGGGTTACGCGGCGTCCGTCTACTTGATAGGGGAAGTCTGTGGAGCGATAGGGTTCGGGTGGCTTACCGACCGATACGGTCGCCAGAAGCTGTTCTTCATCACGATGGGTGTCTATCTCAGCGGTGTCGCACTGACGGCACTCTCCATCGGGTTCTACAGCTTCGCGTTCTTCCGTTTTCTCGCCGGTCTCGGCATCGGTGGAGAGTACTCGGCCGTCTACTCGGCCATCGACGAATTGATTCCGGCCGACTACCGCGGGCACGCCGACTTGGCCATCAGCGGTAGTTACTGGATCGGTGCAGCCGTCGCGTCGGTGATCACGTTGTTCTTCCTGAATTCGGGCGTCGTTACCTCCGGAGCCAATTGGCGGTACGTGTTCGGCTTCGGCGCGGCGTTGGCGTTGCTCATTCTCGTTCTCCGACGGTACGTCCCCGAGAGTCCACGCTGGCTCATGATTCACGAGCAGCCGGACGCGGCGGAAGAGGTCGTCGAGGACGTCGAAGAGCGGGTCGAAGAGAGCACGGACGAGGAGTTGGAGGAACCGGACGAGGACGACTCCATGACCATCGAACCGATTGGGAGTATCTCCCTCGGAAACATCGTCAAAACGGTATTCGTGGACAACTTCCGACGTGCAGTCCTCTGTTGTATCCTGTTCATCACGCAAGCGTTCCTCTACAACGCCATCTACTTCACGTACGGTCTGATTTTACATCAGTTCTACAGCATCCCGAAGCCCGATACGGCGTACTACGGAATCGCCTTCGCCGCTGCCAACTTCATCGGCGCTATCGCCCTCGGTCGGTTCTTCGACACGGTCGGTCGTCGGCCGATGATTTCCGGGACCTACAGCGTTTCGGGGATACTGTTGGCTATCACCGGCTTCCTGTTCCTAAACGGGATGCTCACAGCGCTCACACAGACGATACTCTGGTGTGTGGTGTTCTTCTTCGCCACGGCGGCGGCGAGTGCGGCGTACTTGACGGTCAGCGAGATATTCCCGATGGAGGTCCGCGCCCAAGCGATCGCCATCTTCTTCGCCATCGGACAGGCAGCAGGCGGGGTCGTCGCTCCGGCACTGTTCGGGAACCTCATCGGCAGCGGCGAGCCGATAAACGTGTTTTACGGCTACTGTATCGCTGCCGGACTCATGCTACTGGGAGCCATCGTCGAATGGTTCTGGGGAATCGACGCCGCACAGAAATCCCTGGAGGAGGTCAGTACGCCGGTTTCGGCGTTCGTCTCCGACTCTAACGAAAGCGGCAGTCGTCCGAGTCCGGGAAACTCCGACGACTAACTGCCCGTTCGAGCGACGTTCGAACCCAATTTTCTGACGGCACGTACCGTCCTTCGAATTCGTCCGAGAAGATGGATACAAAACACGATAATTGAAATTTAACCGAACAGTGGCTAGTTTAAAGTGTGTTGTGATAATACGTAACAGATGCATGGTGGCAGAAGATAACACGACCCATATCGAGGACGGTCGAGAACGGCAATCAGAGGCAGGCAACGAACGACGGGAGTCGAAACGAGGGAGCGAAGAGGCGAAACGCACGGAATCGAGGCGGGCGAATCTGACGCGGCGAGCGTTCGTCGGCGGGCTTTCGGTCGTCGGCCTCGGTGCCGGACTCCCGGCGCTCGCAGGGAAGGTGACGGCCGCGGGAGAACCGGTTCACTTCCAGTACTTCCACGAGACGTGGTCGACCATCACCGACAACCTGTCGAAAGTCGCGGACAGGGGTTACGACGCGGTTTGGATACAGGCACCGCAGAAGAGCGACCTGACGTGGAGCGACCAGAGCGGGCGCAACGACCCGCCGCTCGGCTATCAACCGGTCGATTACACGGTGTTCGACAGCGAGTTCGGGACGGAGTCCGAACTCCGGTCGCTCATCAGCGAAGCGCACGACCAGGGTCTCGAAGTGTACGTCGATTGCGTGATGAACCACATGGCGTCGGGACACGACTACGACTTCCCGCGCTTTTCCTACAACGACTTCCACCACGACGTCGGCTCAATCGACGACTGGAGCGACGATCATCAGGTCGAACACGGCGAGTTGCTCGGACTCCCCGACCTCGCGCAGTACGAATCGTCCACCTCGGGGTACGTTCGAGGCGAGTTGATGAACTACATGGAGAAAATCGCCGACGTCGGCGCGGACGGCTACCGCTACGACGCGGTCAAACACGTCGAGGAGAAATACTGGAACGACTACGCCAACCCGAAGGCGGACGACCTCGGATTGGCCCGCATCGGCGAAGTGTACGACGGCAGTATCGACTACGTGCAGGGCTACATCGACACGGGGATGGACGCGTTCGACTACCCGCTGTACTACGTCCTCAGTGACGCGTTTTCGAACGGCGATATCAGTCAACTACAGGGCGCGGGCGTCGTCGAACAGGACCCGTACCACGCCCATCCGTTCGTCTACAACCACGACGTGGACTCGCCGACGCAGTACCACCTCGCCCACGCGTTCGTCCTCACCAGCGAAGGGGTACCGATGATCTACAACCTCTACCCGAACGAGATTCTGGACGACAGCGCCATCAACAACATGGTTTGGGTGAAGAAGAACCTCGCTGGCGGCGAGACCTACTGGCGGCACGCCGACAGCGACCTCGCGGTGTACGAACGGTACAACAACCTCCTCGTCGGCATCAACAACGGCGGCAGTAGCCGAACCCAGTCGGTGTACACCTCGTGGACGAACACCACCCTCCACGACTACAGCGGTACGGCAGGCAACGTGACGACGGGGAGCGACGGATGGGTTGACATCACGGTTCCGTCGGAAGGATGGGTGTTCTACGCGCCGAACTGAGAGTTGGAATTCCGTGACCCACAGAGCTTTTTCCGCCAAAACCGACCGACACGCATGGAGAAGGTGAACCTCGACGACGCGTTCGGAAGCTTCGACGAACACTGGTCCCCTCGTCTCGCGGCCGAACTGAACGGGCAGGCGGTCAAACTCGCCAAACTGGACGGCGAGTTCGTCTGGCATCAGCACGACGACGCGGACGAGTTGTTCCTCGTGACGAGCGGTCAGCTCCGCATCGAGTTTCGGGAGGAAGACGACGTGGTGCTGGACGAAGGCGAACTGGTCGTCGTCCCGCGAGGCGTCGAACACCGGCCGGTTGCCGAAGAGGAAGTCGAAGCGTTGCTGTTCGAACCATCGGGGACGACGAACACGGGGAACGCGGAGAGCGAGTTGACGAAGACGGACCTCGAACGGGTGTAGGCGGACCGAGCGGGGTTACTTTGGGACGTTTTTCACACAATCCCGTAGGTCACCTTCGTCTATCCACGGATAACAACGGTCGTGTAGTTCGAACAGACGGAACTCGTTGATGTGTACCCAGCTGTAGTTTGCGGGATCAGTGCCGTCTTCAAGGCGCTTTTGAATCGTGTGTTCGAGTTCCTCCCGTTCGACTTCGATTCCGTTTTTGTGAGCCGTTTCGAGGAGTGATGTGAGTTCCCTCCCCGTTTCGTCGTCGGATAGCTCGTCGTTCTCGTAAATGGCGACTCCAGCAGCCACGACATCTCGTTCGTCAGCTATCCGTTCACCAGACATCCACGAATAGTCGCGCGGAAGAGCATGGGATTTCTCGAAGTACGGTGTTTCGCTGATTTTCCCCAGTTCGGTCATTTCTCCGCCAGCGTCCTGTTCATAGACTCCAACGAGGGCATCCGCGTAGGTGGCAAGGAGATGGAATCGAATCCGAAATTCGGGAAGTCGGTCGAGACCGATTTCCCGAACATCACCCATCACGAACGCATAGGCACCGATCCGTTTGTTCAGTTCGTTTTCCACGATTCGAAGCCGACGAATGTAGGGTTCCCAGTAGCTCCCGAGAACGAAATACGTCGTCTCCGGTGTTTGGAGATATGGTAGTTCCTCGTTTATGAATCCGAAAATTCGTGCTGCTTCGTGGGGGTCCAATTCGAGGCCGTGAACGGCTTCATCGACAGCCGCTTCGATTTCGTTCGCGTTTGGTGGTATCGATACCTCGTCCATCGTGCTATTTCTCCATTCGAATCGGTTAGGTCTTTCTAACTAATTAGGTTTATAGAAATTTGACCAGATTGGTTCAACCGAAGTATTATCTGCCTCCCCTCCGAAGTAACAACGGATGAGCGATAGTTCGTCAGTCAACGAGGCAGGGCCGTTCGAGGAGCAACGCCAACTCTTCGAGTTGCTCTCCCAAGAGACGCGCCACCTCATTCTTCAGAATATTCTTGGCCATCCGGACCACCTCGTCTCACTCGATGAACTGGATTACATGATTCCGAAAAGCAAGGCCGCAATCGGTGACCAACTCGACAACCTCATCGAAGCTGAACTTCTCGATTTGTATCGCTACGAACCCAGTGCGGACAAACGAGATCTCCCGTCAAAATTCTACGGATTGACGAACTACGGAGTGAACGTCCTCTACGAATACAACTACCTTCGCGGCGTGCCAGTCGCTCGGTCAGTGTACGACAACACCCGGAAATCCGAAAAAGTCGAACGACACGAAACGGCACCTCGGCCGGACCTTCCCGAAAGCGTTCGAGACGCCTTCGAGACCGACCCGAACTAACATCCAGTCGTCTATTCTCACCCACCCAGCGGCGTCCATGTCGTCGAATCGCGCTCCCAGAACTCGCTGTCCTTCTTGAGCTTCGGCACCCACGTGTCCTCCGTCTTCGAGAGCAACGCGACCCGCGAGGCGGGAACGTCCTTCAGCACGTCGTGCTCGGGCATGTGTTCGCCCACCTGCTCGGTGAACTCGACGACATCCTCGTGGTGGAGCATCGCGGAGCGGTCGAGTCGGCCGCGCGAGTGGCCGACGTGCATGTACGCCTTGAGTTCGACGAAGTCCGGATCGGCGCGCTCGTAGAAGGCGGCGTACCAGTCCGGGTTGGCGACGTTCTCCCCGCCGACGAGCGTGGTCCGGAGCACGGTCCGCGTGTCCTCCTTTCCGGCCAGCACGTCCATCGTGTCGATGAGGTTCTCCCACGCGTCGTCGTCCACGGCCCGGACGACGTGGTCGAACGTGGCGCGGTCCGCGGCGTCCACGCTGACGTACAACTGCGTCGGGTCGCATTTTTCCAGCATCTCCGGGTTCGTCCCGTTGCTCACGAGGAACGTCGTGATGTTCCGGTCGTGGAACGCCTCGATGAGTTCGGGCAGATAGGGGTAGAGGGTCGTTCGCCGTCGAGCGAGATGGCGACGTGGCGCGGTTCCATCGACTCCTCGAACACCTCGCGCGGAACGTCGTCGTTGCCGCCGAACCCGGATAGCAGTTTGCGCTGGAGGCGGATGCTCGCGTCCACGACCGCTTCGGGGTCGTCCCACTCCACGTCGCCCAGTTCGTAGGAGTGGCCGCGGTGGTCCCGCCAGCAGAAGACACAGCGCTCGTTGCATTTGACGACGGGCGTCATCTGGATGCAGCGGTGGGACTCGATTCCATAGAAGATGTTCTTGTAACATTTTCCCTCCCCGCGCAGGGCGTTGGCCGTCCACCCGCAGGTCTGGGCGGCGGTGTGGCTTTCGTGATGGTAGTTCGGGGAGTCCACCTGTTTGGGTCCGTCGTCGGAACCCGAAGAGTTCCGGTTGCTCGTCGAGGGTTCCTCGACGGTGTCGGAGTCGCTCATTGTGGGGAGAATGTCGTTCGAAGCTAAAACGTTCTTTCCTCTGTTGTCCCACTCGTGTTCACAGAGAGCATACATAACTAACCCAAAGGAGGATTCCGGTTCCGAGCGATGATTCTGTCATATTTTTATAATTCTATCAAACCCTTCAACACCTGTGTGCAGATCTCCGTTCTCGAAACAACTAGAGTATCTGTCTACTCGTATTACCCCTGGTGTCCCTCAGCCACACATTCTCGGCACTCTCGATAGAAACCGCAGTTATGACGGAGAGAATGGGAGACAGTTTTAGAGTTTGTTGGCTTCCTGTTTCCAACACGTCGTATTTGAGTCACATTCGTATAGACCGATTCCATCTTCCGTAATCGTGTGGAGACGGGCTCCTCGCTCCGTCGACCGGATCGGAACGAGCTCGGTGGTGTATCCTCGCTTCGGCAGCGTAGCGGTGACGTTCACCGGCGAATTCAGAGAGGAAACGTTGAACGTTGTAACGACCCACGTTTCTCCTGGCTTGAGTGTTTTTGACCGGTTGAGTACGGTCTTTCCGTCCTTTGATTGAAACGTCAGATCGATAGGCTGGTTCGATGATGCGTCATTTTGAACCACGAATCGTAGCTGCTGCTTCTGTTCTTTCGTGTCTGTGGGTTGTTTATTAGCGATAAGTCCACCGTTACACCCTGCTAGTAGTACCAGTAGTAGGAGGGATAATGATCGTACTTTCATGGGGAATCCTAGATATCCCTTCTATTTTCTCGGATGAAAATCTGTTGCAGTTTCATTCGAAATCAATACAGTTCGGTAATTTGAAAACATCTGGACGAAAACGGTTCTATATGGTTCCCGTGAGCGTATACCGGTTGGTCGACGGCACGAACAGCGAGATACCGCTCGCCGTCGGCGGATCGAACCCGACGGTAGTCGCCGCCGTCGGAGTCGTCATAGTCGTCGTTGGATACCTGATTCGATATCAGGGGATGACCGGACTCATCAACGGAATCAACATGGCAGCGGTCGCCGACGAGGAACGAGTCGGCGACCTCATCGGCGGCGTCTCGATGGTCATCGGCGTTCTCGTGCTCGGCTACGCCGTCCTTCTCACACAGGAATTCTCCGGAAACACGATCGAGGTCGGGTTTGGCGCAGTCGTCGTCGTCCTCGCCGTGGGTGCGGTGCTCAAAGCACGCGGGATGTAGCGGGATGGAAGATTACCCCGACAGCACCGTTTCGACGGCAAACCACGTATCGATGGCGACGGACGCGACGACCGTCCCGACGGCACAGAGTCCGAAGGTGGCGAGTGCGACCGTGAACAGGTCCACGTCGGGATAGAAACTCAGGACGAGCAGGGTACCGAGGGCGGGGGCGACGGCGACGACGTTCGTGACGTTCCGGACGTTGTTTATGAGCCGATCAGTTCCCGAGAAGAATGAGACGGCGACGGTGACGACGACGGCCCACAGCGTCGCTGGAATCGGGGTCAGAAACGAGACGTACGCGAGGTGATCGAACTGAGACGTTAACGAAACATCGAGGGAGACGAGGAGGGCGAGCGCACCGCCGAGACCGATGACCGCGAGGACGAACAACTGTGCGAGGGTCAAGAGTATCGACCCGGTGAGCAACCCGCGAAACACCTCGTCGGGTTCGTAGGGCGCGGCGAGGACGAGTTCGAACCGGCCGCTCTCGATCTCGCGCTGAGCGAATTTCCTCCCGACGCGAAGCCCCGTAACCGCGCCGAATATCGACAGCATGTACGGCCCTTGGATGAGCACCAACGCGAGTACGCTCGCATCGGCGTCATCGACGCCGACGAAGTAGCGACTGGCGGACAGTTGAATCGAGCGTTCCGTCGTGCCGGTCAACAAGTTCGGCGCGCGAGCGGCCAAGAGTGCGACCAGCAGGAAGAACGCGCCGTACCCGATCGGCGTGAGGAACATCCGTGCACCGAGGGAGCGATACTGCCGCCACAGAAACGCCTTGCTGAGGTGGATCGAGCGGTCGAAACTACGCACGTTCTTCGCCTCCAGTTACCGTCTCGAAGAACGTCTGGAGCGGCTCGCTCTCCGTCTCCACGTCGATTACCCCCACGCCTCGGTCGGCGAGCAGTTCGATGAGGCCCTCGATTGTCGTCTCGTCATCGAGTTCGAACTGGAGGTACTCCCCGTCTTGAACCGGTTCGTACGCCAACTCCCGGAGGATCGACGTTCCATCGTCGACGGTCAGCTTCACTCGAATTTCCCGAGTGCCATCCTCCCGATTCAGGATTTCGTCTTTCGACCCTGACGCGACGATTCCGCCGTCGTTCAGCAGGACGATGTCGTCGGCGAGTACCTTCGCCTCGTGGAGGTTGTGAGTGGTGTAGACGAGCGTTCGTTCGGAGTCCGCGAGCGTTCGAAGCAAGTCGAGCAGTTTCGACCTGATGGACGGGTCGAGACCCGTCGTCGGTTCGTCGAGGAAGACGAGCGACGGGTCGGCGAGCAATCCCCGGGCGAGTGCAATTCGCTGCGCCTGTCCCCGGCTTAACGCGCCACCGTCCGTTTCGAGCAGGTCACGAAAGCCGAGGGAGTCGGCCAGCGAGTCGATCCGGCCGGTCGCGTACTCGGTGTCGAGTTCGAGGACGCGGCCCCAGAATTCGAGGTTTTTCCGAACGGATAGGTTCGGCGTCAGCGACGGAACGTGTGGAATGTAGCCGACTTCGGACTTGATGTCAGGGTTCTCGTAGGGGTCGATACCGTCTATCGAGACGGAGCCTTGTTTCGGTTCGAGCACGCCCGCACCGACGCGGAACAGGGTGGTCTTCCCCGCTCCGTTCGGGCCTAAAATAGCGGTGCAACCGTCATCGGCCGCCAACGAGAGTCCGTTCAAGATTCGATGTCGTCCGTAGCCCGCGACGACATCGTCCAACCGTAACATGTTCGGAAATAATTATTCGTTGATACAATAACACTTCGGTCGAGAATAATCGGGCGTTCCCGAACCGAGAGAACGCGATTGGGCGTTTTCAGTGAACGCGGGACCGGAACTCGTGCACCACCGTATCGGGATGGACGGCCGACGAGAGGTCGGCCTCGTACACCATCGGCCATGGGAGGCCGCGGGCCACCCGCAACGTGTCGCCGTCGAGGCGAACGCCGCGGATTCGACGCCACGGGACGAAGCTTCCGCCGCCACGACCGTCCGAGGCGATGACGAGGCCGTCGTCGAGTGCGACGAGTTCGACGGTGTGGTTCCCGACCAGTGCAGCGCCGATGACCGCACCGATGAGCGATCCGACGACCGACCCCGAAAGGAAGTCGAGGGAGAACGTCCCGGGGAGTAGGAGATGGAGGACGAACATGCCGATGGCGGACGAGGCCATCGTGAGCGGCAGGTCGTACAGGCGTGATTTGACGCCGACGACGTTCCCCCGAATCGATTCAGTTTGGAGACGTATCGTGGCGTACCGTGACGAACAGGCCGCGAACGCGACGAACGCGACCATCCCGAAGAGGGACGCATGCAGGACGATTTCGCCGCTCGACGTACTCCCCGTGAGCGCTCGCGTGACGAGCAGGGCGACGAACGGGAGCACGCCGACGACGGCGAGTAACCAGTGCCGTCGGGCGACCACTGCCCGGTCGATCTCCGCCGCGAATTGCTCGACGGCGACCCACCCGAGGAGCGTGAACAGGATTCCGATTTCCACGGCGTTCGCCGGGGCGTCGGGCCACAACCACGGCAGGGAGAGGGCGATGGTCGATCCGATGAAGAGGCCGAGGACGGCGCTGAGGGACCGAAATCGAGGAGGGCGGAGATGCATGCGAAGTGGTTGATTTTCCAACTATATTATTGATTCGCTCCGTTCGGGCAAAGATGAAGCAATTTTCGGAGGAGGACAACACAAAATCGGGGAGATTACAGGAGCGATACGGTGAGTTGGGTGACGGGAGCACGTCGCATAAGAAAACATATTTGCATTCACCGACATTCTTCGGGAAATGGAGCGGCGGACAGCCACCAGACGTGAATTCATACGAAACACGGGAGTCTCCGTTCCGCTGTGGAACCTCTCGAATCCGGTTCGTTCGTACGCGCCGACAGCGAAGACGGTGTGGAGCGTCGGTTTCGGCGACCAGTACGTACGACTCACGAGAACGGTAGGCTGGGCGTTCTACGCACAAACGAAGAACGTCGTTCATGCCGTCGATATTTACGGGAACGAACGGTGGCGCTACGAAACGAAAGGAAACTTTCCGACCCTCTTTCCGACGGCCGACGTGGTGTATCTCGGTGACGGGGAGAACGTCTCGGCGCTCTCGGCGACGGACGGAAGCGAACGGTGGCACAGAAACGGCGGTAAACCGACCGGTCCGCTGTTGTCGACCTCGATCATCACGAGAGGGGAGACAATCGTCGCTCTCTCGCGAGGAGCGGGCGAAGAGAAGTGGTCAGTCACGCCGTCGAACGGTGAGTGGGTCTCCCTATCCGACGCCAGTGATGGGCACGTCTACGCCGGGACGGACGAAGGGAGCCTCGTCGCGATTTCCACGCGAAACGGCATCGTCGATTGGAACACTACCATTTCCGAGGGAAGGAGGATTCTGGCGCGTTCGTCCGCCGGTGGGGTCGTGTTCGCCACCGATTACGAAACGGGGCTCCTCCATGCGGTCGATGCTGATACTGGTAACAAACAGTGGTCGGTCCGCTCTAAGAGCCAGACGTACGATTTTCCCGGCGTAATCGGAGGGGACACGGTATATCTCACCGATGGAGGAACCCTCCGAGCACTGTTTGCGGCGAGCGGGACCGTGCTCTGGCACGCCGACATCGGCACGGACACCTACCGACGACTTCGTCTGGTCGGGAATACGCTGTACGTCGGGACGCACGAACGCCTGTTCGCGTTCTCGACCGATGACGGAAGCCACCGCTGGCAGTTTTCGACCGCCGACGACCACTACCACTTTCCGATAGGAACGACGCGGGATTCGCTCATCGTCTTCAGTAGGAAAGGGAGAGAAGAGGGGAGAGAGACCACCTACGCGCTTTCCCTCCGCGACGGCCACGTTCGGTGGCAGTACGACCACTCGACTCGGACGACAGGGAACCACCACATCTCCAATAAAACGGTGTACTTTAGCACCGTTTCCGGGGAGATACGAGCGATTACCGACCCCGGAAGGTCTCAGTTGTACGATACGCTCCGCACTGCCGTCTCTCCTCTCGGGTTGACGACCGGCGGACTCCTCGGTGCGGCGCTGTTCGGTGGCGGCTATCATCTGTATCGCAGGGACGACAACGAAGGCGAGTCGGCAACCGAACCCGCCGTTCCGACGTGGAACGGCTACGAACTCCGCGACCGACTGGACGACGAAACCCATCTCGCTCACACACCGAAGGGCGAGAGCGTTCTCCTCCGGCGATTCCACGACGCACCGGAAGACTTCGAACGGGCCGCGGAAGAGTGGGCGAGGATAGATTTCGACGGCGTACAGTTGGTTCACGACTGGGGTATCGACCCGGAGCCGTGGATCGCAGTGGAACGAGTCGAGGGACGAACGTTGGCGGAAGTCGGCGGCTCGTTCGATCAGCGAGATATCGTCTCCACGGTCGCTCGAACGGCGGAAATCGTCCATCGAGCGTCCAAGGAAGGAGTCGGACACGAGGACCTCACAGCCGGGAATATCGTGGTGGATTCGGACGTCACGGTCACGAATTGGAGATTTACCGGAACCGACGAATCGGAGGGCGTGAGCGACGAAGAGATCGTTTCTCGACTCGGAAACATTGCCGAGTCGCTACTGACCCGAAACGACGCAGAGATATCTGAACCGCTCGCGAACGTGCTCGAAACGGCGACTGCCTCGAACCCCGACGAGCGCTACGAGTCGGCGCTGGAATTCGCGGACATGCTTCGTTGGACGATGCGGAGCAACTGACGGCCCGTCCGGCGATTGCGAGCAAAGTTGATAGTTATGCGAGACGATAGTACGACTGGGACTGCGGGGGGAGATTTGCGTGGGGGCAACTGGATACAATCGACTGATGGGAGTGGCGGGTATCGCGCTTCGGCGGGTACGCTCGGAGCTACGGGTCGCGTTCGTCGTCTTCGTCGCCGGGTTTCTGACGACGTTCTACGCGCTTCGGTACTGGATATGGCCCGCACTGGAGCGGCGACTGCTGGAGTCGAAGGCGATAATCGTCGCGGTAACGCCGTTCGACGTCGTCCTCCTCCAGGGGAAACTCGGCCTCATCGTGGGGGGGCTACTCGCGGCGCTGTTCGTCGTCTATCGGACCCGCCACAGTGAGCGTGGGGAATCGGTTCCTCTACCGGGTACGAGGCGAACCCGAATTCTCGTGGGCGCGTTGGCAGTGGTTTTGTTCCTCGGGGGTGTGGCCTACGCCTACCTCGTTTTCCTCCCGTTGCTGTTCGATTTCCTCGTGAACAACGCGATTCAGGCCGGGTTTCAGCCGACATACTCCATCGTGGATTGGACGCAGTTCGTCCTCCTGTTGACGGTTGTGTTGGGACTGACGGCCGAGCTGCCGCTGATCATGGGTGGGTTGGTGTACGCCGATATCGTCTCCTACGACCTGCTGCGGAACCGCTGGCGGTACGCGGTCTTCGGCATCGTCGTTCTCAGTTCGATGGTGAACGGGTCGCCCGACCCGTTTTCCATGTCGCTCGTGGCGATTCCGATGACGACGTTGTACTTCGTCGGGGTTGGCTGTGCGCGGCTAGTTACGAAAAGAACGGGAAACCGGAGCGGCGACTTCGGCCGTCCCGTGGAACTCGACCTCGGGGGACTCGACGCCGCTGGGATTCGCGCCGCGCCAGCCGAAGCCTTCGAATCGCTCACCGAACACGAAGCGCTGAAATTAGCGGACGACGCCCTCGATGAGGGAGACCACGAGCGAGCGGCGGCCATCCTCGACCGGTTCGACGGGAAGGATGCGGGAAGCGTGGAATCGTCCGACGACGAATCGGCTAGCGACGGAGAATCCGCTGGCGACGAAGTGAGTACCGAGGGGACGAGCGACGAGAAGGATGGGCTGACTACAGCAGTCGAGGGGACCGCATCCCGGATGGCGTCGGTGTTCGCCGAGGACGGGACGACCGAGGAGGACATCGGCGGCTACTACTACGATATCAGGTTCATCCTCGGGAGTCTGCGGAGTAAATCGTTCCACGTCGCGGCGGTGTTCATGGCCGTCGTCGGACTGACGTTCACGTTCCTCTACGGGGGCGGTATCGGCGCCATAAAGCGTGATTTCCTGACGCGGCTTCCGGCCGGTGTGAACCCGGAAGCGTTGCGTATCGTCCTCCTGCATCCGGTCGAGGCGCTCGCGTTCGAGATGAAGGTGAGCTTCATCGCCGGGGCGCTCGCGGTGCTCCCGATGGTGCTGTACTACGCGTGGCCCGCGGTCGAATCCCGGTTCGAGGCTCGCGCCGACCGCGACGTGTTTCTGCTGTGGGGGGCCGCGTTGGCGGTGGGATTCCTCGGCGGAAGTCTCGTCGGCTACGGGTACGTCGCGCCGGTGGTCATCTCCTACCTCGTCGCGGACGCACACGCGGCGGACATGATAATCGCCTACCGAACGGGCGCGTTCTTCTGGCTCGTGTTCGCGCTGACCGCGGGCGTCGGCCTGCTGGCCGAAATTCCGGTGACGATGCTGTTGTTCCATCACGGAAACGTCGTCCCCTACCGGACGATGCGGAGGCGGTGGCGGGAGGTCACCATCGGCGTGCTGGTCCTCACGGCCATGCTTCCGGGTGGGCTACTGTTGATGCTGTTCATCGGTCTGGCGATCATGGTCGCGTACGGCGTCGGGTTGACCGTGCTGTGGCTGAATTCACTCGGTAGCCGGTTGATGCGTGTCGTGACGACGTGAAGACGGCGTACGTGTTCGTTTCATGTTGCGAACACATTTGTACGATGGACTCGTTGGGGATGATAAATGGTTCCGATGGGCAATTATCCACCGGCGGTCACGGCGGTACTGTTCTCGGTACTCGTCGGAATCGTCGGTACGTTTCACGCGACGAGGACGACCAATGGGTCGGTACGAGGATTGTTGGTCGTGTGGGTCGCGTATTTCATGCTGACGGTGCTGCCGACGTATCTGCTGTTGCGATTCGGCCTCTTTCTGCCGACGATAGCGCTGGTCGTGATCGTCGCTGAGGCGTTGATACGGGGAGACGACGGAACGGAAGTCGAGGGGTTCTACCCGGGATTCATCGTCATTACTCCCGTCATTCTCCTGTTGCTCTGCCTTTTCGCGGGTATCGAGATCGTCCTTCGTAGTTTGGTGTGAGCCGAAATCGACGATAGGTCGTCGGACCTACGAAGACAGAAACCCATTTACTGGCCCACCAGAAACGAACGGGTATGTTCCTGACGTTCAGGGAAGAAGTCGAGGACGCCCTTCTCGCGGCACTCTCTAGCCTCGACCTTCCGACTGACGACCTCGGAATCGAGACACCCCCGGAGGGTGTGGACGCCGTCCTCGCTTCGAGCGCGGCGTTCCGACTCGCCGGAGAGGTCGGCGCACCGCCACCGAAAATCGCGGCCGACATCGCGGACGAAATCGACGTCGACGGCTACGACCACATCGCTGCCGCCGTCGGTCAAGGACCGTACGTCAACTTCCTGCCGAGCCGAGCCTACTACGACGAGACGGTCGAGACGGCACAGGACGACGAGTACGGTCGCCTCGAACCGACCGGCGAGAGCGTCGTGGTCGAGCACACCAGCGCCAACCCGACCGGTCCGGTGCACGTCGGCCGCGCGCGCAACCCGATCACCGGGGACGCCATCGCCCGAATTCTGGATTTCGCGGGCAACGACGTGGACCGGCACTACTACGTCAACGACGCGGGCCGCCAGATCGCGGTGTTCACGTGGGCCTACGAGACGTTCGACGAGGAGGACCTGCCGAGCCCCGAGCGCGAGCGCGCCGACTACGACCTCGTGCGCTACTACCGCAAGGGCAACGCCTACCTCGAAGAGGCGGACCCGGGGGACGTCGACGAAGCCGAAACGGAGATCGCGTCGATTTTGCAGGGTCTCGAAGAGCACGACGAGGCGACGTACGAGCGCATCAGCGAAGTGGTCGATACCGTCCTCTCGGGAATGTGCGTCACGCTGGATCGCCTTCCCGCCGAGTTCGACGAGTTCGTCAAGGAAACGCGGTTCATGTTCGACGGGAGCACCGACGACGTGGTATCCCGTCTGAAGGAGACGGAACACGCCGTCTACGAGAACGAGGCGTGGCAACTCGACCTCTCCGAGTTCGGCTTCGAGAAGAACCTCGTCTTCCTGCGCTCGGACGGGACCAGCCTCTACACGACCCGCGACCTGGCCCACCACGAGTGGAAACTCGACAACTACGACCGCGCCGTGACGGTCGTCGGGGAGGACCACAAGCTACAGGCCGATCAACTCGCCCAAGCGCTCGAAATCCTCGGCAACGACACCGACAAACTGACCACGTTCCACTTCTCGTGGGTCAACCTCCCCGAGGGTGGGATGAGCACCAGGAAAGGAACCGGCGTCGATATGGACGACCTGCTCGACGAGGCAGAGAAACGCGCCCGCGAGGAAGTAGAGAATCGCATGGACGACCGCATCCGCGACGACGACCTCACCCAAGCCGACATCGACCGCATCGCCCGACAGGTCGGCATCGGCGCGGTTCGCTACGACATCATCTCGAAACAACCCACGAAGACCATCACGTTCGAATGGGAGCGCGCCTTGGACTTCGAAGCCCAGAGCGCCCCGTACGTCCAGTACGTCCACGCGCGCTGTTGCGGGATCATCGACGAGGCTGGAGGCGAAATTCCAGCGGAAATCGACCCGTCCATCCTCGATTCGGAGTCTGAGGAAGAACTCATCGAGGTCATCGCGCGCTTCCCGCACGTCATCGAGGAGGCCGCCGAGGACCTGGAACCCCACGCCGTCGCCACCTACACCCGCGAGTTCGCGGAGACGTTCAACACGTTCTACCGGGAATGCCCGGTCCTGACGGCCGAGGACGAGAACGTTCGGGACGCCCGTCTCGCACTCGTCGCCGCCGCGAGGCACACCATCGCGAACGCGCTGGGCGTCATCGGCATCGAAGCGCCGGAGTCGATGTAACTCCCGTCGCGTTCGCTCGCGGGACTCCCGGGGAGTAGCCGCTCGAAATCGCGTCACACCACTTTTTGCGGTCGATAGTCGAAAACGGTCCATCCGCTCGCGGTGAGAAAACCACGTGCCCGTTTACCGGAACAGCGAACCGATTCGGCCGAACAGTCCGTCCGTTTCCTCGTCACCATCCACGTCATCGTCACCATCCACGTCGTCGTTCGGATCCGGACGGACGGGGTCGTCCTGAAACGGGACGGCCTCTATTTCGTCCGCATCGTTCCGCTCCTCGGGTTCGGCTTCGACGATTTCGTCGGGAAGGTCGGTCGGCGTTTCCGTGTCGGGTGTCGTGGTCGATTCCGACGTATCACCGACATCGGAGAGAACGGTGTCGAACTCGTCCGTATCGTCCGCTTCAGCTACGGACTCACTTGGCGGTGTCGCGGTATCGACGGCCTGCTCGGGAGCGGCGGCGTCGTCCGTCGGGATATCAGCGTCGTCCGTCGAGAGATCAGCGTCGTCCGTCGGAATATCGGAGGTGGCGGCACTCTCCACGGATTCCGGCACGTCTTCGAGCGGGGCCGCTTCCGCGCTCGGTTCGGAACCGTCCGCGTCGCCGGTTTTGATGACCTTTCGGTCGATGAGGTCGTGGACTGGGTCGGGGTCCGACGCGGAATCGGATTCCGTTTCGGCGTCCTCGGTCGGTTGGTCCGAAGGTACCGAGTCGGACGGTGGGTCGGTAGGCTCGAATACAGCATCGGCGGGGTCGGACGGCGAATCGGTAGGCTCGGAAGGGGCATTGGCAGATTCGAACGCATCGGCGGCTTCGAGATCGAGCGGTCGCTCATCGGGACTGGGGGACGCGTCCGGCTTCTCGGAGGGGGTATCGTCGGTCGCTTCGGGGGTCGGCTTGGGCTCCGTAACTGGCGGTTCTTCGGGGGCACTGGCCCCGAGTTCGAATTCGGCGTCGGCGAGCGAGGGAGAGGGTGGGGAATCGGAGACAGGGGCGGAGTTAGATCGTGAGGTGGGTTCGCCGGACAGTTCGGGGGTGTCCGTCGCGGCGGTGGACGATGTCCGCGAGTTCCCGGTAGGCCTTCGCGGACGGACTGTTCGGCGAGAAGACGGCGAGCGGTCGTCCGGCGTCGAGACCCATCGGGACGGTTTCGTCGTCCGGGACGACGGTGAGAACGTCGTTATCGAGCGTCCCCTCGACGTTGTCGGCGTTGAGGACGTCGTTGCCGCGCTGGGTGAGCACCGCGCCGCGAACCGATCCATCGACGCGGGCCGTGAGTTCGGCCGTTTTGGCCGTATCGCGCACTGCGGCGACGTCCGGAGTGGTGACGAGCAGCACGTCGTCCGCGAGCGAGAGCGGGAGGATGGTGTCGTAGCTGATACCGGCACCCGTGTCGAGGAGGACGTACTCGTACTGTTCGCGTAGGTCGGCGACGACCTGCTGAAGTCCCGCCGTCTGTGACTGTGCGAACGTGTAGATGTCGGTACTGCTCGGAACGACGTCGATCTCGCCGGGGGCGTTGTAGATCGCGTCTTCGATGCCAGCATCGCCCGAAAGCACCTCGTGGAGCGTCGCGCCGTCGATCTCGAAATCGAGGTAGCCGCCGACGTTCGCCATTCCGAGGTCGGTGTCCACGACGACGACCGAATACTCCGCCGACGCGAGCATCGCTCCGAGGTTGATCGCGGTCGTCGTCTTTCCCACACCTCCCTTGCCGCTTGCAACCGCCAATACTGTCCCAGTCATGGTCGTTATGTCAAACCGAACAACAGCACGTACATAAACCTAGTCCGTTGTTTAGCCCGAACCCTAGAATAAACAACACGAAGGAGTTTGTACTGACGTGGGACGTATCCGGAGCAAGAACTCCATCCGCCGTGGCTTGGGTGACTCGTGTGTCGTAATTGTCCTGAATTCGACATTCGAATCCCACGACGAACGGCAGGTCAAAACGCATAGTACGATTCGCTCCCAAAGGGCCTCCATGAACGAACCGGGTATCGACGTGCTGGTGGATCAATCCACCATCCAGCACCGCGTGGACTCGGGTGCGGTACCGGACTGGGCCGCCGCACACTACGAGAGCTTTCGAAACGGTCTGTTGGGGGAGCGGAACGGGACGCCGTTCCCGTGCTACTTCGGCATCGAGACCGAACAGCAGGGCGACGCGCTGTACACGTTCTGCCCGTCGATGACCGACAAGGACGCGCTCCTCTCGCTCGGTGGAACCATCGCGGAGTATCACGAGATATACGAAGACTACAGCAAGCGTGCGCCACTGACGGTGTTCTTCAAGCCGCCGGAGGAGCAACTCCCGGAGGCAGGCTACCACGAATCCATGTGGCACATCCTGCAGTTCCTCCACATTCACGACCCGGAACCGTGGCCGGAGGAAATCCCGACTGACCCGGAGGACAACGAGTGGGAGTTCTGTTTCAACGGGGAACCGATGTTCCCGACCTGTCGCGCGCCGTTCTACGAGGACAGAAAGAGCCGTTACTGCCCGGTCGGATTGGAGATAACGTTCCAACCGCGGTCCCTGTTCGACGGCGTAACGGCCGACACGGAGAAGGGACGGCGAGCACGGGAGATCATCCAGGAACGGATGGAGAGCTACGACGGCGTCTGCCCGCACGCGCAACTCGGTGACTGGGGCGTCGAAGGCGACCACGAGTGGCCCCAGTACCTCTTCTCGCAGGACGAAGCGCAGGCACCGGACGAATGCCCGATTCGGACGACACGCGAACACCCGAAAAGCAGGATACTCATCGACGCATGACCACTGAACACGAACCCGAAACTGAACCCGAACCAGAACTCGAACTCCCGGACGACGCCGTCTTGCTCACCATCGACTTCCAGCAGGGGTTTTCCGCCCCCGTGTGGGGCGAGCGCAACAATCCCGACGCGGAGCAAAAAGCAGCAAAACTGCTCACCGCGTGGCGGCGCACCGACCGCCCCGTCGTCCACGTTCGACATAACTCGACTGAGGAGGGTTCGCCGCTTCAGGGCGACTCCGAGGGATTCGAATTCATCCCGGAACTGGCACCAGTGGACGACGAACCGGTCTTCGAAAAACGCGTCAACAGCGGGTTCATCGGCACGGAACTGGAGTCGTGGCTCCGCGAAGGCGGGTACGAAACCGTCGTTGTCGTCGGTCTGACGACCGACCACTGCGTTTCGACCACGACGCGAATGGCGGACAATCTTGGCTTTCAACCGTTCCTCGTCTCGGATGCGACGGCGACATTCGACCGTGTGGCACCCGACGGTACCGAGATTTCCGCCGAAACGAATCACCGAGTCGCGCTCGCGCAACTCGCTGGCGAGTTCGCAACCGTCGTGGACACCGACGACCTGCTGGCGGCAGTCTCCTGAGAGTCAAAGCGGGGACGAAATCGCGGTAGCACGCCGCAAGCGAGGTCAAAGCTTACTTACCAGTTGGAGCGGCTAGAAGGGAGTAATGAGCCAGCAGGAAGGAGAACAGTCCGACAGGAAAAAGTACGAGTTCCAGAAGGTCATCGAGGACTTGAAACAGTACGAAGGCTCGGGGACCCAACTCGTCACTATCTACATTCCGGAGGACAAGCAGGTCAGCGACGTGGTCGCGCACGTCACCCAGGAGCACAGCGAAGCGAGCAACATCAAATCGAAGCAGACACGAACCAACGTTCAGGACGCACTCACGTCCATCAAGGACCGACTGCGCTACTACGACACCTTCCCACCGGACCGCGGAATCGTCATGTTCAGCGGTGCCATCGACACCGGCGGCGGCCAGACCGACATGGTCACGAAGGTGCTCGAAAGCCCGCCGGACCCCGTCGAGTCGTTCCGCTACCACTGTGACTCCCAGTTCCTCACGGAACCGTTGGAGGAGATGCTCGGCGACAAGGGCCTGTACGGCCTCATCGTTCTCGACCGACGCGAGGCGAACGTCGGGTGGCTGAAAGGGAAGCGCGTCGAACCGGTCAAGTCAGCGTCGTCGCTCGTCCCCGGCAAGCAGCGCAAAGGTGGTCAGTCCGCCCAGCGTTTCCACCGACTGCGCCTCGAAGCCATCGACAACTTCTATCAGGAGGTCGCGGGGATGGCCGACGACCTATTCGTCCCGAAGCGACACGAGATAGACGGTGTTCTCGTCGGCGGTCCGTCGCCGACGAAGGACGAGTTCCTCGACGGTGACTACCTCCACCACGAACTCGACCAGAAGGTGCTCGGAAAGTTCGACGTCTCCTACACGGACGAATCCGGACTGTACGACCTCGTCGATGCCGCACAGGAAGTGTTGGCCGACGCGGAGGTAATGAAGGACAAAAAGGAGATGGAGGAGTTCTTCCGCGAACTCCACGAGGGCGACCTCGCGACCTACGGGTTCGAGCCGACGCGCAAGAACCTCGTGATGGGGTCGGTGGACCGCCTGCTCCTCTCCGAGGACCTCCGCAAGGACGTCGCCGTCTTCGAGTGTGGCGACCAGGAGGAGTACGAGTTCATCGACCGCCGAAAACAGGACCCGAGCCACACCTGCGAGGACGGGACCGAGGCCGAGATGACCGAACGCGAGGACGCCATCGAGTACCTGATGAACATCGCCGAACAGCGCGGCACCGAGACGAAGTTCATCAGCACGGACTTCGAAAAGGGAGAACAACTGCTGAACGCCTTCGGCGGCGTCGCTGGCATCCTTCGGTACTCCACCGGCGTGTAAGCCGGACTGCTTCCTGTTCTCTCTGTCTCCTATTTCTCTCTGTATCCCGTTCTCCTTTCATTCGCGTTTCGGCATCGTCGAGTAGTGCGACGTGGCGTCGATATCCGGACGGTCGTCCGGCATCGTGGAGTACGAGAACGTGACCTGCATGTCCGGACGATTTCCGGGGGAAGAGCTGCTGTCGCCGCGGTTAGACCCTTCGCCGGAACCCAACTCGCTCTCGGCGATTTGCCCTTTCAATCGCTCGCGGGCGGTCTCGATCTGTTCGCGGAACTCCTCGGCGTTCTCCTGCAGTTCGGACTGGAGTTTCCCTTCGGTCGCCTCCGACGCGATTTCGGCCGTGTCGCCGTCCATCTCGCCGAGTCCGTCGTTGTCGCCGTTTTCGCCGTCGTCGTTCGAATCATCACCGGAGAGGACGCCGATGGCGTCGGCCAGTTCCGTTCCCTCCTTCCAGAGGTTCTGCATCTCGTCGGAACTCCAGAACTCGCGGAAGTTGACGGCTTTCACGAGTTCCTTCGCGTCGATGGCCGCCATCGGGTCGCCGCCCTCGACGGCGTCCGGGACGTCTTCGAACTCGATGGCGTCGGGCAATTTGCCGACATCGACGGTGTTGCCGAACGACTCGGCGTCGAACCCGGCGAGCACGTCCTCGGCTTCGTCGATGACGGTCCAGAGGTTCTCGGCGGCTATGGTCACGTCCTCGAACGATTCGGCGGACGAGAAGGCGTCTTGAAGCCGCTCCAGTGCTGTTTCGAGGCGGGTCGAAAGTCGCGTTCGTTCGTCGGAAGACTCGCCGTTGAAATCGGTGAGGGACTTTTCGAGTCGGTCCGAGAGGTCGTCGAATTGGACGGTTGACATGGTGGATGGGGTGTGGGCGGCACGGAGTGCCTGACTACGGGTTCCGACGTGAAGAGGGATAAGCAGAGTCGCTAGTAACGATACCCTGTACCGTAGAGTGGAAGGTCTCGAAATCCGCTACTCGACGGTCGGTCGCTTCACGCGACCTCCGGAAGCCGTTCGTATCGGCGTCGGTAAACGAGGAGATACGTGATCAGAAGGAGAATCACGAAGTAGATAGGCGTGTAGAGAACCTGCGTGAACGGGTCGGGCGGTCCGAATGCAAACCCGAGACCCATCGCGCCGATGTAGCTGATGGTGAAGATACCCGCGAGACCCTGCCGTCGCGTCGGTGGATATCGTCGCTCGTGCGACGGGCGAACGACGAGGAAGTAGTAGAGGGCGACAGGCCAGACTATCGGTCCCAAAATTGTCCAATAAAGCGGAGATGAACTCCCGCGGGCGGTCGCATCCCATCGTAGCCAGTAGAAGAACGACACCAATCCAAAGAGAATTATCAGTAGGAGAGGGACGGCGGTGAGAGAGACGATTTCGAAGAGAAGCATGATGATAGATTCGAGTTGGAGTACAAGTATTTTCTGTGCCTATTCACGATGGCGAGCGCGCCGCCGTCTGGCACCTGCTCGAAATCCCCTCCGGACGGGTCGTACTGTCTCGACTGCATAACCGAACCCACTTTATTGTCGGGAGCACTCACATCGCACATGAGCAGGTTCGCCGAAGTAGACGACCAGTACGAACCGCACTCGGTGGAGGACCGGGTGTTCGAGTACTGGGACGACGTGAACGCCTACGAGAAGACGAAGCAGGCGCGGGAGGGCGCGGAGCGATTTTTCTTCGTCGACGGTCCGCCGTACACCTCCGGCGCGGCGCACATGGGGACGACGTGGAACAAGTCGCTGAAGGACACCTACATCCGCTACAAACGGATGTGCGGCTACGACGTCACCGACCGGCCGGGCTACGACATGCACGGCCTGCCCATCGAGACGAAAGTCGAGGAGCGACTGGGCTTCGAGAACAAGAAGGACATCGAGGAGTTCGGGATGGAGAACTTCATCGAGGAGTGCAAGGAGTTCGCCAACGACCAACTCGACGCGATGGACGAGGACTTCAAGTCCTTCGGCGTCTGGATGGACTGGGACAACCCGTACAAGACGCTGAGTCCCGAGTACATGGAAGCCGCGTGGTGGGGCTTCCAGCGCGCTCACGAACGCGGCCTCGTGGAGCAGGGGATGCGCTCCATCAGCCAGTGTCCGCGCTGTGAGACGGCCATCGCCAACAACGAAGTCGAGTACGAGGACGTCGACGACCCGTCGATATACGTCAAGTTCCCCCTGAAGGACCGAGAGGGAAGCCTCGTCGCGTGGACGACGACGCCGTGGACCGTCCCGGCGAACACGTTCGTCGCCGTCGATGCCGACGGAGAGTACGCCGAAGTTCGAGCGACGAAGGACGGTGAGACCGAGACGCTGTACGTCGGCGAACCGAAGGTCGAGGAAGTCCTGAAGGAAGGTCGCTACGACGACTACGAGGTCGTTGACGAACTGACCGGCGACGAACTGGTCGGCTGGGAGTACGACCACCCGCTCGACGACGAGGTGCCGGACCACCCGAGCGGCGAAGGGACGCTTCGAGTGTACGAAGCCGACTACGTCGAAGTGGACGGGGACGGTACCGGACTCGTCCACTCCGCGCCCGGCCACGGTGAGGAGGACTTCAACCGAGGCCAGGAACTCGGCCTCGACATCTTCTGTCCCGTCGGCGGCGACGGCACGTACGGCCCGGAGGCTGGCAAGTACGAGGGACAGTTCGTCAAGGACGCCGACGAGGATATCATGGCCGACCTCGAAGCCAGCGGCCACCTGCTCGCGTCCGGGACAGTCCACCACAGCTACGGTCACTGCTGGCGGTGTGATACGGGCATCCTGCAGATCGTCACCGACCAGTGGTTCATCACGGTGACGGACATCAAGGAGGAACTGCTCGACAACATCGACGACAGCGAGTGGCATCCGCAGGAAGCCCGCGACGAGCGCTTCCGCAACTTCGTGGAGAACTCGCCGGACTGGAACGTCTCGCGCCAGCGCTACTGGGGCGTGCCGATACCGATCTGGACGCCGGACGCGGACCTGTCCGCGAACGGAAGCGGCGAAGCCGCGGACGGATGGGACGGGAACATGAACGACGTGGTCGTCGTCGGCACCCGCGAGGAACTCGCCGAAGCCGTCGATCAAGACGTGGACCCCGAAGACGTTGACCTGCACCGACCGACGGTGGACGACCTGACCATCACGAAGGACGGGACGACGTACACCCGCGTTCCGGACGTGTTCGACGTGTGGCTGGACTCCTCCGTGGCGTCGTGGGGCACGCTCGACTACCCGAGCAACCCGGACGACTTCGAGGAACTGTGGCCCGCGGACCTCATCATGGAGGCCCACGACCAGACGCGTGGCTGGTTCTGGTCGCAACTCGGCATGGGCACCGCCGCACTGGACGAAGTGCCGTACGACGAGGTGCTGATGCACGGGTGGGCGCTCGCCGAGGACGGCCGCAAGATGTCCAAATCCATCGGGAACATCGTTTCCCCCGAGGAGGCAATCGAGCGCCACGGCGCGGACCCGATGCGCCTGTTCCTGCTCTCGCAGAATCCGCAGGGCGAGGACATGCGCTTCTCGTGGGACGAGATGCAGAACATGCAACGGAGCCTGAACATCCTCTGGAACGTGTTCCGGTTCCCGCTGCCGTACATGCGACTGGACGACTTCGACCCGAGCGAGGTCGACGTGCAGGACGCCGAAACGGAACTCGTGGACGAGTGGCTTCTGTCCCGGTTACAGACCGTCACAGCGGAGATGACCGAGGACTGGGACGACTTCCGACAGGACCAGGCGCTCCGCACGCTGCTGGACTTCGTGGTCGAGGACGTCTCGCGGTTCTACATCCAGGTCGTTCGAGAGCGCATGTGGGACGAGGCCGACAGCGCGAGCAAGCAGGCCGCATACGCGACGTTCTACCACGTCCTGAAGGAACTGGTCGCCCTGCTCGCCCCGTTCGCCCCGTTCATCAGCGAGGACATCTATCAGAACCTCACCGACGACGAGGGCGAAGAGAGCGTCCACATGCTCGACTGGCCCGAGGTGGACGAGTTCTGGCAGGACGAGCAGTTGGAGGAGGACGTGGCCGTCCTCCGCTCCGTCGAGGAAGCGGGCGCGAACGCCCGTCAGCAGGCCGAACGGAAACTCCGCTGGCCCGTCTCACGAATCGTCGTGGACGCGCGGGACGAGTCGGTCGTCCACGCCGTCGAGAACCACGGCGACCTGCTCGCCGACCGCCTGAACGCCCGCGAAGTCGAGTTGGTCTCGCCCGACGAGGGGTGGGGCGAACTCGCCTACAGCGCACAGGCCGACATGAGCGTGCTCGGTCCCGCCTTCGGCGCGACGCCGGACAGGTCATGAACGCGCTCAACGAGGCGCGCGTCACGGAACCCGACCTCTCCGCGCTCGAATCCGCCGTGGAGGACGCGCTGGGCGAGCGCGAGGCGCAACGCGCCTCGGACGGTGCGAGCGGTGACGAACCGCGAGCAGTGGAACTGGACGACGAGATGGTCGAATTCGTCACGAAGACGCCCGACGACGTGTCCGGCGCGTCGTTCGACGTCGAGGGTACGGAACTCGGCGTCGTCTACGTCGATACCGCGCTCACGGAGGACATCGAGAGCGAGGGCTACGCCCGTGAAGTCATCCGCCGCGTGCAGGAGATGCGAAAGGAACTCGATCTGGACATCGAGGAAGCGATCAACCTCGAACTCGACGTGCGCGACGACCGCGTGGCCGAGTTGGTCGAGCGCCACATGGACCTCGTGAAGGACGAGGTTCGCGCCGAGAGCGTCGGCACGGTCGAGGACGGCCACCGAAAGACGTGGGACGTCGAAGGCGTCGAGATGGAAATCGCCATTGCGCCGCTGGCCGAAGCGGAAGTGTAGGAAACCGGCCGCGAACGACGAGGCGTTCCGCGCCTCGAAACGCGAGTGGGCGCGAGTGCGACCGTCAGGGAGCACGACGCGCTTTTGGTCCAGATTTTGCCAGCGACCGAGCGGATGCGAGGGAGTGCAGCAAAAGGTGGATTGCAATCGCGCCGTTGGCCGAAGCGGAAGTGTAGAGCGATCACGAGGATCTGGTTCGCCACTCCAGAACTGTTTTTGTCCGAAACGGAACCGTCGGTGAAGTGGAGAAAGTTATTACAGAGGAACGAGAATAGATTTTCACTCGATAACGAAGATACGGAGTTTTTTCCTAAATCATGATAATCGAAACCCTTTCCGATGGTCACGGACTCGAACTTATCGATCCACTCGATAAATCACGGTTCGTGCTTCGCACACCGAAGCCTGTTTCTCCGACGGAAGTGGATGCCGACGGTCTGGATTTTCCGGTCGAGAGAGCGGTCGAGGTTCAGACGAGTTCAATCGAGATGCACGCAAATAGAGGGGTTGTCATTCGAGATCTCGATGGGACGATTCGTTTTGATAGTAGCAACAATCAGTGTGGTGAGATATTGCCGAGAGACAGCTATGTGGTCGAACTATCAGGAAAGCCGATGAAGATCTACCTCTCGTTGTCTGGACCGATATCGTTCGAACGAAAAGGGTCGGATTCGGAGTTGTCGTTCGGTCAAGAACGAAGTATTATCATCGGAGTACGCTCGAAAGTACGGAAACCCCCAGGAACGATCACGGTCACGGACGATACCAACGATATCATGCGAGCGATGTCACTGTTCGGATCGGTGTTGAAGACAACAAGTTCGGAACGGTCGTATCCGACACTCCGTGGACATCCACCACTCATCGAACGCGGTAACGAATTCCACGTTTCATCCTCGGTGACTTCTGGAGAGACAGAAACGACGCTCGTCCTTCCACCGGAACGAGAGTACCTCTACCCGGCAACGTCACTCGCCTATTATCTCAATTCGTCAGTCGTTTCTGGAAGAAGTCCACGACTCATCGCAAAGGATTTCGAGTACGAATTGGGGACGGGCAATAGCTACGAAGAAACAATCGAGCGAATCCTTCGACAAGTATTCTTTTTGGACTGCCTGGTCCGAACAGATGGATTTTATTCAGTTGAACTTTATGAACGAGAAGTAATCGAACCACGGTTGGATATCGATTTGGACGTTCTTTTCGATACGTCACTGGAAGAACGCCTTCGAGCATATCTCGGCATCCCGTTCGATACGTTTGAACCAGTGATTTCCTCATGGCATCTCGCTGTCGATATGGTTCCAACCGTCGAAAACGTCGAAATACTCCCCTTCCTCGCGAACAAACTCGCATTCGTTCGAACGGCACAACCGCCATCCGAAAGGAAGGAAGAAACACCGGAATTGGTCCATGAATTTTACCGGGAAGGATTCTCGAAAAATTCTGCTAAAGCTAGTACCAAATCGAATCCTTCGGCCAAGATATTCGAGATGGAAGGTAAGTCGAACACGCGACAACGTGCGTGGGTTGGCCCCGGATATCCACTTCGATGGAGCAAACTGACCTACGATGGGCTTCATTCATACTCGACGAGAAGTCGTACCAACGAGGGTTCATCGACAGCGACCATAAATGTAACAATAGTATGTAACGATCCGATGATGCAAGACGAGAGTAATGTTGTTGATGATTACGAACTATGGGACCTTCCGCAGTTCAACGTCACAGTCCATCATCGGACGACAAAAGCTGAATTGATGGAACAACTCTCCACACAAACCGATTTCTTCCACTACATCGGCCACATATCGGATAAAGGAATTCACTGCGAAGATGGGTATCTCGATGTTCAAAACCTCTCAGAAGTGAATGTCAGGATGTTTCTACTGAATGCGTGTAACTCATACGAGCAGGGAATGGCCCTCCTCAAACGTGGTTCGACAGCAGGTATTGTCACTCTATCTAAAGTTAGCAACGCCACTGCGACGGAGATCGGTCGGTTGCTTGTTCGATTACTTAGTTCAGGATTCCAATTTCAGACGGCACTATCTCTGATTCACCGGATTCACTTGTTAGGGTATCGCTACATCGTGCTTGGTGATGCATATTCAACATTATGCCAAACTCCTGGTATGACCTCATATGTGACTCATATTTCATCTTCTGATGGAGGAATGTTCGAAGTCAAATTGGAGATATATCCAGCAGGGGATTACCAGCGAGGAATAATTGTAGGAACAGCTGTTGAAAATACTCCTCGGCACTACTTACCTACCGGAGAAGTAGCGACGTTTGACCTCTCAAAAGGAGAACTAGAAGACTTTTTCATGGAAGAGAATGCACCGGTCGAAATCAACGGCGACATCTACTGGAGCGACGAACTCACCGCGGAGAAAGTGAGAGAACTGCTGTAATCGCCTTCGCTCTGCCAACGCGTCCGGCGCAACCAAGATGGGGTGTTACAATACGTTCGCAATGTCGGGGGCGACGGACACCTGACTCACGGCTCGTTCGATGGTGTCCGTACCGTAGACGGCCTCGACGCCCGCGTTTGCGAGTTTGAGGCGGGCGTTCCCGGCGAGCATGGGGTGAACGCAGGTGACGAAGACCCGGCCGACGTCACGCCCGTGGAGGAGCGAGACGGCCTCGCTCATGGTCGAACCCGTGGCGATGATGTCGTCCGTGATGACCACGTCACGGCCGGTCACGTCGGTGTCGCTGGGCGTCATTTCGACCTCGGTGCCGGAGAGGCGTTTTTTCTCGAAGTAATCGGTGACGCCGTCGCCGTACGCGTTGCGGACCGTTTCGGCGATGTCGAGTGCGCCCTCGTCGGGGGAGAGAAAGACGGGGTCGGTCAAGTCGTCGGGTAGCGGGTCCGCGAGGCGACCCGCGGCGTCGATGGATTCGGCGGGAACGTCGAAGAAGTCGCAGACGGATTCCTCGTGCGGGTTGACGGTGAACACGCGGTCGGTTCCGCTGCTGATGGCACGGGCGACTGCTCGGGCGGAAATCGGTTGCCCGTGGTCGAACGCCTTGTCCTGTCGCCCGTAGCCCATGTACGGGAGGACGGTGACGATTTCCTCGGCACCCCATTCACGGGCGGCGTCCTGTAGTTGCAGAAGTTCGAGATGTGCGTCGCTGGAGACGGTGGAAGCGACGACGATGGCACGGTGGGCTTCGAAGTCCGGTGCGCTTGCGAGCAGTTCCCCGTCCGGGAACGACTGGTACTCCACGAATCCGAGCGGTTCGTTCAGCTCATCGGCGAGTGTGGCCGCCAAAGATTGCGAGGCAGACCCACTGAGTATCATACGAGCACACTGGATATGCCAGGTTAAACCGATTTTCACTCGTCGCCGAGAAGACGTGGCAGTGCCCCGAATCGGAAGATAGGTGGAGAGACAGTGAGAAACGGACACCAACACATGAAAACTTACATCTATGACGAAATATTTGATATGCTAATATAATATATTATTTATGCAGGAGGGTAGTAGTATCGTTCGATGGTTTCGGTAACCCGGTTGAACATCGGAACGTCGCTTCCACTCGACGAGGACGAGTTGACACCGGCGGAGAAAGGGGTGTTGAACCTCCTCGGGGAGGGCCGTTGTACACCCGCCTACGTCGCCAGTGAGCTAGCGATCGAATCGGGGACGGCCCGGTCGCTTCTCGATGGATTCCGCGAGGTCGATATCGTGCAAAAACCGTATCGTGGCCTGTACGAATTAACACTCGAAGAACCGGCAGGCGACGGGAAATACCGAACCACCGAAACGGTTTTGGTGGACGTTCCGTTCGAAGACGACCAGTTCAGGCCGACCGAGCGTGGGATTTTGAATCTGCTTTCGAGGGGACGTGCGACACCCGCATACCTCGCACAGGAACTCGACGTCACTCAAGAGTGCGTGAAAAACCGACTTCGGGATATCACCCGACTCGGTCTCGTCCGGCGCGTCCACCGAGGGTTGTACGCGCTGGATGAGGAGTAGCCGGGCAAGTCGAATCGAGACTGTCGAATCGAGACTATCGAATTGAGACTACCGAACCGAGAGGGACGTGACGCCGGTCAATCCGAGATGGCGATTTCGCCATCCATCACCGGAACGTACCAGAAACGTTCCGGAATCGGTCGCCGCGTACACGCCGTCACCGAACCCGATAGCCGCGACGGGGCCCGAAACCGGGAGGGAAACTTCCTGCCAATCGTCGCCGTCGCGTGAAACGACTGTTTCGGCGGTGGCGGCGTAGGCATCCTCCGTCGTCGCACTCACGACGCGAAACGAACCCTCGAAAACGTCCATCCAGCCGTTGCCGAGTCGGTACAACCCGTCGGCGGTGGCAGCGAACGGACCGCCCGCTGCCGAGACGTCCCGTACGTCCGTCAGGCCGACGTGTTGAACGTCGTCGGACGAAACCCGGTACACGCCGTCGGCGGTGGCGACCAGATTTCCGTCGATGGCTCGCACGTCGTCCAGCGTCGCCAACTCGTTCCACTCGCCGTCGTACCGTGCGAGTCGGCCGTCGTCGCCCGCCGCGAGGAGGTCCTCGCCGTCGAACCCGACCGCGACGGCGGGTCCGAAATCGAGCGGTGAGAACTCCGCATCGAGCACGTCTTCGTCCGTCGCTACCGCGAGAGCGCCATCTGTCGCCGCCGTATCCCTGGAGACACAGCGGTGTGCCAACGAAAACTCGCCGATGATGTCCCCGGAGACTTCCACGCGGGCGACGCCCAGTTCGGTCCCGACGTACACCGTCGTCGTCCCCTCCTGGTCGCTGTACACCCGTTTTTCGTCGATACTGGTCATACGCGAGTGATGGACACAAATCGGGGAAAGCGTTCGGGTTCGTCGTCGAAAGTGCGAGCGGTTGCGGCCCGCACAAGGATTAAATACCGTGGCGCGACTACGATCAGTCGAGCAACACGATGCTGGGTGACTGCTTTACACGCCGGGTTCGCACCCGTTAATCTAGTCACCACCATCGTCGTTTTCCCGCCCGTCTTCGAAGCCGAGAGCCGCGCGTCTCCGAACGCGCTTCCGGTCGGTCGAAGCGGGCCAGCGCTCTTTCGGAATCACGAGTCACAACTATGAACCAACAATCACAGAAATCGGTAATCGTATCGCTTCCGGACGGATCGAAACGCGAATTCGAGAACGCACCATCAGTCGGGGACGTCGCCGACGACATCGGGCCGGGACTCGGCAGGGACTGCGTCGCCGGAATCGTCGACGGCGACCTCGTCGCCCCCGAATATCGAATCGAGTCGAACGCCGACCTGCGAATCGTCACGCCGGGGAGTGACGACTACGTTCGGGTGCTGCGACACTCCGCCGCGCACGTCCTCGCACAAGCGGTCCTCCAACTGTTTCCGGACGCAAAGCCCGCCATCGGCCCGCCGACGGACGACGGGTTTTACTACGACTTCGACGGCCTCGACATCGAGCAGTCCGACCTCGCGGCCATCGAGAGCGAGATGAAGGACATCGTCGCGGCGGGGTACGACATCGAGCGCGAGGAGATGTCACCCGAGGAGGCGCGGGAGCGACTCGCCGACCAACCGTACAAACTAGAACTGCTCGACGACATCGTCGCGGACGGGGAGCAGGTCACGTTCTACCGACAGGGAGAGTTCGAGGACCTCTGTGCCGGGCCGCACGTCGAATCGACGGGAGCGGTCGGCGCGCTCTCGTTGCTCGAAATCGCGGGTGCCTACTGGCGCGGCGACGAGGACGAGGCGATGCTCACGCGGATTTACGGCACGGCCTTCGAGCGGGACGCCGACCTCGAAGCGTTCCTCGAACGCCGGGAGGAAGCCGAAAAGCGCGACCATCGAAAGATCGGACGCGAGATGGACCTCTTCTCGGTGCCCGACCACTCGCCGGGGTGTGTCAATTTCCACCCGAACGGGATGGCGATTCGCCGCGAGCTGGAGGAGTACGTCCGCGAGAAGAACGACGAGTTGGGCTACCACGAGGTGAAGACGCCGGAACTCAACCACGCCGAACTGTGGAAGAAGTCGGGCCACTACGACCATTTCAAGGAGGAAGGGGAGATGTTCGCGTGGGAGCAAAACGGCCACGAGTACGGACTCAAGCCGATGAACTGCGCGAATCACGCGTACATCTACGGGGAGCAGCGACGCTCGTATCGTGATCTGCCGCTTCGCTTCTCGGAGTTCGGCACGTGCTATCGGAACGAGCAATCCGGCGAGCTCTCGGGGATGTTGCGCGTTCGGGGATTCACGCAGGACGACGGCCACGCGTTCATTCGCAAGGACCAGATTCGGGAGGAAATCGCCCGCACGCTGTCGGTCATCGACGGGATGTACGAGGTGTTCGGCTTGGACGCTCACCTCAAACTGGAGACGAAACCCGACGACGCAATCGGCGACGACGAGTTATGGGAGCGAGCACACGAGGCGCTTCGAAACGCGTTGGAGGACGAGGGACTCGATTACGAGGTTGCGGAGGGCGAAGGCGCGTTCTACGGGCCGAAAATCGCCATCAACGTTGAGGACGCCATCGGTCGCGAGTGGACGATCGGAACGGTGCAGTTGGACTTCGTGCAACCAGAACGCCTCGGCATCAGTTACGTCGGCGAGGACAACGAGGAACACCGGCCGGTGATGGTCCACCGCGCGCTCCTCGGGTCGATGGAGCGATTCATGGGCGTGTTCATCGAGCACGTTGCCGGGAAATTCCCGCTCTGGCTGGCACCCGAGCAGGTTCGAATCTTTCCCATCACGGACGATGAAGCGGGGTATGCGGCGGAAATCGCGGACGAACTCGGCGCGTACCGCGTCGAAGTCGACGAGCGGGACTGGACGCTCGGAAAGAAGATTCGGGCGGGCCACGACGACCGGGTCCCCTACATGGTCATCGTCGGGAGCGACGAGGCCGAATCGGGGACGCTCTCGGTGCGCGACAGGGAAGAACGACAGCAAGGGGCGGTCGAGATCGCCGATTTCCGGAATCATCTGGACGGCGAGTACGGCGAAAAGCGGCTTCGGCCGGATTTCCTCGACTGACCCGATAGCAGCCGAACCAACATAGGTGTGCCTAAACGGCGGCAAACTATCATCGAAGTGTTCAAGGTTGCACGATGATGACTAGATGGGTATGAACCGAGCAGAGAAGGCCAATCTCCAACTACAGGCCGTCTCAGTCCTCCGAATGCTCAAGGAGACCCGAACCTACGACGAACTCGCGGAAGTCACGGAACTTCCGGCGGGTGATCTGAATCGGTACGTGAACGGCCACGTCCTTCCCAGTCCCGACCGTGCGGAAGCGGTCGTGGAAGGCGTCGGGCGTGAACAACTCGCCGAGGAATTACAGGCACGAACCCGACTCGACCCCGAAGGCTACGTGGACAACTCCGGGGTCGTCTTCGACCAGTCGTTCCTCGACCTCGTGGCACCCGTCGCCGTCGAGACGTTCGATTTCGACCTGCCCGACGTGGTGCTCACGGCCGCGACGGACGGCATCACCCTCGCCGCCGCGATGGCGAGTTACTTCGGTGCCCGCTGTGCCTACGCGAAGAAGTCGAAGGAGACCGCCGTCGAGGAGTTCATCGAGGCGCGCCAGCGACTCGCCTCCGGTATCGAACTCACGTACTATCTCCCCTCCTCGGCCATCGCCCCCGGAGAAACCGTCCTCGTCGTGGACGACCTCATTCGCTCCGGCGAGACGCAGGAACTGCTCTTGGACATCGCCGAGGAGGCCGACGCCGACGTCGGCGGCGTCTTCGCGCTCATCGCCGCCGGACGGAGGGCATCGAACGGGCAGAGAAGCGCACGGACGCGCCGGTTGGGGCACTCGCGTCGTTCGAGTGAGTTCGTCGGTAACGAGCACCAATAATCACCGTTGTGTTAATTTTTCCCTCTCAAATCCGAATTGGAACCAGACATATGCATAATTGCGTATAGATGCCCAGATACTATGAGAACTGTTAAGTAGGTATTCGCGTTTATGCTCATCTGTGAATCATGGGGCTAAAGGACATCAACAGTAATCAGCAGGGATCCGGGATAACCGGCTTGCTGGCTGACTATTTCGGCTTCGAGGAGCACGGCACCGACCTCGGAACGGAGGTCACGGCGGGAATAACGACGTTCCTGACGATGAGTTACATCGTCATCGTGAATCCGTCCCTTCTCGCGGACAGCCCAGATGTACCGATTCAGGACGGAATCAATATAGCGGGATATTCCTACGACCAGACGATGGCGATGCTCGCCGTCGTCACCATCATCGCCGCCGCGGTTGCGACGTTGACGATGGCCTTCTACGCGAACCGACCGTTCGCCCAGGCACCCGGCCTCGGCCTGAACGCGTTCTTCGCGTTCACCGTCGTCGGCACGCTCGGAATTTCGTGGCAGACGGCGCTCGCCGCCGTCGTCGTCGAAGGAATCCTCTTCATTCTGCTCACCGCTATCGGTGCACGAAAATATATCATTCGTCTGTTCCCCGACCCCGTCAAATTCGCCGTCGGGACTGGTATCGGGTTGTTCCTCGCGATCATCGGTCTCGAAGCGATGCACGTCGTGGCCGCCGACTCCTCTACGTTGGTCACGCTCGGCCCCGTCGCGACCGACCCGGTCGCGGTCGTTTCGGTCGTCGGTCTTTTCATCACCTTCGCGCTCTACGCACGCGGAATTCCGGGTTCGATCATCATCGGCATCGGCCTGACGACGCTCATCGGCTACGCCTCCGAGTGGTTCGGCCTCGTCGCGCCGGGTACCCTCACCCCGACGATGACGGGTGCAACCTACGACATCACGCCCGTCGCCGGAGCGTTCGTGAGCGGTCTCGGCGCTCACGATTTGGCCTCCGTCAGCGGATTGTTCTCCTTCGGACTCATCGTCTTCACGTTCTTCTTCGTGGACTTCTTCGACACCGCCGGAACGCTCGTCGGCGTCGTAAGGTCGGTGGCTTCCTCGACGAGGAGGGCAACCTCCCAGACGTTGACAAGCCGCTGATGGCCGACGCCATCGGTACAACGGTCGGAGGCATGCTGGGAACCTCGACGGTGACGACGTACATCGAATCCGCCGCAGGTGTCGAGGAGGGTGGCCGCACCGGAATGACGGCGCTCGTCATCGGGGTCCTGTTCCTCCTCTCGCTCGCCTTCGTCCCGTTGGCCACCGCAGTGCCCCAGTACGCCTCGCACATCGCACTGGTCGTCATCGGCGTCGTGATGCTCGGCAACGTCGTGGACATCGCGTGGGACGACATCACCAACACCGTCCCCGCCGGAATGACCATCCTGGTCATGCCGTTCACCTACTCCATCGCCTACGGCATCGCCGCGGGCATCGTCTCCTACCCCATCGTCAAACTCGCCGCGGGCAAGCGCGATGACATCCGGCCCGGACACTGGGTGCTCGCCGCCGCGTTCGTCGTTTACTTCTTCGTCCGGACGAGCGACCTCCTGAAAGGGAACGTCTGATCCAGGGTTCGCCTTCAAAACCAGCGGATTTTCTCCTGAACACCACACTCTTATTTCCCACCTCCCTACGCGTTCGTATGCCGAACCTCGAACTGTACGAACTCAAGGGATGCCCGTTCTGTGCGAAAGTCACGTCAAAACTCGACGAACTCGGTCTGGAGTACGAATCACATTCCGTCCCACGGAGTCATTCGGCGCGGACAGAAGTCGAAGAAATCAGCGGCCAGACCGGCGTTCCGGTACTGGTGGACAAGGAACACGGCGTCG
Source organism: Haladaptatus sp. R4 (assembly GCF_001625445.1). Lineage (NCBI taxonomy): Archaea > Methanobacteriati > Methanobacteriota > Halobacteria > Halobacteriales > Haladaptataceae > Haladaptatus > Haladaptatus sp. R4. The sequence goes on along the minus strand of NZ_LWHG01000011.1, from coordinate 173,963 downwards.
AAGGGATGCCGGAGAGCGACGACATCAACGAGTATCTCGAAGAGACCTACGGCGCGTAAAAGCGCGTCAGTGACGAGAGCGGGGACTCCCGCACCGACAAACCACACGATCACGACGGAACGTCGGTCCACGACGACCGCAGTCGCGTATCGTGCTTTTTTCCGCGAGTTGCTTGTCGGAGGACGTCAGTACAGAGATGAGTACAGACAAATTAATTGATACGATTGGGGCGGAAATACCGGGCCATGCCGGTGTACGAACGGTCGTCGGCGACCGATTTTCGGGTGATCGACCGCTGGGATGGTGGCTTCAGTTGGCTGGCGCATCCGACCGAGGAAGGGATGCGCACGAGCCACGCGGTTACGGCAGACGACGGCGTCTGGCTCATCGACCCGCTGGACGCGCCGAAACTCGACGCGCTGTTGGATGACCTCGGAAACGTCGTCGGCGTTGCGGTGTTGTGTAGTCATCACGCCAGGGACGCCGGTATCATCGCGGCCCGGCACGACGTATCAGTTCACGTTCCGCGCTGGATGGGTCGCGTCGGGGAGCGGGTCGATGCTCCCATCGAGCGATTCGAGACGACGTTCGGCGACTCAGGATTTCGCGTCCGACGGTTCGAACCGCTCTCGCTGTGGCAGGAAGCGGTGGCCTACCGAGAGGAGGATAGGACGCTTATCGTTCCGGACCTGCTCGCATCCGGTCCGGGCTACACCGTGGGCGAGGAGCGAATCGGCGTCGTGCTCTCCCATCGGCTGTTTCCGCCGCGGGACGCACTCGGCGAACTCGAACCGGAGCGTATCCTCTTCGGACACGGTAGCGGCGTGTTCGAGGAGGCGAGCGCCGCGTTCGACGATGCGCTCGATCATGCACGAAAACGGTTCCCTCGCGCATTCGTGGAGCAGTTTGGCACGAACGTCCGGTTGCTCCTCGCCGCGATGAAGGACTGAATCGATCAGGCTTCCGCGCGTTCGCGGATCAGCTTCTGAAGTTCGTCGGCGTCGTCGAGGTCCTCGACTTCCTCGCGTTCGACCAGTGCGGTGCCATCCACGGTTTCCCGTCGCGTCTTGTCCACGAAGTAGACCGAATGGGTCCGTGCGACCTGGCTGATGGAACTCATGATCCGAGCGCGTTTTTCGGCCGTGCGGGTGAACGCCGAGTGACTCGTCAGAACGCGGTCCTCGCGGTCGTCCTCGCTGACCGTCCGGAACGGCGCTCTGCTCGTGGGGTGAACCGTGAACCCGACGCGGGTGAGCGTGGAGAACATGTCTTGGTCGTCGGATTCGGCTTCCGGTTGGTCCGGTTCGTCCTCTGCCGTCACCTCGTCGGCACCGTCGAACACCTCGACCGGGCTCGTCAGTTCGCGGTCGAACAACGCTTCCAGTTCGACGGCGACTTCCACGCTGGCGTTCATGCCGCCTTCGTACTTGGAGACGGTGCGACGCGAGACGCCGAGTTCGGAGGCCAGTTGACCGAGGCTCCAGCCGCGGTCCTGGCGCTCGTCGCGGAGGATGTCGCCGTCGATGTTGACGTACAGGCCGCCGGGTGCGGCGTAGACGAGCGGCGGGACGCCCTCCACGAACAGATCGACTGCCGTGTCCGGGCTGAACACCGGAACGCCGTGACGGAAGTAGACGACGCCGGGTTCGAGGTCCTGATTTCGCGTCCGAAGCCCGAGTACCAGCGGCGTCGCGTCGAGATACGTGCCGAGGCGGCGCATCTCGATGCCGGTTTGGGCGTCGAACGCGTCGATGTTGCCGAGAATCTTCAGCAACAGGAGGTCTGGTCCTCGTCGCGCTGCCACGTCGAAGCTCTTTGGTCGGATAGCACACCGGTCGCTAACTACGAAGCCCGCATCCTCTAACATCGCAGTCACGTTTCCGACCAGTGCAGACCGGGACATGGTGAGAGGTAAGTGAGTCTCATATAAAAGCCCTTTGGCGACCCACCCCTCCGCAGTCTTGCGATTACGTAAATTGCCGACAGTATATTTATATAGCATAGTTTCTTCGAAAACTGTTAATTCGCCACGCCGTAACCACCGGACGTGACCGTCATCGGTCTCGACGACACCGACTCCCGCGAACGCGGGATGTGTACGACCTACCTCGCGGCGCAACTCGCAGAACGAATTCGAGACGCCGGGGGAACCATCGAGCGATTGCTCCTCGTCCGACTCAATCCCGCCGTGAAACACAAAACACGGGGGAACGCCGCGTTGGCGATACACACGGATTTCGATCCCGAGCGCGCCTTCGCGCTCGCGCGTTCGGCGCTCGATTCGGCCGCCGAGACCGACGACCCGCGGACGAATCCCGGTCTCGTCGTCGCGCCGCACGCTCCCGACGGGATTCCGGACGACGTCGCGGAATTCTCGCGGAAGGCGATTCGGGAGTTACTATCGCGGGAGGACGCCGAGCGACGGATCGACGCGGCGGGCTACCGACACGTCGGGTGGAAGAACGGCCGCGGAAAGATCGGCGCGCTGGCGGCCATCGGCGCGCACGCCGCGTTCTCCGAATGGACCTACGAACACATCTCCTACCGCGAGGACGAACGGTGGGGAACGCCCCGCGAGGTGGACTTCGATTCGACCTTCGCGGCCGCCGATTCGGGGTATCCAGACGTGTGGGACACCGTGGACCGCGGCACCGGCGAAGCGGTCTGTGTTCCGCACACACCCTGTCCCATCCTCCACGGTATTCGCGGCGACGACCCGGACGACGTCCGGCGAGTCGCCGAGCGAATCGAGGGCGAACCCGTCGTCAAAACGGCGCTGTTCGTGACGAATCAGGGGACCGACGCCCACTTGCAGGACGCCGAACTCCAGGAAATCGAGGACGACCGCGCCTACCGCGTGGCCGGAACGGTCGCTTCGAAGCCGGAAACCCGACGTGGCGGCCACGTCTTTTTCACCATCGAGGACGGCACGACCGAACAGTTGTGTGCCGCCTTCGAACCCACGAAGCGATTTCGAAATCACGTTCGGAACCTCCGCCCCGGCGACCGAATTGCGGCCTGCGGCGAGGTCACCGACGGAACCCTCAAGCTGGAGAAGTTCGCCGTCCGGAGCCTCGACACGACCGAACTCGTGACGCCGAACTGCCCCGACTGTGGCCGCTCGATGAAGAGCGCAGGTGCGGGACAGGGCTACCGCTGTCGCCGATGCGGTACGGATGCGGACGGCAAAGTCGAGCGGAAAATCGAGCGCGACCTCGAACTCGGGTGGTACGAGGTGCCGCCGGAAGCGCGCCGCCACATCGCCAAGCCGCTCGTCAGGGGTGGGTTCGACGCGTCGATTCACCCGGAGCGATAAGGATCCGAAGACCTCGGTTCACCGTTCGACGACGCTGGTCGAAACGACCGAGCCCTCGGCATCGAACGTCAGTCGGAGTTCGTCGTCGTCGGCGGGAATTCGGAGTCGAACGCGCGGCGGGTTGTCGTCGAGGACGGTCAGGAAGTCCCCGTGAAGCGCCCAGTCGAGGTTCCAGAGGGGATGTGCGTCGAGCGAGGCGTCGCGTTCGGCGTGGAATCCGACGACGCGGGGGTGGTCGCGGACGAGACAACCAACGGGGAGGTTCGCCATCGCCCAGCACTCCGTGCAAGTGACGCGGAGGCGGTAGGGGACGTTTCCGGTGCTCAGTTCGTGCCGGTCGTCGGTGAGCAGTCCGGCCATTTTCGACCCGCATTCGGGGCACGTTCCGGTGGCGGCGAGGGCGTTCCAACGGCGGGTCCACGCCTCGAACGCGTCGAGGAGGTCGTCACGGCGTGTCGTCGGCGCGGGCGGGAAGGGGTTGTGGAGGATTTCCTCCTCGCAGTTTTCACAGACGATACGAACCCGTTCCTGCTCGTAACGGGCCGAAAGCGATGCCTCGCCGCACTCGTAGCACGTTCCCGGCGCGTCGAAGGTGGCTCCGTTGGCCTGCTCGGTGAACACGCCCGCCGTCAGTGCGCTCACGACCTTTCGACCCGCGTAGGTCAACGCGTAGCCGTCCGAGGTTTTGCGGACGAACTGCCCGACGAGGCGCTGAAGGTGATAGTTGAAGTTGCCGCTGTCGCGGATGCCGACCCGTCGCTTGAGGTCGGCGTAGGGGAGCGCGGACTCGCCGTCGCGGAACGCCTGTTGAAGCTCGTACAGCATCGAGACGCGGCGTTCGTTGCCGATTGCGGCGAGCGCGTCGGCGGGGTCGGGTCGCTCGTCGTCCATGGACGGGCGTTGCACCAGCGGCGATAAAATCCCGACGAAAGATGTCAACCATCTATGTGCAATCGGTTGCGCGGAACGAACAGGGTGCTCGCGGACGAGCGAATCGATATGGGTCGGGCGCGTCGCACCGTCGGATGGAATATCGGACTCTACTACGTCTACAAGTCCACGAAAGCGGTGGAGTTCTATCGACCCATCATGTACCTCTACTTCCTCTCGCTCGGCCTCGATTTTACCGCGATAGCCGTTCTCGAAGGGATTTACAACGTCACGACGCTCGTTTCCGAAATTCCGACTGGCTACGTCGGTGACCGGGTCGGCCGCCGGAACAGCCTGCTCATCGGAACCGGAATCATCACGCTGACGCTCGTCGGCATCGGCTTCGCCGAAAACTTCGTCCATCTCGCGGCCCTGTACGCCTGCTGGTCGTTCGGCTACACGTTCCGGTCGGGCACCAGCGACGCGTGGCTGTACGATACCCTGACCGACGACCTGTCCGAGGACCAGTTCGCACACGTCCGGGGGCGCGGGCAGTCGGCCGCGCTGCTGGTCGGCGTCGTCGGGTCGGTGTTGGGGGGCTATCTCGCCCAAATCGACCTCGCGTATCCGTTTTTCGTCGCGGCGGGCGTGACGGGAGTCGGAGTTCCCGTCCTCCTCGGGATGGACGAACCCGCGAGCTACGAGGAGAGCGAGTCGGACGAACTCGGCGTCCGGGAGGCTGCCGGTGTCATCCGCGAAACGCTCTCCGAGGAGCGACTGCGGGCGTTCGTCGTCTACTACTTCGTCCTCTTCTCGGCGGTGTCATATCTCGTGTTCATGTACGTCCAACCCGTCCTGAAAACCGTCCTGCCACAGGTCGGTGTCGTCCCCGGGAACGTCGAGCCTATTTTGGGCTGGTTCTACGCGGCCATCAGCCTGCTCTCGGCGGGATTGAGCTACTACACCGGTGCGATTCGGGAGCGGATCGGTCTACGAACGTGGTTCCTCACGATTCCGTTCGTGGTCGGCATCGCGCTCGTTGCGCTCCGTATGATGCCGGTGTTGGCGATTCCGGCGTTCCTGTTCGCTCGGGGTATCGCGGAGACGACGCGGTCGCTCGCGTCCCAGTACGTGAACGACCGTATCGAGACATTGGGTCGGGCTACGGTCCTCTCGTCGCTGGCGATGGTGAGTTCGCTGGCGGTGATTCCCTTCCAACTCGGAAGCGGCGTGCTCTCGGACGTGGCGTCCCCGCTCACGGCGCTGGCGGTGGCTGGCGGCTTCCTCATCGTCGGGTCGCTCGTCGTCATCGGCTGGGAAACGCCGGTGAAATCGGCCACCGGACACCGTGCAGAGGCGGAGTAGCACCCGTATTCGGAATCTCTTTGAAGGCAGAAATCCCATGCCCCCACATGAAGGTGTTCGGGTCGAGCGGGACGAGAGGGGTCGCCAACGACGAACTGACTCCCGAGTTCGTGCTCAAGATCGCGAAGGCTGCGGGAACGGTCTGGCGCACCGACCGCATCGCACTCGCACGGGATACACGAGCGACAGGCGACATGCTCGCCGACGCCGCGGCCAGCGGATTGGCGAGCGTCGGGGTGGACGTGGACCGTCTCGGCATCGTGCCGACGCCCGGCGCACAGTCGTACGCCGAAAGCGAGGGTGTTCCCGCGTTGATGATAACCGCGAGCCACAACCCGCCGGAGTACAACGGCGTGAAGCTCATCGGCGACGACGGCATCGAACTCTCGGTCGACGACCTCGAACGAGTCGAAAGGAAGTTTCTCACCGAAGCGTTCGAGGAAGTTCGCTGGAGCGAGACGGGCCACAGCCACGTCATCGACGACGCCCGCGAACGATACGTCTCCCAACTGCTCGATTCGATAGACACGAACAAAATCGCCGACGCGAACCTCACCGTCGCCCTCGACCCCGGTCACGGTGCCGGTTCGCTCACCTCCCCCGAATTCTTCCGCCAACTCGGCTGCCGCGTCGTCACGACGAACAGCCAACCCGACGGCCACTTTCCCGGCCGCAACCCCGAACCCGTCCCCGGAAACCTCCGTGACCTCGGCCGATTGGTCGAAGCGAGCGGCGCTGACGTCGGTATCGCCCACGACGGTGACGCCGACCGAGCCATCTTCTACGACGAGAACGGCGAGTACATCGAAGGCGACGCGACGCTCGCCGCGCTCTCGGCCGCTCAACTCGAACCCGGCGACGCCGTGGTCTCCGCCGTCAACGTCTCCCAGCGGCTGGTTGACGTCGCCCACGAGACGGGTGCGACCCTCGAACTGACGCCCATCGGGAGCACGAACATCATCACCCGAATTCGAGAATTACGGGACCAGAACGTGTCGGTACCGGTCGCAGGAGAGGGCAACGGCGGCATCTTCTTCCCGAACTATCGTCTCACCCGCGACGGCGCGTACACCGCCGCGAAATTCCTCGAACTGCTGGTCGACGCAAGCGTGAGCGAGGTAGTGGCACCGTACGGCGGCTACCACAACGTTCGGACGAACATCAAGTACACGACGGACGCCGAACACGACGCGCTGCTCGCCGCCGCGGAGAAGGCGGCGACGGATTCGAACGCCGAACTGAACACCCGCGACGGCTACCGCTTGGATTTCGGTGATGCGTGGGTGCTGGCCCGCCCCAGCGGAACGGAACCGATGATGAGAATCTACGCCGAGGCGCACGAACGCCATCGCGCCGAGGAACTGGCGACGGAGATGGAAGACGCCCTTCGTACGGCCAAAGCGGACGCCTGAACTTCGTTCGATCGTTCGAACTCGAAGCGCTACCGCGACGGATACGTATCGAGAGCGTCGCTCAGTTTTTCCCGTTCGTCCCGTAGCCGCGCGAGTTCGTCCTCGACCTCGCCACTGGCGAGTTTGTCGCGTTCGTCGTCCGTCAACTCGGAGCGTGCTTCTGCTGCCGTTCGGAGCCGTTCGAAATCGTCCCGACGGGTGAGGTCCTCCACTTCACGGAGCCGTGCGATGGTTTCTGGCGGTGCGAATCGGTCCGCGACGCGAATCGCCTCCTCACACCACCAGCGGAGTTCGTTCGCGGAGGCGGGTGGCCAGTCGATGGTGAGCGGTTCCGAATCGATTCGGTCGAGATACGTCTCGTTCGTGGCGATGGCGCGTTTCAACGCGGCGGGGTCGGTGACGTAGTGGTCGAGCTTGGACTGGGAGTAGTGAGCGTATTCGAGCAGTTCGGGGACGGTGAGGTCCCCGCCGTCCCGACCGAGCAGATACTCCCGAAGGGTTTCCGGCGGCGGCCGGAACTCGATGAGGGGATAATGTTCGGTCGCGGTGAGGAACTCGACCATTTCGCGGGATGTCGCATCGTGTGTAAACTCCGAGAACGCTTCGGTGATGGCATCGTTGGCGGCGTCGATTGGCTCCCGGAGTAGTCCCGTCGGGGCGTCCAAATCGGCGTCGCCGAGTTCCCGTAACCGTTCGAGGGACGCGATTCGTTCGTTCAGTTCCGCTACCCGCTGTGAAACCGTGTGTCGCGTATCTCTGTATCGCTCGCGTGCCGCCTGGCGTTCGTCCGACAGGGCGACGATTTCCTTCGCGGGTGTGAGCGCGTTTCGCGCCTTTTCGAAATCGCGCTCGCTCAATCGGCGTTTGTCGATGGACGTCTCCGCCCGTTCGAACGCCTCGCGTGCGGGCAGGTCGTCGGGCAACCCGTCCACGAAATCGCCGAACTTCCCTTGGAACTCCAAGAACGCCTCGAAATCGCCGGTACCGGTCGCACGCGACTCGTAGCGGTCGAACAGGTGTGTCGCCCGGTGGTAGGCGTCGGCGACGGCGTTCATCTCCGCTTCGCCGTATTCGGCGATGGCGGCGTTTTTCTCCCGACACACCTCGTCCGCGTTTCGGAGTTCGGTCAGTGGATCACTCATACACTTCGTCGGGATCGTACACCCGTTCGGCGACGATTTCGGTTTCCGCGGTCGGTTCGTCTCCGTCCCGGTCGACGGATTCGATACTGCGGTAGAAACAGGATTCGTAGCCCACGTGGCAGGCACCGCCGTCCTGCTCGACGAGGTAGAGCAGCGTGTCGGCGTCACAATCGACGCGAACGTCCTTCACGTGCTGGAGGTGACCGCTGGTTCCGCCCTTCTTCCAGAGTTCGTCCCGACTGCGGGAATAGTAGTGAGCGAACCCGGTTTCGAGGCTTTTCTCGACGGCTTCGGGGGAAACGTATGCCAACATCAGAACATCTCCGGTGTCCGCATCCTGTGCGATTGCGGGAAGTAATTCGTTCTCGTCGAACGCGAGGGCGACTTCGGACGACTGGCTCATGGCTCCACGAACGGTTCGACGGGGAATAGGCTTTTTCTCTCGGGGAAGAGTGATCATCGGTGATAGATCCTCGAATCCTGCTGTCAGTCTTCGACCAACTGGGCGAAGTCGTCCATCGGAATGATTTCCATGGTCTGCATGTCCATTCCGTAGCTCTCCACCGCGATGCCCGCACGGAAGGCCGTATCGCGGTCGGGTGCCTCGAAGATGAGGAGGAAGTCGTACTCGCCGAGCACGGCAAAACTTCCGTCGAGTTCGACGCCGAACTCCTCGAACTCCAACCGGATGTCGCCCCACGTCGACGCGAGTTCCTGCGCGTTTTGGACGCTCGTCCGGATGTCAACGAGTGCAACGTACTTTGCCATACCTGAGCGGACGGTGTGGGTTAGAAAAACGGTTATAGCCAATGTCTCAAAACGGCGAAACGGTCCACCGGGAAATCGCTACCCGATCATCGGCATCGCCGCCCGGTCGCCGCTCCGAACCTCCGCCGCAACCGTGCTCACGTCCGCGAACTCGACGTCGGGTTTCGTCCGCATGTGCTGGATCAGTTCCTCCAGTCGCGTCGTTCGGGGTGGTTGTCCGATGACCTGCGGGTGCATCGCCAGCGTGAAGATTCCGTCCTCCATGTTCTCGTACATCCAGTCGAACTGGGCCTTCCAGAGGTCGAACACGGATCGCTCGTCGGCGAATCCCCACAGGATCGACTGTTCCCAGACGAACATCAGCGCCGGGAAGTCCGCCCGTTTCCACGAAATCGGGATTTCGATGACGTCGCTTTTGTCGCCGATTTGGAACGGTTTCTTCTGGGGGGCGCTCCAGTTTTTTCGGAGATAGTACGGGTGAAAGTCGTTGCCCATCGCGCTCGAATCCCATTCGAACCCCAGTTCGTCGAGGATGGAGAGCGTGTTCTCGGAGAACTCCCACGCGGGCGACCGGAACCCGACCGGCGCGTCTCCGGTGATGTCCTCGATGTTCGTCATCGCCCGCTCGTACTCGTCCTTTTCGTCCTCCTTGCTGTCGAACGTGCTCGGGTTGACGTGTCGCCACCCGTGGCACTGGACGTCGTATCCCCGGTCGTGCACCTCGCCGACGCGTTCGGGAAAGCTCTCGATGGTGTGACCGGGGACGAACCACGTCGCCGGAATCCCGTGTTTGTCGTGTAGGTCGAGGATTCTGGGTGCGCCGACCCAGGCACCGTACACCCCGCGTGAAAGCTGTGTAGGGGCGTCACCGGCCCCAAAGGTGTGAATCCAGACGGAGACGGCGTCGAAGTCGTAGGTCAGGCAGACGGTCGCTCGGGCCATAGAAGAGACATAACGCCGGGTAGCGTCTTACCTGTAGCTCATTTGTGAATTTTTGTGGGCGATTGGATTAGCGACGTGAGCGGAGAACGGACGGCAGAAGACGACCACCGCACAGAGAAATTCGGTCGAGCGTACCGACTTATCCTTCCAGATGGATGGCCGGTCGCAGTGGCGTGGCGTGGCGGGCTTTGTCCTCGGGGTCGGGCACGTCGTCGCCCTCGCGGTAGACCTCGACGTCAGCGTCGAACTCGCGTTCGAAGAAGTCGCGGGCGTCGTCGTAGACGGCACCCTCGTCCACGTTCGCCAGCACCTCGACCTGGTCGTCGGGACGCTCGCGTACGTCCTCGACCAGTGTCTGGGCGAGTCGATTCACGTCGTCGCCCTTCTCGCGCAGGTCCGCGTTCTGCATGACTTCACCCATCACCGCACCGACGTTCGGGCCGTTCTCGACCACGGCCGAGAGCACTTTGCGCTTCCAGTCGGCGGCGACGTACACCCGGATCGTCTCGGGGTCGGTGTTCGTCACGTCCACGATGTCGCGGATGTCGTCGGTCAACCCGGAGACCAACGACTCCTCTATCTCCGTGACGGTGCTCTCGAAGTCGGCGTCTGGATTCGGCCACTCGGCCTCGTCGATGGGTTCGCCCGTCAAGCGTTCGTGGAGTTCGGTCGCCATGAACGGGACGAACGGAGCCAACAGGCGCAGACGGGTGTCGAGCACTTTTCGGAGCGTCCAGCGTGCACCCGGTCGGTCGGTGTCGGTGCGCTTTCGGTACCACTTCAGGTGCTCCTCGAAACTGTAGAAGGCGGCCTGACTCGCTGTCCGCGTCTCGAAGCGGTCCATCGCGTCGGTGGCATCTCGAACCGTGGTCTGCAGTTTCGACAGCAACCAGCGGTCGATGCGTTGCAGGTCGCGCTCGCCCTCTGGTGCCGAAATTATCTCGTTCGCACGAGTCCAGAATCGACGCAGTTGGTTCTGCGTGCTCTCGACTTGGTCGCTCCGCCAGTCGTAATCCTGCCACGGTTCGGCGCTGTTCATCAGGAAGAAGCGCACCGTGTCGGCACCGTACTTCTCGATGGCGTTCTCGGGGAGGACGACGTGGCCCTTCGATGAGGACATCTTTTGTCCTTCCAACAGACCCATGCCCATCACGGTAATGCCCTGCGGCCAGTTCGCCGGTTCGAACAGTTCGGCGTGGTGGAACAGGAAGAAGGTCAGGTGATTACTGACCAAGTCGTTGCCCGAACAGCGGTAATCGACGGGATACCAGTAATCCCACTCCTCGCGCAGCGAGAGCGCGGTTTCGTTCGAGTCTTCGACGGCCTCACCGCCGAAAAACAGCGTGTCGAAGAACCCCTTGTCCATCTCCTCGACCGGAACGTCGGAAATCCGGTGGGCGATGGTGTAGTAGGCCATGTAGATGGTCGAATCCGACAGCGGTTCGATGACGAAGTCCTCGTCCCACGGCAGACGAGTACCCAATCCGTAGTTGCGGATGCACGGCCACTCGTTCAACCAGTCGATGGTATGGTCATACTGCTCCCCGGTGTTCTCCGGAATCGCGTCCAGTCCGGCGACGGCCTCGTGGGCCTTCGCCTTCCACGCCTCGTCGTTGTAGCGGAGGAACCACGTATCCTGCTCGGCGACCTCGACGGCCCCGCCACAGCGACAGACGACTTCTTCGCTGAACTCGTGCATCGTGCCGAACGACCCCTGCTGTTGGAATTCCGCTTTGAGGTCGTCGCGCACGTCCTCCACGATTTTCCCGGCGTAGTCGCCGTACATCGGACCCAACTTCCCGCTGTGGAACTCGCGGTTGTACACCTCTTGGGTGGCGTCCTCCAAGGCAGGGTCAGATGAATCCTCGATACCGTGTTCCGCCACGGCGTCCTCCGCCGGGAACTCGCCGTAGCCTTCCACGTCGATGATGGCCTTCGGTTCGATGGCGGCGACTTCCGCGGGGTCGATATCGTATTTCTCCATCCGGGCATCATCTTCTTTCGCTTCTTGCAGGGCAACCCAATCGTCGGGACTGTGGGCCGGAACGGACATCACGACGCCCGTGGCGTTCTCGGCGTCCACGAAGTTCGCGGGCAGGACCAGTACGTCGTCGCCCGTGATGGGGTTCGTGACGTGCTCGCCGACGAGTCGCTCGCCGGTAAATCGGTCTCGAACTTCCACGTCGTGGGCCTGCAGTTCCAGTTTCTCGGCGGCGGATTCGGAGACGAGCCACGTTTCGCCGTCCACGCTCGCCTCGACGTACTCAGCGTCCGGGTCGATGTAGGCGTTCGTCACGCCGTAGACCGTCTCGGGGCGCAGGGTCGCCATCGGAACGGTGATTTCCGAATCACCTGTTCTCCATCCGAATTTCACGAGGGTGTACTCTTGGAATTCGGCTTCCTCACCCTCCAGCAGGTCGTGGGTCGTGACGGGGTTCTGCTCGTTCGTACAGTATTTGACGGGGTGCAGGCCCTTCTCCAGCAGGCCGCGTTCTTTGAGCGTCTCGTACTGCCACGTGATGAACTTCGAGTAGCGCTCGTCGTTCGTCGTGAACTCGCGCCGCCAGTCGATGGACAGCCCCAACGATTGCATGTTCTTCTTGTAACTGTCCTCGATGAAGTGGCGGGCGAACCCCATCGGCGTCTCCATCTCGGACAGGTCCTCGTCCGAGACGTTGTAGGTGTCCTGCAACACCGACATCTGCGCGGGTTCGCGCTTCTTCAGACGCTCGACTGCGCCGACGATGGGCGTGCCGGTGACGTGCCACGCGATGGGGAACAGGACGTTGTCCCCCTGTAGACGGCGGTACCGCGCCCACACGTCCGGCACGGTGTACGTTCGTGCGTGGCCGATGTGCATTCCCCCGCTCGGATACGGATACGGAACCGTGACGAAAGTGGCCTCTTCGTTCGACGGGTCGACCTCGTACTGGCCCTCCTCCGCCCATCGAGACTGCCACTTCGACTCGATTTCCCGTGGGTTGTAGTCCATACCCGTACTTTCAGACTGGCGATTAAAAGAACTACCATACCTGACTGGGCTCCCTGTCAGGTTTCGGCAATAATTGCAGCAAGTCGAAACGCTGATACGACACCCCTGAGTGAGACCAGCTCGTGGGCGCGTTCGCCGAAACCGTTCGGGACTCCATCCGCGACAGCCTCGCCAAGCGACTGCCGCGCTTCGAGTGGGAGACCGAATACCGAATCCAGCGAACGCCCGTGGACGTGGTCGGCCACACTGACGACCGGTTCGTCGCCGTCGAACTGGAGTGGCGCAGAGCCGACCCAGTCAACAACACCGCGAAGCTATTCTACTACGTAAATGAAGGAGAGTTGGCGGAGTACGACCGAATTTCCGTCGTTCAGGTGTTTACGGACTACTACGCGTTGGCATCCGGCGGCGTCTCCTCGAAACGCGAAGTCGCCGAGTTCGTCGGCACCGTGACGGCGAATTCGTTCGAACAGGTGTCGTTCTCGCCCGTGACGTTCGGGCTGACGCCGCCGAAACGAGGCGGTGAGTGGCCGGACGAGTGGGAGGGAGTCGCGGAGGAGACCGTCGAGGAAATCGTTCGGAGGATTTGACGGCGAGAGTCCCAAACACGTCCGTTCGTACGTATCTCGTCATCCTTCTTCCCAACCTTCCTCTGGCAGAAAAACCACCAACCCGAGTCCGTACACCGAGCCGTAAGCGACGAAAATGACCAGGAGGTGTGCGAGGATTTGAAGAACTGAAAACGTCGTCACGGTATCCGCGAGACCCGAAGAGACGGAAAGCAGGTTGGTCAGCATCGGGAGAGCGAACCCGAGGACGAGCAGCCAGATGGTAACCTCGATGCGTTTTCGCTGCCCGTCCGGGTTTCGAAGCCCCCAGAGAAACCCCGCGATGATCATGAAGAGGAGAAATGCGATTGCAGCGGGCTTGCTGTCGATGGAGTACGTCGCCCGTGTCGAGGAGAGATACCACGCGACGGACGCGAAGCCGATCAGAAAGCAGAAGAATCCCGTCACACCCCACTGAATTGCACCAACGACTCCTTCGGGGAGGTTCGAGCGAAATTCCATATGCGAACGTCACTGAGCGGGGACAAAAAAACTAACAACCGAACCCGAATCCGAAACTGGTCCGATCAGTCCAGTACGACGAGTTCGTCGTCGAGCATTTCCTGCAACACTTCGCGCGCGTGGCCGTCGGGGTCCACGCCGGGGTAGACGGCCTGGACTTCGCCGTCCGCGAGGACGAACGTGGTTCGCTGGGTGAAGTTGTCCTCGACTTCGACGCCGAACGAGTCGGCGATTTCACCGTCCGGGTCGGCCAGCAGGTCGAATTCGAGGTCGAACTTGTCGGCGAACTCGTCGTGGCTGTCCACGTCGTCGGTCGAGACGCCGTAGACGGTCGCACCGGCCTCGCGGTAACTCTCCAGTTCCGCGTTGAACTGCTTCGCCTCGATGGTGCATCCCGGCGTGTCGTCACGCGGGTAGAAGTACACGACCGTCGGCGCTTCGAAGGACGGGGACACCGTCTCGCCGTGCTGATTCTGCGCGGTCACGTCGGGCGCGTCGTCGCCTGCGTCGAGCGTCATGTGCGGCGATTATGCCCGAGATAGCAAGGGAGTTGTGGTTGCTGTAAGTCCCGCCGTTTACGATGGGTCACGACTACCGGGACGGGCAGTCGCGGTGGACGATCAGTTGACCTCGATGTCGTGTGAATCGTCCTCGTCCATTTCCTTCGGGAGCGTGACGGTCAACACGCCGTTTTTGTACTCCGCCGAGACGCCCGTCTCGTCCACTGGTTCCGGAACGGTGAGCGTTCGACTCATCGACTGCTGGCGGCGTTCCTTCCGGAGGAAGTCCTCGTCCCCGGCCTCGGTTTCGGCCGAACTCTCGGCGAGATGCGAAGGCGGTCCCCGCGGAGCGAGATGTCGATGTCGTCCTTCTCGAAGCCAGGCAGGTCGGCGGTGACGACGAACTCGTCGCCGCGGTCGGCCAGGTCGAGCGACATGCCGCCGGGTTGCCACCCCACGCCGCCCCCGCCGAACTGGTCACCCATGCTCTCGAACTGGCGGCCCATTCGTTCGAACAGTTCCTCTAACTCATCGAAGGGATTCTTTCGTCCGGCCATGATTCCGTCTCACCGTTCGACGTACGACGGCTTAAAAATTCACGCTGAAAGTTACGTCACCCGTCGATGACGTGTTGCGTGTCGTAGGATCCGAGTCGCCGCACCCATCCGTTCTCCGCGAGCGACTCGACTTCGGCGAGCGCGTCTTTGGCGCGTTTCTCGTACAGACCCGCCTCGAAGTCGAGATGGAAGACGTAGTCGCCGAGTCGTTCCCCGCTCGGTCGTGATTCGACGCGGGTGAGGTTGATGGCGCGGTCGGCGAACGGTTCGAGGAGCGAGAGCAGGAGACCGGGATAGTTCGAACCGGGATACACGACGAGCGAGGATTTACCGCCCGCGTCGGAGCGTTCGTCCGCGGGCGCGAGGACGAAAAACCGGGTCGCGTTCGACGTGCGTTCCTGGATGTCCTCCGCGAGGATGGTCAGTTCCCCGGCGTTGTCGGGGTGGGCGATACCGGCCACTGACGAGTCGGCGCGGGCGCGTTCGACGCCACGAGCGGTGCTCGTGACGGCCTCCCGTTTCACGTCGGGGTACTCGCGTTCGAGGTACGGACGACATTGGGCGAGCGCCTGTGCGTGGCTGGCGACCGTTTCGAAGTCGGTACTCTGAGCCATCAGGGCGTGACGGATCGGCGTCACGAGTTCGCGGACGACCGCGACATCGTTGTCCGCGAGGGCGTCCAGCGTCGCCGTGACGCTTCCTTCGATACTGTTCTCGATGGGGACGACGCCGCGGGCGTACTCGCCACCGGCGACCGCTTTCACGATGTCGGTGACGGATTCCAGGAATTCGACGTCGTCCTCGACTGCGCTGGCGGCCCGATGCGAGTAGGTACCCGCGGGGCCGAGGGTTACTGCTTGCATGGCCAGGGGTTTCGAGTGGGGAGGCAAAAACGCGTCGGGGACGGACAATTATGTCGGCAACAGCGAATGATCGGGGATCACGAGCGTGGCGGGATCACGTGTGCTCGGCGGCAGTCGTCCGATCCACGAGTTTGTATGCCTGACTCGGGTCGTCGTATTCGTCCTGATCCGGATACACGAAGGCCAGTTCCTGGGCTTCGAACTCCTCGAACCATTCGCGCCACCCGACGGTCGCCAGCGCGTCGGTGTCGTCCATGTTCGGGAATTCGATTCGGAGGTATTCGATGCTGTGGGGAGTCATCTCGTCCGTCGCCGGGTGACCGTCGTGTTTTTCGACCCACTGCATTATCGCGTCGTGATTCGTCGTTACCGTTCCATGGTTCGTGTCTATCGTCTCGTTGAGCATGAGTCCTCGTGTCGGTCGTTCGTTGGGGACGTTTCCGTGTCAGTTCCGGGCTTGCATACGCAGGGCAACCTTAATCTTGATCGTCATATCACGATGAGAAACGAACAGGCGGAACGCGTGACGGCGGTCGCTTTTAAGATGATGAGCGGCGAACGCACGCACATGGTGAGCGATTCAGGTGAAGATCCGGACGTGGAGATCGATGTGGACCGACTCGAACTCGGACAAACCGTCTACGACGACGACGGAAACCGATTGGGCGACATCCGGGGCTTCGACGACTCCGGCTTTTACGTCACCATGCGGGAGGGCTTCGAAGCACTCTCGGTGGAGCACGCCCGTGCGGGCCACGAACTCGGCGAAGCGGAACTGATGTGGCGCTGCTCGAACTGCGGCGAGATGGGTCATCTGGACGACAACTTACCGGATACCTGTCCCAACTGCGGCGTCCCGAAGGAAGACCTCTACTACTGGACGGAAGACTGAGAGTCGAAAGACGGCTGAATTTTTCACCTCGGATTCCTCGGTCGGGTATGAACGTGGTCGTGTTCGGGGCGGGGAGTCTCGGTAGTCTCATCGGCGGGTTGCTCGCCCGTGAGCACGCGGTGACGCTCGTCGCCCGCGACCCGCACGCGAGCGCGGTGCGCGACGCCGGACTGACGGTGGGCGGCGAGTTCGATTTTCGAGTTCGGCCCGACGCGACCACCGACGGGACCGGTCTCCGCGCCGACTGCGCCGTCGTGACGGTCAAGGCCTTTCACACCGCCACCGCCGCGGAGCAGTTGGTGTCCGGCGAGTTCGGGGCCGTCCTCTCGTTGCAGAACGGAATGGGGAACGAGACCATCCTCGCCGACCGCCTCGACTGCCCAGTCCTGGCCGGAACCGCGACCTACGGCGCGGTGCTGTCCGAACCCGGTCACGTCGAGTGTACCGGTATCGGCGACGTGGTACTCGGCGCACGCCACGGCGGATGTTCGAACGCGGCGGACAGGGTCGGGGAGGCGTTTTCCGCGGCGGGCATCGAGACGACGATTGCCGAAGACATGCCCCGAAGGCTGTGGGAGAAGCTCGCCGTCAACGCGGGAATCAACCCGACCACCGCGCTCGCGCGGGTCGAAAACGGCGCGTTGCTCCGTGGGGACGCCGAAGCTATCGCGGCGACGGCGGCCCGTGAAACGGCCGCCGTCGCGCGTGCCGAAGACGTCGAGTTGACGGACGAGGACGCGGTCGGTGCGGTCGCAGCGGTCGCGGCCGCGACCGCCGCGAACACCTCCTCGATGCGCCAGGACGTGGACGGCGGGAAGCGGACCGAAATCGACGCGATAAACGGCTACGTCGTCGCTCGCGGACGGGAACACGGTATCGAGACGCCCGTCAACCGAACGCTCGTCGGTTTGGTGAAAACGTGGGAAGGGAGAAACGACGGAAACTGAACGTCACGACCGCATGATGACGAACAGCGACGCGATGCCGCCGATGAGGAGCACGAACCAGTAACTCGCAAACCGGTAGACCATAGCGGCAGCCACGCCCGAACTCCACGAAATCGCCGGAACGAGTCCGACCATGAGGACCGTGAGCGCCGCCTCGACGCCCGCCAGTCCGCCCGGCGTCGGCGTCAGTCCGGCCAGCGTACTCGCCGGAACGATGAACAGCACGAGCACCAGTGGAAGTGGCAGGCCGAGCGCCCGTCCCGCGAAATACAGCGGCAGGGCGAAGAAAATCCAACCGGTGTACGAGAACACCAGCGCGAACAGCAGTTGACGCGGTTCGCTCGCGATGCGCTCCAGCGAGTGATAGAACCGGTCGATACGCTGTCGAATCCCGTCGACCGTGATCCGTGACGTGCGGGTGGCGATGGGGGCAATGAAGCGGATCACGAGGTCTTCGACGCGCTCTCGATACCGCCAACCGGCGTAGGCGAGAGCCGGAATTCCGAACGCCAGTATCACGAGTCCCTGCGCCAGCGTCTTCGCGTCGTCCGGAAGCGACGCGCGGATGAGCAGATAACTCAACCCGAGCGCCGCGAAGTTGAAGAACGGCAGGAGGTTGAGCAGGTCCGCCGTCACGACGCTCGCGAGGCTGTCCTCGTAGTTCGCCTCCGTATCCCGCGAGAGGATGTAGGCGATGAACGGTTCGCCGCCAGCCTGTCCCAACGGGGTGACGTAGTTGGCGAACGTCGCCGCGAGGTAGGTGACGACGAGGCGTTTGAACTCCACCTTGATGTCGAGCACGGCGAGAACGATCTGCCACGCCTTGCCCCACGCGGCGAGACCGATGAACGTCGAAAGGCAGGCGATCCACATCCACGTGTAGTCCGCCCCCTGGAGGGCATGAAGCACTCGTCGCCACCCGGAGGCGACGACGATCAGGTAGATGAGGACGACTGCGACGACGAAGCCCAGCAGTAGCTTGCCGGTCCCGAATCGCTCCGACAGTCCTGCGGACAGCGCACTTCCGCCGTCCGGAGCCGACTTGTCGGTCACGTTAGTCGATGTAACCGAGGTCTTGGAGGCGGTCCTTGGCGTCGTCGCTCATATCGCCGAGGACGTCGTCGTCGGAGACCTCGTTCCACTCGCCGCCGACCGTCTCCTCGAACGCGGAGAGCGCGGCTTCGAGTTCGACCTCTTCCTCGGTTCCCTCGCCCCGGAGGTCGTTCAACTCGCCGGGGTCGTCGTCGAGTTTGTAGAACTCGTCCTCGATGCGCTCGTTGCGGATGTATTTGGCGTCGGGTCTGCGAGCAGCACGCATCCGCGAGTAAAAGCGCGAGTCCTCGTCCAGCGTGATGTTCGCGCTCTTCGCTTTCTCCTCTAGCTGTTTCAGTTCGACCACCGGTCGGTAGTACTCCACGAACGCACACTCGCCGTCGCCCGGCACGTCCTCGGCGAACGCGCGGTAGTCCTCGTTGAGGAGCGACCGTGCTTCTTCGAGCGGCCGCGTCGAGTTCGATCCGGAGACGCCGGTGTGGTCGAGAATCGTGTGGTACACGTCGATGAGTTCGACCTGTTGGTCGCTGACACCCGACTCCATCTCGGGGTGTTTGACCATCAGCGGGACGTTGATGAGCGGGTCGTAGATACAGAACTCGTGACCGTACAGGTCGTGTTCACCGTGCAGTTCCCCGTGGTCGGCACAGACGACGACCATGGTGTCGTCCCACTCGTCATTCTCCTGCATCCACGAGAACAGCCGTTGGAGTTGGTCGTCGATGTGGCGAATTTCGGCGTCGTAAAGGCCGCCAATCGCGTCCCACTCCTTGTCGCTGATGTCGCGTGCGCCGCAGTTGTACTCCTTCGAGTTCTGGCACACCTTGGTGGAATCGACGTTGGGAGCGAACTCCTTTCGGTACTCCTTCGGCGGGTGGTACGGAAGGTGAGCGTCCATCAGGTTGATGAACGAGAAGTACGGGCCGTCGGAGTCGTCGATGAACTCGATGGTCTGGTCGATGACCTGTGGGGTTTTCGAGTCCGCACCGTCGCCGCTGGCGAGGTACTCGTGAGCCACGTTGCCGAGACTGACCAGTTTGTCCGCGACCTTCCGAAGCGACTCGTTGTCGTTCATCGTCTTCCACGCCTTCGCCATCGGCCCGGAGAGGAAGTCGCCGGGCATCACTTCGAAGAAGTTGTCTTGGTCGTCGAAACCATCCGTCAGATGGGTGTACGGCGTGATCCACGCGTTCGAGGAGTAACACGAGGTATCGTACCCCGCAGCGGAGAGGGTCTGTGCGAGCGTCGTCGCACCTTCCAGATACGGGTTCTCCTGGCTAGCGCCGTGTTCGCTGGGATACATTCCAGTGAACAAAGAGGCATGCACCGGAAGGGTCCAAGGAGCGGGGGAAACCGCCTGCTCGAAGACGGTCGCTTCCTCCGCGAACCGTTCGAGGCCCGGCGTTGTCGGGCGATCGTATCCGTAGACGGAAAGGTGGTCTTTACGCACCGTATCCATCACAACGAATACGACGTTTTGCGCCGTGGCGTCGTCGTTCGTCATACTATCGCCTGCTACAGCGTCCGGTGGGATAAATATCGTGATTCAGCCCATGGAATCGGCCGAAAACTAAAAATAGCGGGATTAGAACGGAGCCTGCGGGCCTTCGTCATCGTCGTCGTCGCTGGACTCGCCGGGGAAGGATGGACTCATGCCGCCACCCATTCCGTCGCCACCGCCCATGCCGGTTTCGGCGATGACTTTGTTGATTTCCGGAATCTCCTTGATCATTCGGCTCTTGATAGCCTGAATCGTCATCGGGGAGATACCACAGCCACTGCATGCGCCGCCGAGCATGATCGTAACTTCGCCGGACTCGCGGTCGATGTGCTGGATCGCAGCGCTACCGCCGTGCATCTGAATCTGCGGGAAGTTGCGGCGCAGGAAGTTCGTGACCCGTTCTTCGAGGTCGTCCCCGTCTTCCTGAGTTTCGGTGCTCATGTATCCGGATATGGGGTGAGCCTCCTTAGGCCTTTCCACTGTCTGATAAACCGAATCCGGCAGGAATCACCGCTGAACCGTGACTTTTCGGGGTTTTAAACGAGGTAGAAAACCGCAGCGCCGTCAGTTCTCGTCCGGGTTGGTCGGATCGAATCCAAAGACGCGTGCCAGTTCGTACTCCAACCGCTCTACGTACACCGAAAGCGTCTCTTCGAGTTTCTCGTCCTCCACGACGACGCTTTGTACGCGGTCGGTCGGGTTCTCGGGGAGGTCGATACGAAACTCGCCATTACCCTCATAAAACGGCTCGCTCTCGTTCAGTACCTCCTGATCGATGGCGTGGATGAGTTGAGAGTCGTACCGCTCGTTCATGTAGCTGAAGGCGTTCTTGTACCCGCGCTGGAGTTCGTTGAAGTAGTGGGCGTACTTGTCCTCGAACTTCTCGGCGTCGAATTCGGTCATGGCTGAACCGTGGGGAGCAGGAAGTAAAAATGCGGGCGATTCGGGTGCCGCAGTTCCCGAACCGAGAGGGGTTATGTCACACGGAACAAAGGTCATGGTATGCCCGAAGTCACACTCATCGACCGTGGCCGAGTCCGTGCCGACACTGCCTACGTCATCGACGGCTACTCGATGGCGAGCGCGGAGAATCCGAATCCGGACCACGAGCTAATCGACTTCGTCGTCTGGAACGCCGTCATCGAGACGGACGCCGGAACGTTCCTCTGGGACACTGGCTGTCCCGAGAACGCCGCCGAGTACTGGCCGGACCCGCTGTACGGCGCGTTCGAAGCCTACGACGCCGAGGAGCACGCGCTCGAAGACGACCTGCAGGAGAACGGATACGAACTCGACGACATCGACGGCGTCGTGATGAGTCACCTCCACCTCGACCACGCGGGGCAACTCGACAGGTTCGAGGGGAGGGACGTTCCGGTGTACGTTCACGAGGAGGAACTCAAGTTCGCCTACTACTCGGCGAAGACGGACGACGGGTCGATCGCCTATCTGGCACCCGACTTCGACCGCGATTTGAACTGGGAAATCGTCCACCGCGACACGCACACGATTGCCGACGGCTTCGAACTCCACCACTTGCCGGGACACACCCCCGGCGTCCTCGGCGCGCGAATCGAGTCGGACGAGGGAACCCTGCTCATTGCGGGTGACGAAGCGTACGTCGATGCGAACTACACCGACGAGGTGCCGCTCGGTCCCGGCCTGTTGTGGAGCGAACTCGCGTGGCGCGAGAGCCTGTACACGCTGAAGGAGTTGGAGCGGGTGTACGACTGCGACGTGTTGCACGGCCACGACCTCGGACTGTTCGAGGAGTTGGTGGGGAAGTACTGATATGGATTCTTGTAGCAGTCCATAGGTTTCCCGTTCCGGTATCGGAATGCGTCGTTCGCTCCCGGATGACAAATCGACCAGTTGGCGACGATACACCCTCTGAGAAGCAACCTTCGAAAGCCCTCGCGCGTGCCATTCGGCTGGACGGGGTGGCCGATATCGACCCAATGCCACACGGCGCGCGGGACAGCAAGCCCGAAGATAGCGGTCATACGAGGGCTTGCTGGCTATCGTGCGAGGGATGAGTATCGCAGGCCGAAGGCCGAGAAACGCAGTCGGCTGGGGAGGCTTGTGGCGCGGTGCTGTCGTTTGGGTGGGACTTCTGAAAGACGAAGTCTTTCAACTCCCCGCTCGTTCCTCGCGGGGATGAAAGGGGCCGCCCGGTCGCGTTTACCGTGGTCGCTTGTGCAGGCCCTATCTGCGCGGGCTGTGTCGCCACGAGCGACGCAGGAGCGAGGGGCTGCTCGGAAGAGCTTCGCTCTTCCGGCGCGGAGAGCGCGGATATCCTGCACAGCGGCCGCGAGCGGGCGGGGGCTTTCGGCGTCGTTTTCTCAGTAACTGCAATCGCAAAAGTTCCAAACACGTCTTCTCGTCGTAGCGAGCGGGCGGGGGCTTTCGAGGTTTCGAGGACATGTTCTCGGTAACTGCTCAAACCACAACGCCACCAAATACTGTTCGTAGCGAGCGTAGCGAGGTCGCCTTCTCATCGGGAGTATCGAAACCACTCGAAGTTTTGGAATACCTCCGAGCGAGACCATTCGATTCCGGAACGAGACAAAACGATGGCTGGTTACGATACTCCCTACCGAGTTTGACCGACTATCCCAACTGCTCGCCGACCAGTTCGTCGGCGCGCTCGATGAACTCTTTTTCCGTGCCTTTCGGCACCGTCGCACCGGCGGCGACGTTGTGGCCGCCGCCGTCGCCGCCGACCGCCTGCGAGGCGGTTTTCATGACGACCGAGAGGTCGAGTCCTTTTCGGGTGAGGTGGGGCGTGCCGCGCGAGGAGACTTTCACGTTTTCGTCGTCCTCGTCGGCGAACGCGATGATGGGAACGTTTCGGTCGATGCCGTTCGCGCCGACGGCCATTCCGGCGACGATGCCGACGATGGTCTCGCGAATCCGGTCCTCCGCGTGGAACCACTGGACGTTCTCCTCCTTCGTCACGCCCTCGGACTGCACCCAACTGATGGCCTCCGAGAGGTTTCGTCGGTGGTTCTTCAGGAGCGTTCTGGCCCGCTCCAACGCGGCGTCGCGGTTGCCGAGACAGACCGCGAGACCGACGTCCGCGCGGTCGTAACGCGCCGTCGCGTTGAGCAGGGTGGAGAACTCGCTCACGTCCCGGAGTTCGGTTCCCTCGGGTTCCGCGGCGAGCGTGTAGGTGGTACCGACCAATCCGTCGATTTTGGTCGCCGAGACGCCCTTTCGCATGGCTCGCTTCACCAGCGCGCTGGCGACGGTCTGGCGTTCGTCGGCGGTCAAATCGACCCAGCGACGCCAGTCGCCGTTTTCCTTCAAGTCGATACCGACGCCGTTGAGAAATCGGAGGGCGCCGTTCTGGTCGTTCGAGATACCGGGGATGTACACGTCCGTCGCGTACTCCAGGAGTTTCGGAAGCGGGCGAGTTTGCTTGCCGTACAGCGCGAGGTCGGTACCGGTTTCGACCACGCCCGCGTCGAGTCCTTCCTCGACGATACCCGTGTTCGCGCCGACGAGTTCACCGTCGGAAATCTGCATGTCGCCGACCGCACCGACGACGGCGAGGGCGGCGAGGTCGCGGTTGTCGCCGCCGTCGGGTTCGAGCGCCCGCGCGAGGACGTAACTCGCGCCAGCACCGGAGAGTTCCGAGGAGCCGTCCAGACCGAATAGAAGCGGGTTGAGGTGGAATTCCGTGTCCGCGTCCGCTGGCTGGTGGTGGTCGGCGATGACCGGGTCGAAGTCGCCCGCCGACTCGTGTTCCGTGATGATGTCGAGTTGGCCGCTCCCGAAGTCGGTGAAGAGGACGGTGTCGTAGTCGGTTGCCGCGATTGCGGCCAGTTCATCGGCACCGAGTTGCTTGCAGAACACCGTCTCGAACGGCACCCCGGCGCGTTCGAGGGCGGACGACGCGATAGCGGCGCTCGTCAAACCGTCGGCGTCGATGTGCGAGGCGAGCAGTATCTCGTCCGCTTCGCGTACTCTGTCCGCACAGGCCGTCGCGCGGGCTTCCAACTCGGGAACCGGGCTACTCATGGGAACATCCTTGTCACGTTCTCGGATTTAAACTTGGGCCTCGTCGTTCGGTTCGTCGTGGAGGCGGGCGACGGCCTCCTCCGCTAATCGGTCGAAGGAAGCAGTGTCGGGGACGACATCGACGCGAACACCGTGCTCGCGGGCGGTGTCGTTCGTCGGAGCACCGATGGCACCGACGAGAACGTCGTCCAGCGCGTTCATTACCTCGTCCCGGACGCCCCGGTCTCCGGCGGCGGCGAGGAAGTGTTCGACCGTGAGCGATGACGTGAACAAGGCGGCGTCGAGGTCACCGTCGGCGGCGAGTTCCGCCGAACGACCGGCCTCGTTCGGCCGGACGAGTTCGTACAGCACCGTCTCGTGGACATCGGCACCGGCGTCCGCCAAGCCGTCGGTCAACACGTCGCTGCCGTGGTCGCTGCGGGCGACTTCGACGGACTTTCCATCGACGCGGTCGGCGAGCGCCGCGACGAGTCCCCGCGAGGAGTACTCGTCCGGGACGATGTCGACGTCGTAACCGTACTCGCGGAGCGTCGCGGCGGTACGTTCGCCGATGGCACAGACGGTCGTATCGCCGGGATTCCAGCCGTTCTTGTCGGCGAGTTCGACACCCGTCTTGCTCGTCAGAACGACGAAATCGGCGTGGCGCGGCGTTTCGTCCGTCGGATGAACTGCCAGCATTGGGTCCGGAACGGGGTTCACGTCGAGCGATTCCAACAGTTCCACCGCCTCGTCGAGGCGTTCGTCGTCCGGCCGGAATACGGCGACCTTCATCGTCACTCGCTCCCTTCGCGGGCTTCCGTGATGAGGTCGCGGGCGCCACGCTCGGCGAGTTCGTTCGCCACCTGCTTCGCACCGGTGACGTGCGTTTCGACCGGCACGTCGCGTTTGAGGGAGATGGCCTCGGAGCCGTCCTGACTGAACACCTGTACGTCCACGTGGACGTTTTCGCCTTGAATGATGCTGTGGACGCCGATCGGGGCGATGCAACCGCCGTTCAACTCACGGAGGATCGTTCGCTCGACGGTCGTCTCGACCCGCGTCCGTGGGTGATCGAGGACGGTATGAAGGTCGTGAGCGAGTTCCGAGTCCAACGTCATGACCGCCAGCGCACCCTGTCCCGGCGCGGGGACAAACTGCTTCGGCGGCAGTCTGTCGTACTCGACGTGATGGGCGAGACCGCTGCGCTGGAGTCCCGCTTCGGCGAGGACGATGGCGTCGTACTCCGTTTCGACGTCGCGTTCGAGCGCGCCGCGTCCGACCTCCGAGAGGTCGTTGAACCACTCGTCTATGTTCTTGTCGTACGGGAATTCGTAGCTGTCCTTCTTGCCGACGTGGCCCTTTCGTTCCTTTTCCTCCTCGGTTCGCTCCTCGTGTTCCGCTTGAAGAACCGGCGCGAGGAGCTTCTCGATTCGCGTATCGACGTTGCCGCGGAGCGGTTCGACGGTCAAGTCGGGACGGAAATTCAGCAGTTGGGCCTTCCGCCGGAGACTCGACGTGCCGACGACCGCACCGTCGGGAAGCGCGTCGATCGGCTTGCCGTCGGGCGTCACGAGGACGTCGTTCGCGCTCGCACGCTCGGGGACGGCCGCGACGATGAGTTCGTTCGGATGCTCGGTCGGCATGTCCTTCATCGAATGAATCGCGCCGTCCACGTCGCCGTCCAACACCTGTTGGTCCAGATCACGGACGAACGCGCCGGTCTTTCCCAGTTCCGTGATGAGTGCGTCGTCCAGTTGGTCCCCCGTGGTTGCTACTTCCACCAGTTCGACGGAGTACCGGCGGTCTTCCAGTGCCGCCTTTACCTCTCCCGATTGTCGAATGGCGAGGTCGGACCCTCGTGTAGCGAGACGGAGTTCCTTTCCTCGATGGCTCATATCCGACAGTGAGACCCCGACATTGAAACCACCTTCGCAACCCGTTTCGGCGGTCGTCTGTCGAAGTTGATGAGGGTTGCACGAATATGAAGCGGGACGATGATTCGAACGTCTCTTCGGTCGACGATGCCGACGAGCGTCCGAACTACCTTCGATACGTCCGAATCGCGGCCCAAATGCGTTGTTCGAAGGTGGTAGTTAACTCACATAATCACACTACTCTTATGTCTCTTAGGTTCGTATGAAGTGAATACCATGAGTGGAGAGGAGTCACCAATCGACGAGGACGATTCGGAAGCCGATTCGAATACGACACGCGTTCAGTACGATTGGTCCTCCACGTCACCCAGTATCGCCATCGCAGAAACGATAGCGACGATAGAAAATCGTCCGCAAAGCGAACTCGAACCGTTGTACGAGCACGTCGACCCGGATTCACTGGATTCGATAGTTCGACCGCGAACGTCGGAGTTTGGCGGGGAAAGTACCGTCTCCTTCGAGTACTATGGGTACCACGTAACCATTCGAAGTGACGGGGGAATTTGCGTGCGGTCGGACGGTTCCGAGCCGTCGGAATGAGATCAGTTATTCGTCCGCGATTTTCGGCTCTTCGGTCGAGAACAGCCCAGTTGCCATCAGTCGCCGAGCGATGACGACGATTCCGTTGTCGAATCCACGACCGAACACGGCCTTCTCTTCGGTGACCGTGCCGGTATCCGTTTCGTGAGCCGAACTGACCAGAATCGTCTCCCCATCGACCAGCAGCATACTCGTGATGACCGTATCGTCGGATTCCCGAATCGACGAACTGTCGATCCACTCCAACCCCGAAACGAAGACGGTAGCGTCCGGAATCTCTTGCCGGATTCTGTCGCGTATCGCGTCGTTCGGCGTACCGACGAGAACATGAATGCCACTCGTGTACGTCTCTTGTAGCTGTTCGATCAAGTCAGGCGTGATGGCGGCTTCGTGACCGATGACGAGGACGAGTTCTTCGTCAGCAGTGTCGATGAGTTGCTGTGTGCGATTTCGAACGGCCGACGTTCCGTCCAGCGACCAAACCTCGTGAGTCGTTTGGTCGTCCTCGTCCGACTGCACGGGTTCGATTTCGTTTATCGACTCGACCAGCGTCTCCGTTCGCGATTCGTACTCCTGGCGGAGCGTTTCGGCCGCCTCCTCGATAGGAACGGCACGGAATCTCTGTGGGTTCGAGTGCTGGATTTCGACGAGTCCCTTGCTCTCCAACACTCGAATCGCGTCGTAAACACGCGTTCGAGGAACGTCCGAAATGTCGCTGATCTCCTTGGCCGTTCCCTTTGGAAGGCGTGACAACGCCACGAGACACCTTGCCTCGTACTCTTTCAACCCAAGCTGCTGTAACAATTCGACTGCCTGCTGATGATTTGATTCGTCCTTCATGGGTCCCAACCATGTGACCGGGGTTTCCGGCTCTGCTCTCATTGTTTTACCGCCCCTCACAAGTCAGTTCCTGTCCAATAAGACGAACCCACCTGACAGAATCGTCGTCGTTCGGTTAACAGGGGTATAGTAGTAGTTCAGTATGTATGAACATCTCGCACACAAATGTCATCAAACATCCATCACATGTAATCGCACCGTGAGAAACGAGATTGGGGGAGACAAGATGGAACGGGGATGTGATTTTAATAACAAGACAGTAATACGCCACAATAAATATGAATTGAAGGCTAGCACGCCCTCATTCGAAGTAAAATTACATCACCGCACACATCAAATCTCAGATTGTTCACCCGGATAATCACAGTAAGGTTATACCAAGGTAGTACGAATAAGTAGTTGGCACGGAGTACGACAGGGTCCCAACCAATCGTCACTCCGTGCTGTCTCTGTGACGCCTGTGATCAACAGTCAGAGGGAGTCACAAGGTGAGACAGAATCCAGATATTCTTCCTCGTACTCGGTTACGAGTTCAAGTAGTGGTTGTATTTCCGCAAACTTCGGCCCTTTCGTCACACGTTCGGTCTCCTTATTCCAACATATATACCCGCAATCTTCCAGTTTAGGGAGATGTATGTGATACATCCGTGTCGCATCTCGTCGTTCCTCGGTTCGCTGAATAGCGGCCGTATTCGTCCGAACGGTCCGTGGCGTCTCGTTCGACAAAGCGAGCAACAGGTCGCGCCGTCGAGCGTCCGAGAGAATATCCAATTGTTCGTCCAACATTATCACGCGAGGTATCCTACTATTTCGTCGAGAATAAGCGGTCTAGAATTTCACGGAATTTGTTCGAATGATTAAACGAGTGACAGCGTTTCCAAAACCACAGCAATAATAGTAGTAAATAGGGAGTATTCGTTCACCTT
The DNA here is from genome assembly GCF_001625445.1 of Haladaptatus sp. R4. NCBI lineage: Archaea > Methanobacteriati > Methanobacteriota > Halobacteria > Halobacteriales > Haladaptataceae > Haladaptatus > Haladaptatus sp. R4. Next base: position 145,531 of record NZ_LWHG01000011.1, on the reverse strand, counting down.
TTGAGTTGATTTCATCGAGCATTAGATTGAAATTCCAGGGAGCGAGTAAACAACATATGACTGACAAGCGCGAGCAGTACGTCGGCCAAATCACGCAGAAAGCGATCCTCTTCGGTCCCGACGGGAACGTACTGGTGACGAAATCCGGGGATCACTGGGAGCCACCGGGTGGCCGGTTCGAATACGGGGAAACGCTCGTCGGGGGTCTGTGCCGCGAACTGCGGGAAGAGTTAGCCGTAGACGCCAGGGTCGGGCCGCCGGTTGATGCGGCGTACGGCGGGTGGATGGATGCCGAGACCGGGAATCCGATGGTGACGCTCGTCTACCGATGTGAAACCGACGAGACGGACGTGAACCCGAATCACGAGCACGACGACTACGAGTGGGTCTCGCCCGAGACGGCCGCCGAGCGGTTGGAAGCGACGTTTTCCGCACGGATGGCTCGTGCGGTCGAACGGGCGAGCGCATTCGACGGTACCGAGCCCTTCGAAGCGGTCACCGACCCGTATGCGGGAACGGAACTGTCGAAGACGGACGTGTTGGAAGCACTCGCCGCCGCACGTGCTTCAGACCCACGCGAACAAGAGAGGGAGTAGGGCACGGCGATTCAGGTCGAAACCGGAACCGGATGGTTCGGTAGAAGGCGACCGAAAACGTCACCAGGAAACCGCTGAGCACGCCCGAAATCAGCGCGAAGACGAGGGATCTGAAAACTGCCATACAGGAGGTAGTACAGAGAGTACTGAGTAACCTTCTGACTGATAGGAGATTGGGAAAATATCGGTAGATTACAACGCTTCCTTGTACGCTTCCAGCGTCGCCTCGACGTCCTCCTCGGTGTGAGCGTAACTGAGGAACTGGGATTCGAACTGGTTGGCCGTCAAAAAGACGCCCTCGTCGAGCATCGCGGGCCAGAAGAGGCGTTCCCAGCGCTCGGTTTCGGCGCGGTTCACGTCGCCCTTGTCCTTCGGGCAGTAGTCGAACCGGGGACAGTCGGGGTCCTGCACGCATCCCGCTTCGCACTGCCCCGACAGGTCGCGCGGCCCGTCGCGGGTGAAGATGACCTTGAACATGCTGTCCATCCCGACGACGGTGTACTCGGGCGCACGGTCCGCGAGGATGTCGGTCAACCCCGAGCGAAGTTGGTCGCCCAGTCCGCTGAGGTGGTCGTACACGTCGTGTTTCGCGGCGTAGCGAAGGGTTTCGAGTCCGGCGGTCAACGAGAGGGGATGGCCGGAGTAGGTGCCCGCTTGGAACACGTCGCCGGTCGGTGTGAACTGCTCCATGATTTCGGCCCGGCCGCCGATGGCTCCGACGGGAAAGCCGCCGCCGATGACCTTCGCCAGCGTCGTCAGGTCGGGCGTGATGCCGAACTTGCCCTGTGCACACTGCAACCCGCCGATTCGGAACCCGGTCATCACCTCGTCGAAAATCAGGAGGGAGCCGTGGTCCTCGGTCAACTCGCGGAGGGTCTCCAGATAGCCATCCACCGGCGGGACGCTGGCGCAGTTGCCGAGAAGCGGTTCGGTGAGGACGCAGGCGATTTCGTCACCCTTCTCTTCGAACAGTTCGCGCGCCGCTTCGACGTCGTTGAACGGGAGCGTGATCGTCTCCTCGGCGAACACCGCCGGAATCCCGTTCGAACTCGGTTCGGAGGCCATCCCCGCGTTGCCCTGCACGAGCGTCGATTCCTGTGCGCCGTGGTAGCCCCCCTGCATGACGACGATTTTGTCGCGGCCGGTGTAGCCGCGGGCGAGGCGCACAGCCGAACTGGTCGCTTCCGTCCCGCTGTTGACGAAGCGGATCATCTCGACGCTCGGGACGTGCCGGGTGACGAACTCCGCGAGTTCCACCTCGACCTCCGTCGGTGCGCCGTACATCGGCCCGTCGGCGAGTTGGGATTGCACCGCCGACTGCACGGGGTCGGGCATGTCGTGGCCCAGCAGCAGCGGTCCGTAGCCCATCACGTAGTCGATGTACTTGTTCCCGTCCGCGTCGACGACGTGTGCCCCGTCGCCGCGTTGCACGAAGAATGGATACGGTCTGACGGCCCGAACGGGCGAATTGACGCCGCCCGGCGTTACTGACAGCGCACGGTCGTACAGGTTTCGAGAGCGCTCGCGGTTCATGTTCGGCCGGTTCGGACTCCCCCGTAAAGTTTGTGTCGAGAGGTGCGTGGAAGTCCGTCGTTCACTCGCTCTTCGCCGCCGCCGTTTTCGTGACGTCGGAGAATTCGAACTGCGCCCCGCCCGTCTCGCTGTCGGTCAGCGAGCAGGTCCACCCGTACACGTCGGACAGTTCCCGGACGAACGCCAGTCCGAGACCCATGCCGCCGTAGTCCGACGCCGTCGTGTACCCCATCTCGAACACGGTTTCTTCGTCCTCGGCCGAGATTCCGGCACCGTCGTCGGCCACGTAAAATCCGGTCGCTAGCTCGCCGACCGTGACGGTCACGTCCCTCCCCCCGTGTTCGATGGCGTTTTCGAACAGGTTCCGAAACAGGTGTTCGAGGTACGTCTCGTCCGCCGATATCGTGGCGTCGATGAGAACGTCGAGCGACGCGTTCGACGTTTCCACCTTCGCCCACGCGCTCTCCGCCACGGTAGCGAGTTCGACCGGCGTACTCTCGGGAATCGCCTCGTGACCCTGCGTGATGACCAACAGCACGTCGATGATGTCCTCGATGCGGTCGAACGATTCCGTGATGTATTCGACCGCCAGTGGCGCCGCCTCTGCCGGAAGTTCGTTGCAGTACATCTGTCCGATCATCAGCGGATTGCGGAGTTCGTGGGCGATCATGCTCGCAAAGCTGTCGAGGCGCTTGTTCTGCCGTTCGAGTTGCTGTTCGCGCTCGTTTCGCTCGGTCACGTCGCGGACGACACCGGCGAGGTCGTGTCGAGCGTTCTCCCCTTCTGGAAGTCCCCCGACGGTCGCTTCTACTTCGAGTAGTTCCTCGGACGAGGTTTTCAGAACGGCATCGTACGTCTTCTTCCCGCCGCGGTCCCTGAGAACCTCGCGTTGGGCATCGATAGGAAGGTCGTCGATTCCCTTTTCGACGACCAGCGACGTGTGGGTGCCGAGGAGTTCCTCGCGGTCGTAGCCGACCATCTCGGCGTAGGTTTCGTTGACCAGCGTGAAACGGTCGTCCTCGTCGATGACGAAAATACCGTCGTTGATGGTTTCGACGATGGTCTCGTAGCGTTTCAGTTCCTTGCTGTACCGTTCGGCTTCGAGCCGTTGTTCCTCGGCGTTGAGCGCGCGGGTTTCGGCCCGCGCGTCGGTGAATCCCATTCCGAGACCCGAGACGCTGGCGAGCGCCGTGAGGATGAGGACGTTACCCGGTCGCAGGAGGTCGATGAGGAGCGCGATGAGTGCGACGATAGCGAGCATCACGACGATGCCGCTGAGACACCACTTGGCGACGGAGCCGAAGAGGTCGGGACGAACCTCGGTTCGGGGCAATCGATAGCTGGCGTAGAGGAGGATGAGCCCCGGGCCGACGACGAGGAGGAGGAATATCGAGACGATACCGGCTGTCCAATCGTGGGCAAACGGCGAAAACGGCATTCCGAGACCGGAAACGACGTACAGCCCTCCGAGGGCCACGATGAGACGCCGCCCTGCGCGGCCGGAGATTGACCACGATTCGAGCACCATTGTGAGAAGTGTGATGGAACTGGGTAATTACCGTTGTGGTATGCACGTCGAGAAGACGAAATATCGGGCGGTCTGGCGCGATTTACCCCCGATTGACGGGATTTACGGATTCACGATCGGATGAAAATACGTGCTGTCAGACGATTGCTGTCGGTCGATACTCGTGCGCGTGTCGTGAACACGAATTGGATACGTGAGGCGGATGGGATTATTGGATACGGGAGGTGGATGGGATTCGGTGGGAACGGCTTCGAAGCCGCTCCTACTGCTGGCCTACTGCAGACCTACTGCTGGAAGTGATTTTGGAGGATTTCCAGCGTCCGTTCGCGGTCGTCCCAGTCCACGAACAGGGCGACGCTGGTCGCGCTGGTGATGAGGTCGTGGATGTTGATGTGCGCTTCCGCGATGGGATTAACGAGTTCGTGGATGATTCCCGGTTCGTTGGGGAGTTCGCCGCCCGTCACCCGAATCACGGCGATCGGGTCGTCGACCGTCACGCTGGAGAGCGATTCCTCGTCGATGACCTCCTGATGGAGGATGTTCTCGGCGCGTTCGGCTTCCTCGGTGTCCACGTAGAACGTGATGCTGTCCATGCCGCTCGCCACGGCGTCGATGTTGATGTTGCCGGTACCGAGCGCGGTGGAGAGGTCGGCGAGGATACCCGGACGGTTTCGGATCGCACGCCCCGCCAGGGTCATGCAGGCGAGCGGCGACTCGCGCATGTCGATGAGGTTCTCGAACTGGCCGGTGACGTTCGTTCCGCCAGCCAGCAGGTCGCCGTGCTGGTAGTGGACGACGCGGACGTGGAGGTTGTCGTCCTTGTACGAGAGCGCCGACGGCGCGACGACTTCGGCCCCGCGGAACGAGAGGTTTCGAAGTTCGTCCACCGTAATCTCGCCGACGTTCCGCGCGCCTTCCACGACGCTCGGGTCGCCGGTCATGACGCCTTCCACGTCGGTGACGATGACGACTTCGTCGGCGTCCATGTACGTGCCGAGCATCACGCCGTCGTGTCGCTGCCGCCGCGTCCGAGCGTCGTTACGCCTCCTTCCTCGTTCTCCGCGAGGAAGCCCGTGATGATCGGGACGACTCCATCCATCTCCGCCGCGAGTTCGGTGGCGCGCGCTTTCGTCTCCTCGACGTTGACCTCCCCGCGCGTGTTGGTGATGACCGGCCACTGCTCGCTTCCGGGTTCGAGGAAGATGGCGTTTACACCGCGCGCGGAGAGGGCGGCTTTGAGCATCCTGACGCTCGTGCGCTCGCCCATGCTGACGATTTCCGCGCGGTCCGGTTCGTCCGCGTCGAAGTGGATTTCGTCGAGCAGTTCGTCGGTCGTGTTGCCCATCGCGCTGGCGACGACGGCGATTTCGTGTCCTGCTTCGACGGCTGCTGCGACTGAGTCTGCGGCACGGTTGATGCGGTCTCCGCTTCCGAGGCTGGTGCCCCCGAACTTGGCGACTACGCGCACCGAACCACCTCTTGTGGTCGGTTATTCATGCGCGGGCATAGCCACGGTGGGCAGATAACTGCTTGCATGTCAAGCATTTCTGCCAGTTACTCCTTTGACATGACGGGAGAAGAGGTCACGACGGGCGGCACAGCCAGCGCGCGATTCGCCGCGTGTGAGGGAATTGCCCTGTGTCGGTCTCCGGTGCTCTGTACGATCACGAACCATGTTTTCAGGCTCGTCTAATTCGATAAAGGAGTTTCGATTTTTAGGTTGGCCTAAAACAGTGATCGATGCGACGCGTCGTCGTGAATCAGTTCGCCGCCATCGAAACGCTCGCCGTGTCCGTCTCACCGTCCCCGTCCGTGACGCGAACCGTGATCGACCGCGACCCACAGGAGGGAAGCGACACGTGAATCGAACGTCCTCCCTTCTCGTACGCACCATCCCCGTCGATATCCCACTCGAACCGAAGTTCGTTCCCCGTCGAAGCGGACGCATCGAGTTGGAGGACGTCGCCACCGTCGAGGTCGGTCGAGTCGGGACTCGGCGTGACTTCGATATACGCATCCAACGATGGGGACTCGGTTTCCTCGTCAGGGGTGTCGGGGATGTCGTCCCGCCGTCCGGTTCGCTGCCGTCCGGCAGTCCGGAACTCCCGTCCGGTTGCAGGTCGGACGACCCCAGCACGAAGAAGTTCGAGTAGTACGTGTACTCGTAGTCGAGCGTCGCACCGGCGGGATACGTCGCGACGTACAGTTTACCGTTCGAAATCACGGGTACCCCGGCGGCGGGGGGATTTTCGGGCGACGTTTGGAGGTCGGTGCTGTCGAGCGGATACGTCCACCGTAACTCGCCGGTCGAATCGTCGATAGCGTGTATGAGACCCAGTTCGGCGATGTTTCCGCCGAGATACACCGTTCCGTTGCCCACGACCGGGTTGCTGAAGGTTTCCCCCACCATGTCCGTCGTCCACGCCGTCTCCCCCGTCATCCTGTCGAGTGCTTTCAGGGTGGAATCCTCGGTGGAATCGACGAATATCACGTGCTCGTCGGTGATTGCGGGTTGTCCGTTCCACTGGTTCTGTTTTGACGACTCGTAGCTCCACTCCAACCGTCCGGAGTCCGGCGACCGGGCTTGTATCTCCACGCTGTCGTCCTCTCCGGTGAGATAGTCGGTTTGGGAGAAATAGACCATTTGTTCGGTTGCCGACGGGTTGCCGAGCGTCGTGTCGTCCGGAGATACACTCCATTTCATCGACCCGTCTGCGGCGTCCAACGCCTTCCCATCGCTCAGGAAAAGGGTTCCGTCGATGTAGCTTAGTGCATCGCCGACGTCCTTCGACAACCCGGAGACGCCAGCAGTTTGCCAGGCGGTATTCCCGGTGTCGGGGTCGAACGCGTACGTCCCGTGTCGGTTCGAACTGAATATCCGGTCGTCGGTCACGATGGGGGGAGACCACACGTCGTGGTCCGTCCGCGTCCACACCGTCTCCCCGGACGCAACATCGAGCGCGTACATCCCCCCCTCACCCGACTTTGAGGATTCGAAGGTCTTCGTCGCCACGTACACCTTGTCGCCATCGGTCGTGGGTGGCTTCGGACTCGGAATGTCGGTTCGTTTCCACCGTCGCTTGCCGGTTTCGAGGTCGTATGCGCCGAGGTATCCGGCGGTCTCTCCGGGCGTGTTGTCCGTTGTAACGGCGATATACACCAGTTCGTCGGTAACGATCGGCTCGACGTGGAACATACTTCCGTCCAAATCCATCTTCCAGTCGAGTGTGGCGTACGGTGTCGGACCGTCGTCGTCGGTCGTTCCCGTTCGACTGGGTCCGGAGCGAGGTCCGGTCCAGTTGTACGGTCGAATTTCGGAACCACCGCCCCTGGCGGAGGCGTGTCCTCCGAACCCCGCGACACCCACCGTAGCACCGATCGTTTTCAACATCGTTCGTCGGTCGATTCCCGTCCGCGTGTGGGATTCTCCAGGCATATGTCTCGAACGTTAATTCAATGATCACACAAATTGTTATGAGGTGCCTGAACGGTATATTCCATCTTCAGGCAGAGTATAACAATAGATTCGATAGTGCTTATGCGAAATATGGTGAGAGGAGAAATCAGAAACGAAGACGCACGGCTGCTCGACCGAATCGATCGGAACAGACGTCCGACCGTCTTGGGGGCAATCCGCGAAATGGTTCCGGGGGAGGGGATCTGATGCCGACCTACAATATCGTCGATCAGGGGGCAGACAAAAACGGGAACACGGCCATCGATCCGATTCTAGACGACCTCGTCGGCAGCAATACGACGATCGTTTTTCCGTCGGGAACCTACAAGCTCAGGGGAATTACCGTCGAATCGGGAACCGACAACCTCGAACTCATCGCGCCGAACGGAGCGCGACTCGTCCCCGGAACTTCGGGCGACAGCGTTCGATGGTTCGACGTGTACTCGAACGGGTTCGTCCTCGACGGGTTCGAACTCGATATGCGGAATACGCCGATTCCGCCGTTCGTTCGCATGAACTCCAATTCGGGCGACTGGGAGCTCAGACGACTCATCACCCGTGGAAAAGTGCGGGCGGCCACCGATACCAACGTCGGATCGAACGATTCGAGCGACGCACGCACGTACTTCCGGTTATCCTCCGCGAGCGGAAAACGCGGACTCCTGCAGGACTGCTATTTCAACGAGGGGGCGTGTGCCGCGGACGAGGCGAGCAACCGGCGTGCGATACTCGTCGAATCCGGGAAGGGGGCACTCACGTTCAACCGTTGTTGGTTCGAACTGTGGGGAGAGAACACGATTTACGCGAAGAAACCCGAAGGAAAACTCAAAATCCTGAACTGCTTCGTCCGCAACACGCAAAACGGTCTCCGTCTCGGGGGGAACACGGAAGTGAGAAACTGCGTCTCCATCAAGGACGGACAACATCCACGGTCGGCGTGGTCGGGCGGGTCGCTCCAACGCGGTGTGAGCTGTGAGGCCAACGTTCCCGCGGATTCGGCGGACGGAATCAACAGTTACGACGGAACGCTCACCATCGCGGATAGTGATTTCTATCACCGCTACCAGTCGTCAAGTTGCGGCGGACCGATCACGGGACAGGTCACGTGTCGACGAATCGTCGTGGACGACGTCCGAATCAGCTACGATTCGACGAAGAACCACGACGCCATCTACACGTACGACAACCAGATGTCCGACGGGACACCAGCGAACCTCGAATATCTGGAGCTCAATGACGTCCAGGTACGCAACGACCACAACAGCGAGTACGCGATCTACATCGGCCAAGCACCGGACGAGTGGGGAACGGTGTCCGGCGTACTCGGTGGGTCCGGTCCACAGACTAACTCGACCTACATCAGCAACCGGATGACCGTCAACGGAAATCCCGACGAACCGAATACGACGCCGCCGTTGCCCGATCCACCGGCGCTCGGGACCGTTCCGCTGCAATCCGCGCAACTCGTTCGCATCGACAATACGGGCAACGACTCGCCGACGACGTATCGGATTACGGCCGGGGAGAACGCCCTTCCCGCAGGCAACGAAGGTTCGACGATGACCATGTCCTGGGGAGAGGACGGGGGTCCGAGCCGACCCGGGGATTCGTCGGTCGCAACGGGATCAGTCCGTGCGGGAAAGATCCACTCGTTCTACGTGACCGGCGGTATCGTTTCGACCGAGTCGAGTGGACCCGCGGTGTGGACGGTCGATGGGGAACCGTACACCCCCGGCAGCGAAGTACCGCTGTTGACGAAAGCGATAACCAGCGGAAAACAGGAAAGCGTAGACCAGTGGCAACAGGTCACCTCGGCCGTACAACCGAGTGGCGTCGTCGTCGCGAAACCGCTGTCGTACGACGGCGGGAACCCGGCGCACGTCCGTCTCCGAAACGTGGCGGATGGGAATTTCGAATACAAACTCGAAGAGTGGGAATACCTCGATGGATCGCATATCAGCGAAACGTTCCATTCGCTTTCGGCCGGGACGAACGAACAGGTGTTGCAACTGGACAACGGCAAATCGTTCAAGGTAAAAGGCGGACAAGCGGAGGTTTCCGACGCGAAGACGACCGTTTCGATGGGGGATTTCTTCGGAGGGACGGCACCGGTCGTATTTGCACAGCCACAGACGGCCAACGGTTCCGATCCGGTCGTCTCACGGCTGTCGAAAGTCACCGGCAACTCGTTCGGGGTGAGACTTCAGGAGGAAGAGGGTCAAGACGGGCACGTGAGCGAGACGGTCGGGTACATCGCGCTCCAACGGAGGTCCGGGCGAATCGACGGACGGGTGTTCGAAGTACGGCAAACCGATGAGGAGATTACCGACGAGTGGCAACGGATATCCTTCGGCAATCGGTACGATTCGCCGTTGTTCTACGCCGACATACAGACGCTCAACGGCGGCGACACCGCGGAACTTCGGTATCGAAACCTCACCGGACGTAGTGTCGAGGTGAAGATCGAAGAGGAGGAGAGCGCCGATACGGAAACGAGTCACGTTCCCGAGACGGTCGGATACGCCGTCTTCGAAGGGTCCGTGTGAACCGCCTCGGCCTGCTCCGCCTGTAGACCACGCTACATCACTGAAACTCGACGGCGACCCCGTCACCGTTCACTCGGCGGCGTCTGATTCCGACCGAGCGTTCCGATCCGAACTCGGTTGTTCGTCGGATTCGATGGTTTCGTCGGATTCGATGGCTTCCTCGGCCGATTCCATTTCCTCGATCGGGTCGAACGATATCAACCCGTCTCCGCTCGTGTACTCGTAGGCGACCCACTCAGGAATCGTCAACACGCCGTTCATCTTGCGGATGCGGATCCGTTTGATGAGCACGTCGTCGACGAGCGATCCGTTCAACTGCAACTCGACGAGGCCGTCGATGACGTAGCTCATGTCGTGCGGAAACGCGTTCTCTTCCCCGGTGAACGTCGCTCCCGCAAAGACGGTGACGAACCTTCCTTTGCAGACGTCCGCGCGAATGTCCTTGACGAAATCGTACGCTTGGACGGGCTGAACGAGCGTCCCGAACTCGGTCAGCGAGTCGATTGCGACGATGCCCGTATCGCTCATCGACAGCGATTCGAGACAGTTGTCGAGTTTGTTTTGCAGTTCGCTCGTATCGCTCGGGTCACGAACCGTCGTCGTGACGGGCGCAGTGACGTGGTGCAGGAAGTGGTTCCACTCGTCCATCCGGGTGAACATCCGGTCGCGGTCGCCGACCCGGTAGGTGAAGCAGTCGAGAACGTGTAGCTGTCCGGATTCGAGATACGGTAGGACGTTCCACTCCAAGGAGAGGAACTGCTCGATGACCGAAATCGGCGGTTCGGTGAAGCTGACGACGATTGCCGGTTCACCGCGCCGAAGCGTCCGCCAGACGAGTTCGGTCCCGATGGCGTTGTCGCGCGTTCCACCTTCCCCGGACAGCAGGATGAACGAGTTGCGTGGCAACCCTTCCGGCAGATGGTCGTCGAGCGCCGAGATACCCGTGGTTATCTGGCGAAATCCGTGATAGGTGGTGAATACGCGGTCGTTCGCTACCATCTCGTTCCGACACGTCTCCGAACAGAATTCGTAGGTCGTCTCGCCGTGGGCCAGCGTTATCGTCTCGTCGAGACACGGCAGGCGACAGAAATCGCACGGTCTCCGGTCGGCGTTCCCGGATACATCACTCATAGTCACATGTTAGCATCCGAGCGAGATGAAACTACGCCCAACGGAACGGGAGAATTGGAAACCCAGTTCCCTCCGGAGGTTTCTTAGATATTATAGAATGCAGTAATCAAACATTACGAGAGTCAGGCTCCGTATTACGGACCACAAGGTATGTATTTCGAGTATCAGGAAGAATAGTACAATATTCAGGCAGCATATAACAAATAGAAAACGAGAATAACGCAGAGTTGGATCACAAATGGTTGATCAACGAAAACGCCGCACGATGCAAGTGCTTGGCATGGGACTCACCGGATTGGCCGGCATCAGTTCGGGGAACGCGATGTTGAACGGTAACGGAGCGTCGATGGATAAAGACGGTTCGAAAGGCAAGAAGTCGAAAGGAAAGAACTACCCGCAAATCGCCCTTAAAGGGCAACTCTACAGTACCAGCACGATGTCTGGTAAAAAGGAGGTGCCGAAAAACAGGAGCCCCGGGGAAGGTGTCGCGGCGTTCCGATCGACGCCGGATAAGAAGCGACTCGACTTCGCACTGCTCGCGATAAACGCGACGTCGCAGATAACGGGTGCACACCTGCACCTGGGGGAGAAGGGTGAAAACGGGCCGGTCGTGGCATCGTTGATCGGCGAGGATGTCGACGCACAGCAGTTACTCATCCTGAACAACGTAGCCTCGACGGGATCGATCCGAGCCTCGGACCTCGTCGGACCGCTCGAAGGGGACTCGATAGCGGACCTGATCAGCGAAATTCGCGCGGGGAACGTCTACGTGAACGTTCATACCGAAAAGTACGCGGACGGCGAAATCAGGGGGCAGGTCTGCACAGCCTCGAAACTCGACGTCAGCTTCGAAGGGGACGTCACCGGTGTCTCGCGGGATTCGGTGATCGGCATCTGGTACGACCTCTCGTTGGACGTGGACCTGAAGAAAAAGCGCGGTCACCACGGCGGTGACGGGCATCACGGCGGTGACGGTCACGGCGGTTGGGACGACTGCAAACCGAAGCACGGCAAAGACGGTAAGGACGACGAGTAGCGACAGTTCGCTCGGGAACGTACACCGCGATTTTTCGGAGATCGAGTCCCCGTACCGACGGGTAACGCCACGAACGAGATACGCATTGACGATAGTACATCGATCACGGTCCGTTCGACCAGCGACCGGTGTCGTTCGGTCGGAGATGGGGGGCGTTCGGCTGAAGGGTTTAATGTGAGGGACGGAAACTATCCAACATGAACGTCCGAGACGCAGTGGAGGCTGACGGGGGCCGCCTCGCCGCACTGGCCGACGTTCCGACCGATGTGATGGCCGACGTGGTTCACGACCGGACGGTCCGCGTGGCCGAATCGGACGGGGACATCGACGGGTTCGTCGGATACGAAGCCGACGAGAAGACGGTCCACGTTACCCATCTCTTCGGAGCGGAATCGGCCTGTGAACGCCTCCTCGACGAACCGATACGCTTCGCGGAGCGGGAAACCATGCCGGTCGAAATCCTGCTCCCCGAACCGGAAACCGAATCCGACACTATCGCCGTCGCCGAGGCGGTCGGGTTCGAGGAAACGGAACCCGGTCCGTGGTTCGACGGCCACCGTACCCGTCGATTTCGACTGGAGAATCCGACGACCGAACGAGAGTGAGTACGAGTAACACGTCAGAAACCACCATACGCGGCCTCCTTTCCGAAACGTATTTTAATCTCTCCCGTTTACCTCGATATGCGTGTCCGGGTTGGGGTAGTGGACTATCCTCCAGCCTTGTGGAGGCTGGGACGCGGGTTCGATTCTCGCACCTGGACCTTTTCTGAGCGATAAACCGTGAGTGCCCGGTTTCGCGGTCGAAACCGGCCACGAGCAAGTGGCAAGCGAAGAAAAGTCCTGGAAGAGGATCGAATCCTGCCAGCGGCAGCCCGCGCAGCCGATGCGAACGGCAACACCGTGAGCAGGCGAGCAGGAACCGCTGGCTCCGGTTCGATTCTCGCACCTGGACCTTTTGCGAACATCACCTCGTGAACGGACGGTTTTTCAGAACCATCCGCGAGCGACCGCAAGTGAGAGAAAATCGCGTAGGAGAATCGAATCCTGCCAGTGGCAACCAGTCCGTCCAGCGACTGCGAGGCACTTCGCACATCGCGAGCAAGCCAGCAGGACTCGCTGGCTCCGGTTCGGTTCTCGCACTTCGGTCTTTTTTACAAAGTCAAACGCCGAGTGAGATCTCTGTCTCATCCCCCCGAAAAACGGTAAAATCACCCGATTCATGAGTTGGCACAGAGTAGCACGTGCGCAACGGTGACAAAGTATTTAGTGACAAAGAAATATATTCTCAGGATAACTAATATGAAACAGATATCGACAGTCAACGAGTGCAGTGCGCCGATGCGTGACTGCGGTGCGTTTCGCATTGTTGGTCCACACGAATCTACGAAAGGGGACGAACGATGCCCGGAATCACTGCAATAGAGAACCCGCGCGAATGCACGAGCATCGACGAGATACTTCGAGCGGTTTGTTTCGACGACCGATATCGACGGCACGAGATCGTCGGCGATACCGATATGTTCGTCGGCTACACGGGTTACGAATCGTATCCTGTCGACGTCTTCGAGGCTGATGAGTACACCGCGGCATTCGAAGGCTACCTCTACGGAACTGACGCCGTAGAAGAAACGATCGACGACGCCGCGACGTACATCATCGATGGGGAACACGAGAAGCTCCGACAGTGGATCGACGGCCGCGATGGCGACTTCTTGTTGCTCGTCGCGGACCGAACGTCGGGCAAACTGTGGGTTCTCAACGATGTTTTCGGTCGCCTCCCGACCTATCGAGCTACGGTCGGCGAAACCACGGTCGTGTCTCGTGAACTCAAGGTTATCCGGGAACTCGCTCGCCGACTCGATGTGAACCTCGAAGCGGACCGTCTCGGGGTGAGCCAAACCTTGCTGTTCAGATATTCGTTGGGAACGAGGACGCTGTTCGAAGGCGTCGAACGACTTCCGCCCGGTTCGTTGCTCGACGTCGAAACGGGCGCGATAACGGCGCTGTACAAGCATCGATTCGACTGGTTCGAAAATCGAAGCCACAGCACCGGCGAAAATGTGAGACGGCTGACGGAGCTGTTCTTGGAAGCATGTGCGAACCGTGCGTCGGTCGCCGACGAAACGGTCGTCGCGTTGAGCGGCGGCCTGGACTCCCGAGCCGTCGTCGCAGGATACGATCACGTCACCGACCGCCTCAGCGCTGCAACCTCCGCCATGAAAGCCAACGACGAAGGAAAAGAAGTTACCGTCGCACGGAAGGTTGCGAAGGCGTTAGACACGGACTGGAACTTCTACTCGGTGGAGCGGAGTGATCGCCATCTCGACGACGTCCTCGACTTTACGCAGGGAATGAACAACGTTTGGATCGCGAACGGGCTTCACTTCGCCGAACTGGTGGCGGACGACCACACGCACCACACCGCGATGCTCGTCACGGGCGATGGTGGGGACAAGGCGATACCCGATTTGACGTGTCCTCGGTCGGTCGCGACCACCGGCGAACTCGTTACCGCCATCATCGACGAGTTGAGCTACTTCCCCATCGACACCGTTTCCGAATTGACCGGCATCCCTGAACGCGAAATCGTCGCCTCGGTGCGCGAGCGAGTCGACTCCTATCCGGAAACGAATTTGGACCAGAAATACGCCCACTTCCTCGTTCGGGAGCGCGGAATCAACTGGCTGAACCACGGAGAAGACCGAACCCGGTACCACCTCTGGTCGACGACGCCGTTCTACTCGACGCCGTTCTTTTTCGAAGCGATGGCGTGCCCGCCGAAGCAAAAACGGGGAACGAGCCTGTATCGGGAGTTCTTGACGGGACTCTCTTCGACGGCCGTGGAAATCGATTACGCGGATTTCGATGCCCCGATAACGTCGTTCGAGTATCGAGCGAAGCGATACGCGTACAACTGGTTGGGCGACTACCCGAAACTCAAAAACGGCGTGGTAGCACTCCTGAAAGGGCGCAACAACCGTTCTCCGGGTACTCGTGACGTCGTACGCTCGATCACCGACGTGAATAAGGACCATCTGGGAAAGGACTCGGTCATTTCGAAGCGACAACTCGGTCATCTACTCAACGACGACGAGGAGTATTCCGACGACCAACTCCATCTGCTTCTGACGATATTACACGCGATAGCGGACGACCGGGTCGTGACGCGAACGACCGAACCGATTCTGTGATCGTTTCGCAACTGATTTTGGACGCCGTTCGCTCGAAAATCACCTCAATCTCGCTCACACAGAAAATCCCTAATCGTCCGGTAGAAATCTTAGGTCGGCCAAAAACGGCAGAAAGCCCTACAAGTTCGTAGTTCAAACGAACGTACATGAATGGGGGACCATACGTACTCGTCTTCGTCGCAGGACTGATCGCGGCGTTCGGGACGAGTCTCGGGGCAGTTCCGTTGTTTTGGGTCGATGACATCGGGGACAAGCTCGATGTTGGCCTCTGGGGGTTCGCCGGGGGATTGATGGCGTCCGCGTCGGTGTTCGGACTGCTGTTCGAAGCGTACAAGAAAAACAGCGGGTGGCTGCTCGTCGGTGCGGGCATCGTCTGTGGAATCCTCCTCGTGATTTTCGCACACTACGTGGTGGACCGCTACGGACCGGATTTCCAACCGGAGGACATCGCGCAGGGGGATTTCCAGACCATCCTCAATATCCTGCTGGTCCTGTTCGTCCACAGTTTCCCGGAGGGACTCGCCATCGGCGTCTCCTTCGCCGAACTCAATCACACGGGCGGGATTCACATCCTCGGGTTTACCGTCCCCCTCGTCGCCATCGCCATCACGGGATCGTTGGCGATTCACAACTTCCCGGAGGGGTTGGCGACAGCGATTCCGATACACGACGTGGACGGTATCGGAAACGGACGCATGTGGGGGGCAGCGTTCTTCACGAGTCTTCCACAGCCGATCGGGGCAGTCATCGCGTTCTACTTCGTCCGATTGGCACAGCAGTTCCTCGGCTTCGGATACGGATTCGCGGCAGGATCGATGCTGTACCTCGTCATCGGCGACGTGCTGCCGGAAGGACTGGAGGCCGGTGAAAGCCTCTCGAACCCGACGTGGTACCTGTCGGCTGGCGTCATCGTCGGATTCGTCGTGTTCATCCCGCTGGTGTTCGTCCTCTAACGGACGAGCAGTCCGAGGGTTTCCAGCCAACGAGTCACCTGCTCGAACACGAGGTAGTTGTCCGTGACGTGCCGCTGGGCGCTGTACGACCAGTCGTCCCATTTGTCGGCGGCTTCGAGCACCGAATCGAGCGTTTCGGCGACCGATGCCGGGTCGCCGGAGTCCGGCACCAATCGGCCGTCCTTGCCGTCGCGGATCTGTGCGGTGATGCCGCCGGTGTCGGAACCCATCAGTACCGCCCGCTTCCACATGGCTTCCGTCACCGTGAGGCCGAATCCCTCCTGAAGTGAGTTCTGGGCGACGACCGTCGAACACCGCTGGAGGGCGTTGATGACCAGCGCGCTCTCGTGCTGGTCGGGCGGCATGACGATGACGGCGGCATCGTCCCGTAGTTCGGGATCGAGGGCGAGCCACTCCTCCTCCAAGTTTTCGAGCGCCGCCCGCCCTTCCGGGTCGTCGGCGACCGACGACGGGTCGGGACCGACGAGGAGGAGTCGTGCGTTCTCGATTCGCTCCCGATGGTCGTCCGAGCGGGAGGAGTCGGCCGCCGACCGGGCGTCGCGCTTCAGTTCGGCGAAGCCACGCAGCAGCGGGACGAACCCTTTAAGGCTGTCCCATCGCGAAATCTGACAGATGGTTGGACGGAAGAGCAAGCCGATATCGGCCGGTTCTGTCGCGGGAGCGAACGAGCCGTCGGCCTGCAACCGCCGGGCGGGTTGGCCGAACTGTTCGACCGGGTGACCGGTGTCGATGAGGTCCGCCCGTGCCAGCACCGTGGCGACTTCTTGGGGCTTCATACGGCGGTTTTTCGCGCTGAACGGGTCGATTGCGGGAGGAATGATGTCCGCGTCGGTCGCCAAAAAGTCGGGGACGTACGCTGGAAGCGTGAAGACGGTGCGATCGTAGTCGCTTATCCACGGCTCCAAGAACTCCCACGCAGTCCGTGATTTCTCCGAGTGCTCCTCGGATCCGATGTGACAGCGCCAGACGGCGGGAACGCCGAGTTCTTCGACGACCATCGCACCCGCCGCGAGCGGTTGTGGGTCGTGAACGACGAGGACGTCGTCCGGAGCGATACGCTCCGCGAGTTCGTCGGCCACCGACCGACTCGTCGCCTCGTAAATCTCCCGTTCGTGGTCCACGAGTTCGGGGTCACCCGCACCGTGGAGCAGGTTGTGAATCTCCTTCGTGAACTCGAAGAATACGGGCTCGTCGACGTCGATGACCGCCCACTTCGCATCGACACCGAGCGCACGGGACAGGCTAACCAGTTTCGGCATCATCTCCGCCACACCCCCGCCGCTGGCCGTCGAATTCACCATCCAAACGGTGCGCCCGTCGAGTGCGGCGACGTCGTCGGTGACCGCGTTCTGCATCGCTTCGACGGAATTTCGCAACACCGTATCCGTCGCGTACTCCGCCATCGTATGTTCTACGTCGATGTCGATGAGCTGAATCATTGGTACCGCCAGGGCAGTATGTGAGATGACAGCACACCGTAAACGAGTTTTGTTCGAAATCTGTCAGTCGGAATTACCGAATCGAGCGCGCTCGTTCGGAGAAACGCAGAACAGGTAGGGAATTCGAGGAACATCCCGGTCAAGATTAGTGCTCGTGTTTATTTTTCCAAAAAAACGTTCGAATATATCATTCTGAGAGCGTCCGAATTTGCACCTAAAACCGCCAGAGAGCGTCCGAACCCCTCGGCAAAAGGCCAGAATGGCTTAGTAAAACCATCGGGATTCAATTTACGTTGGTTACCATGACAGAAATAGCTGAGCAGGATGACACTTTCCGTGCTGACGAAGACGCCGACGAGCACGTCCGGAACGAAGGGCGATTGTTGACCGACGGTGGGGAGAAGGAAGACGGGGAGGAAACGACCGAGGAAGGAAACGAGGAGGAATCGTCGGAGGAAGGAGAAGAGCAGTCCGAGGAGTCACAGGAGGAGACGGGAGAATCACAGGAGGGGACGGAAGAAACACAGGCGGACGGCGAAGAGGACAGCGAGGGAGAATCGGAAGGGGACGGGGAGAGCGGCGAGTACGGCTATCGGGAGGACGAGGGGACGACGGTGTTGTATCTCGACCTCGAAGGACTGTTTCTCGACCTGCTCGGCCTCGAAGTGGACCTCAACGAAGTCGAGTTGGACGTCTCCGCGGTCAGCGGTCCCGGTCGGCTGTTGGGGAACTTGCTCTCCGGCGTCGGGAATCTACTCGGCGGTGGCTCGGGAGGATTGCTGGAGAACCTGATCGGTGGGAGCCTCTTCGAGGGACTACTCGGCGGCGACGAGGACTCCGACGAGGAGTCCGAGGACGGTTCGGGTCGCGTTTCGTCGGCGATGGAGTCGGCCGGTGAGTCGATGCGCGACGCGTTGTCCGACATCCCGCTCGACGAACTGCTCACGACGCTCCTCAAGGAAATCATCGACCAGATGTTCGGCGACGACTCCGAGGAGGAGTCCGGAGACGAGTCCGGAGCATGAGCGACGAGAGTTCGTCGCTCGGCGTCGGCGACGCCATCCGGAACATCGATATGGACGAGGTGTTCGCGGACACGTCGCTCGATGAGGGAGTGGCAGACGACGCCTCCGTTGAGTCGCTCGGTTCGACCATCGGGGAGTTCGTCGGTCGCAACCTCGGCGCGTGGCTCGGCGGAGTTCTCGGCGCTCTGGTACTGGACTCGCTTCTCGATACCCCATCCGAAGGCGAAGCGGACGACGACGAGGAAAGCGATTCGTCGGGCAGCCAAGACGAGGGCGAAACGAGCGAGGAATCCGAGAGCGAAGACGACGCGGACGATGGTGGTGAGACCGAATGAGCGACACACCCGACCCGAAGGAAGCGATCACCGACGAACTGTCCGACCAGGTCGACGTCGGTTCGCTGGTGAAGGGCGAGAGCGTCGGCGACCAAGTCGACGGGGAATCGCTGGGGCGGTCGTTCGGCGAATCCGTCGGCGCGCTCGCGGGGCGCAAACTCGGCAGCCTCGCGGCCGGTCGGCTTCGCTCCAAGCTACCGTTTCGGAGCGGTGACGACGAAAGCCAGTCACTGCTCGGCCGTCTCGCCAGCGCGTTCGTCGTGGCCCTCGGCAAGACGCTGCGCAAGCCGCAGTTTCGAGACCCCATCGAGAGTTCGCTTCGAGAGTACGCCGAAAAGCGGGAAGCGACCGAGACGCTGGACGATGCGAAGGAGACCACCGAGGAAGTGGTGGAATCGCTCGGCGAGGACGAGGACGAAGGCGAGGAGTCCGATGAAAAGGAGTCCGATGAAAAGGAGTCCGACGAGGGAGGTACCGACGCCGCCGATGTCGATTTGAACCCCGACGACGTGCAAGCCATTCGAGAGGAGACCTACCGTGAACTCCTCGAAACGATGGACTACTCCGAACTGCAGTCCGTCGCGAAGGAAGTCGACGTGAAGGCCAATCTCGGCCGCGACGAGATGGTCGATGCCATCGTCGAGCAGTTCAATGACGGGGAGGAAGACGAAGCGGCGGACGCGGAGGACGGCGAAGAAGGAGATGGAACGGACGAGAACGACACCGGCGATGAGGAATAGAACGCACTGCGGCCGAAGATACCCCACGAACGCCCACTGAAACGATGACAAACGACGACCCAGACCTCGAACGACGCCTCGAAGACGGGATGGAGGAGATTCGGTCGACGCTCGACGCCACCGACGGTGACGAGTTGTCGGATGAAGCGGGAGAATCCGTTCGCGAGCGCGCCGATGCCGTCGCCGAAGCGGTGTCCGATGCATCGCTCGGCGAACTGCTCACGGCGTCCGGATTCGAGAACGACTCGGAAGACGTGACGCCAGCGGACCTCCCGATGCTGATGCAGGACGCCGACGCCGACGCGGTGCTCTCGCTTCGACACCTGTTGGAGATGGCCGACCTCTCGGACGAATGGTCGAACCTCGACGCCGAGGGGCGACTCGAACGCCTCGAACGCATCGGGGAGGACGAAACGGAGGACGACGGCAACAGGAGCGTGAGCGACCTGCTGTCGTCGGTATTCTCGCTGGGGAGTTCGGACGAGACAGAAAACGCGGACGGCACGGCTGACGACGGGGAAGAGAGCGACGAAAGCGAATTCCTCTCGACCGAGGACGCCGTCGAGGAGTTCAGTTCCCTGTTCGGCAGGCTCAAAGGGGATGAGGAGGCGGAGGACGACGCCGACGAGGTGGATGACGATGAGGACGGGGCGGAGGATGAAGAGGACGACGGTGGCCCCGGTCGAGGAGGTGCGACGGACATGTACTCCACGATGCCGTCCTCCCGGTCGGACATGGGAAGCAGAAAGCGCCACTCGACGGTTCGCAAAAAGAGCTGAGGCGGGGCGATACGCGATTTTTTCGGCTCGGTTACGCGAAATCCCCGAGACCCGTCTGTGCGTCCTCGTCGGCGACGACTTCCTCCACGACGTCCGGCGAGTCGTTGGCCGGGTTGTTGACTTTCGTGGAGACCGGATAGGAGCGCATTCTCCGGGCCGGGAAGGGATTTAGCACGGAACGTAGTTCGTCCTCGTCGCCGTCGAGCCACGTCGTCTCTTCCTCGGGTGCGAGGATGACAGGCATGCGGTGGTGGATTTCGCCGACGACGTCGTTGGGTTCCGTGGTGACGACGGTGAACGAAGTTTTGTGTTCCCCATTCTGCCATGGCTCCCACAACCCGGCCATCGCGAACGGCTTCCCGTCCGTTCTGGTCATTCGATACGGTTGCTTTCCCGTCGGCGTCTTCTTCCAGTCGTAAAAGCCGTCGGCGAGCACGAGACACCGACGTTCGCGGTAGGCGTCGCGGAAGCTCGGTTTGTCCGAAAGCGTCTCGGCGCGGGCGTTGATGTGTCCGCCGCCGAACTCGTCGGCCCACTGGGGCACCAATCCCCAGGTCGGGAAGCTGATTTCCTCGGGCGCGTCGTTACGGACGACGGGGTGTGCCTGCCCCGGCGCGACGTTGTACCGCGGACGGATTTCCCGGACCGGCGTGGCGTCGAACCGGTCTTTGAGTTCGTCCTGCGGCGCGAAGAGTGAGAGGCGTCCACACATACCTACTACTCGGCGAGGAGCGGGGATAAACGCGACGGCAAACAGTGTTTATCGAGAGGTTCGAAGCCTACGATGGCTGTTCGCGGAGGGCGAACTCGTCCTCCGAACGCCCGCTCTTGTTGATGATGTTGAACGCGGTCATCAGGTCAGTGCGAGAGATGATTCCGGCCACGTCGCCGTCGGTACCGATGACGGGAAGCCGACCGATGTTGTTCTGCTGGATCGTTTCGAACGCGTCCATCGCGTCGCTGTCGGCGGGAATCGTCTTCACTTCCGTGGACATCACGTCCCGAACCGTGTAGGCGTCGCGCTCGACTTGCTGCACGCTCCGGGCGTCGTCCAGCGTTATCATGCCGACGAGTTCGCCGTTCTCGATGACCGGGTAGCCGGTGTGGCGCTGGCGGAACATGGTTTCGAGGAGTTCGGCGATGGACGTGTCCGGCGAAACCGTGTGTAGGTCGTCCGCGGTCGTCATCACGTCACGAACCCGAACGTTGCGGAACGTCGCCGAGAGCACCGACTGCTGAGCCTCGCTGGTCGCGCCGATGTAGATGAAGAAGGCGATACCGATGAGGATGATGTTCCCGCCGAACAGGCCAAATATGCCCAACAGGATGGCGAACAGTTTGCCGACCTCGGCCGCGATTTGCGTCGCTTGAGCGAACGGGCGCGTTCGCGCGAGAAGCGCGCGCAGGACGCGTCCGCCGTCCATCGGAAAGCCGGGAAGCAGGTTGAAGGCGGCGAGGACGATGTTCATCAGCGCGAGGTAGCCGAGGACGAACCGAACGGCATCGAAGCCCGACGGAACGACGAAGAGAGCGACAAACGAGAGAACGCCGAGGATGATACTGACGACCGGACCGGCGATGGCGATGAAGAACTCCTCGGACCACTCCTCCGGTTGGTCGGTGAGTCGCGCGATGCCGCCGAAGATCCACAGCGTGATGGAGTCGATGGGATAGCCGTAGTGCATCGAAACGACGGAGTGGCCGAGTTCGTGGAGGATGACGCCCGCGAACAGACCGATCGCGGCGGCGATACCGAGATACCACGGCATCATTCCCGACGAGAGCGGACTGGCGGTTAATCCGAGGCCCCAGAGGTCGTTCAGGATGGTGACCCAGTACGAAACCTGCGTTCCGATGAGCCACGCGAATATGGGGAGGATGAGCAGGAAAGTGAGGTCGAGTTGTATCGGAATGCCGAACGCGCTCCCGATTTTGAAACTTCTCATGGGGGAATATTGCATCTGAGACGCCTTAAACTTCGTCTCGGAGCGGGGAGAGACGTCCCGAAGTATTCAAGGGGGCGCTCTGGGGAGAAAATAGCGTGAGCGGTCCCGAGTATTTCAGGCGAACGGCG
The DNA here is from genome assembly GCF_001625445.1 of Haladaptatus sp. R4. Lineage (NCBI taxonomy): Archaea > Methanobacteriati > Methanobacteriota > Halobacteria > Halobacteriales > Haladaptataceae > Haladaptatus > Haladaptatus sp. R4. Next base: position 123,145 of record NZ_LWHG01000011.1, on the reverse strand, counting down.
GTAACGCGCCTCGCGGTCGAGGCAGACGACCACGAGCGACTGCTGTCGATGGTGCGCGAGTGGAAACGCGGGTGCCAGATCGCGGTCAACGTCGCATGGGGTGTCTGTCACACGCGGAACGAAGTCCAGCAACTGGCGTACGAACCGTTGCGTGAGCGTACCGAGTTGGGAAGCCAGCACGCCGTCCTCGCCACCCACCGCGCCGCCGAAGCCATCAAGCGCGCGCTCGAACGCAGTGACGACGCGGAGAAGCCGGAGTTCACCAGCCCGACCGTCGTCTACGACAGTCGGACGCTGACGCTGTTCGACGACGGGAACATCAGTCTGACCACGACCGGCGACCGCGTTCGCTGTCGCCTCGTGATGCCGGAGGGAAGCTACCAGTCGCAGTATCTGAACGACGATCGATGGGAACCGGCGAAGAGCACGCTTCACTACCGCGACGGGAACTTCGATTTGCATCTCGGCTTCCGACGCCCGCGTCCCGAAGTCGAACTACCGACCGAGGACTCGACCGTCCTCGGCGTCTCCCTCGGCGTCGAAAACCTCGCCGTGACGAGCACGGCGCACTTTTTCTCGGGCGGAGAACTCGCCCACCGACACGCCGAGTTCGCCGACCTCCGTGCCGATCTACGCGAGACGGACACCCGAAGCGCACGACGAACGCTCAGACGGTCCAGCGAACGCATGGGGAACTTCGCCCGGAACGAACTCCACGAGGTCGCGGGCGGTATCGTCTCTGAAGCCGAGGAACACGGTTGTTCGGTCATCGCGTTCGGCGAACTCGAAGGGACACAGGAGACGCTGGAGAAGGCGACCCGGTTCCATCGCCGGACGTTCGAACGGCTGTTCGAGTTCGTCGCGTATCGAGCGGCCGAGCGGGACATCACGGTCGTACAGGTGAATCCCGAATACACGAGTCAGCGTTGTACGTCGTGCGGATTCACACACCCCCAGAATCGGGACGTGGAGAACAACCGGTTCGAGTGTCTGAAATGCGGCAACGAAGCCAACGACGATTACAACGCGGCGAAGAACGTCGGCTTCCGTTGCATCCGACGCGGGCCGCTCTCCTCGCGGGGCGTCGGCGCGAAATACTGTGCGCTGGCATCCGGTCGAGTGACGCCCGACGGCGAGTTCGTGCCGAACGAGGAACTGGAAGCGGTGCAAAAACCTTAGCCCATCGCCTTCGAACGGGCGAGTATGTCCGAACCTATCGTGCGAAACGCGGACGACATCGACTACGAACCCGTCGGGGCCGCCGACGGCATGGCGAAAGGAGTGCTCATCGGCGAGGAACAGGACGCGCCGAACTTCGCCATCCGGCGGTTCACGCTCGAAGCGGGCGCGACAGTGCCCGAACACACGAACGAAGTCGAACACGAACAGTTCGTGCTGGAAGGCGAGTACGTCGTCGGCATCGGTGACGAGGAGTACGAAGTCAGCGCTGGGGATTCACTGTTGATTCCGGCGGGAGTAGTTCACTGGTATCGAAACGAGAGCGACGAACCCGGTGCGTTCATCTGTGCGGTGCCGAACGGGGACGATGAAATTCAGCTCGTCTAACGATATTCGGAGAGCGAGATAACGGCGTCGATGGACGCCGATACCCACGCGGCGTCCCGTCGTGTATCGGTCATTCGAACGAGCGGTCGCTTTCTGTCGGAACCGTCTTCGATTTCGAGGATAACGTCCTCGTCGAAACGCCGTGGGAGTTCTTCTTCTTGCGTGCCTTTCATATGCTACCTTGTAGCGCTACTGCGCTCTGTCCACGGCTACCGGTCGGACCGGCTTTGTTATGAGCCGGTTGTAAAACGGTATTGCGAGAATAACGGCGTTACAGTGCTGTTATTGCCCGGTTGAAGATCGGTAGGGTCACGTTTCTTCGAGTGATGCCACGGTCTATCACGCCGATTTTTCGACCGTGTGTCGCCGTGTCGTTCGAATCGCTGAAATAGCTCCGGTGTGTAGCATGTCTCGTGTCGAAGCAGGCCCAGCAGGTGGAGACGCTCTTCTGTCACGAGACGGATAGGGGCTATCAGGTGGTCGCCCGGCGGGACGGTGAGCGACAGTTCCGCGCCATCCTCGAACTGAAGGAGACGGATGCGGGGCCACGGCCCGCCCGGTTTCTGTTGAAGGACGGATCGAGCGAAAAGCCGCGCAGTCCCGACGAGTTCGTCGAACTCGCGCGAAACGCGAACCGAATCCGAATCTCACAACAGACCTCGTCCGAAGCCCGGAACGAACTGAAGGAAATGCTCGACGGCTACCAACTGGACGCGAAGGCGGTGCGGACGTGTCGGTTGTGTGCCAACAAAGGACGCTATTCGCCGATCAACGGCGAGACGGCCATCGATACGGGCGACGAGTACATCTGTCCCGACTGTGCGACCCGCGAACTGGAGCGGGAACTCTCGTTCAGGGGGAACCTGACCGGTGCCGCACAGGACCGACTCGAAGACCTCCTGCTGGAAGTACAGGACCTGAAACGGATTACGAACCTGCTCAAAGGACGACTCGACCCGGACCTGACGAAGTTCGACGAGATAAGCGCGAACGTCGAGGACATCGAACTGGAGCGGACCGATTCGCTCAGCCTCCACCCCGGCATCCAGAACCTGCTCGAATCGCGGTTCGATACCCTGCTCCCCGTCCAGAGCCTGGCCGTGCAAAACGGCCTCCTCGACGGCGACGACCAACTCGTCGTCAGCGCGACGGCGACCGGAAAGACGCTCGTCGGCGAGATGACGGGATTGGACCGCATGCTGAACGGGAACGGCAAAATGCTCTTTCTCGTGCCCCTCGTCGCGCTGGCGAACCAGAAGCACGAGGACTTCAAGGAGGAGTACGGCGACCTCGCCAACGTCACCATCCGCGTCGGTGCGAGTCGGGTGCGTGACGACGGCAACCACTTCGATCCGAACGCGGACATCATCGTCGGAACCTACGAAGGAATCGACCATGCGCTCCGCACCGGACGGAACCTGGGCGACATCGGAACCGTCGTCATCGACGAAGTCCACACCTTGCAGGAACAGGAGCGCGGTCACCGTCTCGACGGCCTCATCTCGCGGCTGAAATACTACTGCGAGGAACGAGCCGAACAGCACGACGACTACGGCGGCGCACAGTGGGTGTATCTCTCCGCAACCGTGGGGAATCCAAAGGATTTGGCCCAGGGGTTGCGAGCGAACTTGGTCGAGTTCGAGGAGCGCCCGGTCGCGCTGGAGCGCCACGTCACGTTCGCCAGCGGGCAGGAGAAACCGGTCACGGAGAACAAACTCGTCAAACGCGAGTTCGACCGCGAATCCTCACAGGGGTATCGCGGCCAGACCATCATCTTCACCAACTCGCGGCGGCGCTGTCACGAGATTTCCAGAAAGTTGGAGTACAACTCCGCGCCGTACCACGCCGGACTGGATTACGGACGGCGGAAGAAGGTCGAGCGCATGTTTGCGGAGCAGGACCTCGCGGCGGTCGTTACGACGGCCGCACTCGCCGCCGGGGTCGACTTCCCGGCCTCGCAGGTCATCTTCGACTCGCTGGCGATGGGAATCGAGTGGCTCACCGTCCAGGAGTTCCACCAGATGCTCGGCCGTGCGGGGCGGCCCGATTACCACGACCGCGGGAAAGTCTACGTCCTCGTGGAACCCGACGGAAGCTATCACAACAGCATGGAGATGTCCGAGGACGAGGTGGCGTTCAAACTCCTCAAGGGCGAGATGGAGGACGTACACACGCTCTACGACGAGAGCTCCGCGATCGAGGAGACGCTGGCGAACATCACGGTCGGCGGGAAGGCCGCGAAGCGTCTGAACGACCGAATGATCGGCGACGTGCCGACGAAGCACGCGCTCGGCAAACTGCTCGAATACGAGTTCATCCACGGCTTCTCGCCGACCCACCTCGGACGGGTCATCACGAGTCACTTCCTCGCGCCCGACGAGGCGTTCAAAATCCTCGACGGTATCCGAAAGGACAAGGAACCGTTCGAAATCGTCGCCGACCTCGAACTGTTCGGCGAGGACGAATAATCGAAGGCCAAACGAAACGTTTTACAGGGGGAGTGCGCTACTGAAAGGTACGGGATCGTGGGGTAGCTTGGTATCCTTTCGGCCTTGGGTGCCGATAACCCCGGTTCAAATCCGGGCGATCCCATTCTTGGACGACTATACCGTGAGCGACTGCGAGGCGCAAAGCGCCTCGATGCGAACGGCAACGCCGCGAGGGATGCAAGAAAAAGAGTTGAAGCTTATGCTGTCCCTTCGCTCTTTCCAGTCTGTTCGCCGGATGAACTGGAATCAGTCACTTCTCCTTTCAGCATCGATTTGACCTTCTTTCTGAGGACGAGATAGCCGCCGACGGCACCGATACCGAACACGACGGCACCTTTCTTACCGAAGCGCCGATAGCCGAACTTGGCGGCCTTCTTGCCGACAGTGAGTGGTCCGAGTGGTCCAAACATGCCTGTGGGGGTTGCGTTCATGGGGAGGTGCCACGTGTGGTTGCATATGCAAGTTGTTTATGCAAATCGAGTGTTCTTCGGCGGTAGGTATGCGAGATATAATCCCCGGGCGGGTGTTTATAAAATCACCACATAACTTATGCTTTGGTAATACGTAACAGTGTCCTGAGATGGGAAATCTTGGTTCAAAACAGGGAATCGGAGAAATAATCATGCAGTGGTTGAAGCGAAGGCTGTCGAGCGACGAGAGGGAAATGAGTGAACGGAGGGAGGAGTCGGAACAGGAAGAACGAGAGGGACGGTGGACGATGGAGGAGTTCGCGTTCGAAACGGGTCGGACACCGGAGGTGCACGTCACGGAGTTGCTGGCGGCGCGGGACGGCGAAATGCGCCAGCAGGAGATCATCACCGAAACGGGGTGGTCGCGGTCGAGCGTGAGTCGACTGCTGTGCGGGATGGAGGCGGATGGAGAGGTCGTTCGTGTTCGACTCGGGACCGAAAACGTGGTGTATCTCCCCGGATCGATTCCGGAACTAGTCCGGGATTTCGAGTCGGTACCGGTGGCTCACGCTTGACGGTAATTTGCGAAACTTCTTACCCGATCGAGCACCAAAGACCCATGAATGGCTCGCGCGGAAAATACGGAACTGATAGATCGGTTCGAGCAGTTCTATCGGCGATACTACAGCGACCAGATCGGGGATCTGGCCCAGCAGTATCCCAACGAAAAGCGTTCGTTGCACGTCGATTGGGATGACCTCTACCGATACGATGCGGACATCGCCGACGACTATCTCGCCCAACCACAGCAGTTACAGGAGTACGCCGAGGAAGCGCTCCGTCTGTACGACCTTCCCGTAGACGTGAGTCTCGGGCAAGCGCACGTCCGCCTTCGTGGACTGCCGGAACACACGGATATCCGCGCGATCCGTGCCCGGCACGTCAACACGATGGTGAGCGTACAAGGAATCGTCCGCAAGGCGACCGGCGTGCGACCGAAGATTCAGGAAGCAGCGTTCGAATGTCAACGCTGTGGAACGCTAACGCACATCCCGCAGGCGGGTGGAGACTTTCAAGAACCGCACGAATGTCAGGGCTGTGAACGGCAAGGACCGTTTCGCATCAACTTCGACCAGTCCGAGTTCATCGACTCGCAGAAGATTCGCGTCCAAGAGAGTCCGGAAGGGCTTCGCGGCGGTGAAACTCCACAGAGCATCGACATCCACATCGAGGACGACATCACGGGACAGGTTTCCCCCGGAGACCACGTCATCGTGACGGGAATACTCCACCTCGAACAGCAAGGGAACGGCCAGGAGAAGTCCGCCGTCTTCGACGTCTACATGGACGGTGTCTCGGTCGAAATCGAGGACGAGGAGTTCGAGGACATGGACATCACCGACGAGGACAAACAGGAAATCATCGAACTCTCGAACGAGGGTGACATCTACGAGCAGATGGTCGAATCCATCGCCCCGGCCATCTACGGCTACGAGCAGGAGAAGTTGGCGATGATCCTCCAGTTGTTCTCCGGTGTGACCAAGCACCTCCCCGACGGGTCGCGAATTCGCGGCGACCTGCACATGCTTTTAATCGGTGACCCTGGTACGGGTAAATGTGTTAAAGGGGACACGAACGTCACGCTTGCAGACGGTCGTGAAGTCCGGATTCGAGAACTCGTAGAAGAGAATCTGAGTGACCCGAAACCGATAGACGACGGCGTTTACGATGAGGTTGATATCACGGTGCCATCGATGCAAGACGATGGGACGGTTGGGGAACAGCACGCAACGAAGGTGTGGAAACGAGAAGCGCCGGAAACGATGTACCGAGTTCGCACCGAAAGCGGAACGGAACTCGAAATAACTCCTTCACATCCGTTGTTCGTACAATCCAATGGGGAGTTCATAGCGGAGCGGGCGGAGCAATTGAAAGATGGAGATTTCATCGCAACTCCGAGAAAGATACCAACCGAATCCAACGATGAACTCGATGTCGAGTACCGCCGGTCCAAATCGCATAACGCAATTCGGCTCGATCCTCCGGAGAAATGGACTCCATCTCTCGCACGGCTGATCGGCTATATCATCGCAGAAGGGTACGTCGAGCTTCGAGAGAACAACACTGGATTCGTGTCGATCACGAACAACGACGCCGAGATACTAGAGGATGCGTGCGATGCACTCGACCGGCTAAAGCTGAATTACACGATCCGAGAGTCACACGACGGAAAGTCGGCGAAAGAGGTGATGTGTTCCTCCGGCGAGTTCGTGAGTTTCCTCCGGAGCTTCGAACCATCGATTCTAGAGTCATCCTCGAACCAACGAGTTCCGGACGCGCTCATGCGAGCAAGTTCGGAAGTCAAACAGGCGTTCCTGAAAGCGTACATCGATTCGGAGTGCCACGTTTCGGTGACACAGAGGGAAATTACAGTCGCATCGACAAGCGAGATACTACTGGAAAACGTTCGAAGTCTGTTACTCGCGGAGGGAATCGAGACATCGCTCCAAGAACGCAAAAACGGGAGCTATCGGCTTCGGATCGGTGGAAAACAGTTCGAAACGTACGTCGAGAACATCGGATTCGTTACCGATAGAAAACCGCTCACAGCAATGGAGTTTGACGGGACGATCGGTAATACGAACCGCGATGTAATTCCAGTTACGTCTGACGAACTTCAAACAGTACGGGAGTCACTCGCACTATCGCAGTTTGACTGTGGTGTGCCGCGGACGACGTATCAACACTACGAACGGGGCGATAGAAATCCCAGTCGAACCAGTCTCGAAAAAGTAGTTACGGCGTTCGAAACCAGGTGCGATTGGCTTGCAGATGTCAGAAGGCGGATCGAAAATGGGAACTGGGACGAAATCAGCGCCGTCCGTGACGAGTTAGATATCTCGCAGAAGGAATTGTCCGACGAGATGTCTGTTACGCAGACGGCCATCAGTTACTATGAACGAAACGCGGTCGCTCCGGATGGCGGGCACGTTGCTGATGCGAAGGAAGTCGTTCTCGATCGAATCGACGAAGCACTGGAAGTCACGGGGGATGTGAATGCGCTACGTCGGCTAGCCGAGAGCGATATCTCGTGGGACAAAATCGAATCCGTCGAAGAACTCACACCTGAGTACGAGTGGGTGTACGACCTCGAAATCGAAGGGACGCACAACTATCTCACGAACAACATCGTCTCACATAACTCCCAGATGTTGTCATATATACAACATATTGCGCCGCGTTCCGTCTACACCTCCGGGAAGGGTTCGTCCTCGGCAGGGCTGACGGCGGCGGCGGTCCGCGACGACTTCGGGGACGGCCAGCAGTGGACGCTCGAAGCCGGTGCGCTCGTCCTCGCGGACAAGGGTATCGCGGCGGTGGACGAGTTGGACAAGATGCGTCCGGAGGACGTTCCGCGATGCACGAGGGACTGGAACAGCAGAAGATCAGCGTGAGCAAAGCCGGGATCAACGCGACGTTAAAATCCCGTTGTTCGCTTCTGGGCGCAGCGAACCCGAAGTACGGGCGGTTCGACCAGTACGAATCCATCGCCGAACAGATCAACCTCGAACCGGCGCTCATCTCACGGTTCGACCTGATTTTTACGGTGACGGACAAACCGGACCCGGATCACGACTCACAACTCGCGGAACACATCCTTCAGACCAACTTCGCGGGCGAGTTGAACACACAGCGAACCGAAATCAACGCGCCGAACATCACGGAAGAGCAGGTCAACAGCCAGACCGAGGAGGTGGCTCCGGCCATCGACGCCGAACTCCTGCGGAAGTACATCGCCTATTCGAAATCGAACGTCTATCCGACGATGAGTACGGAGGCCCAGCAGGCGATTCAAGACTTCTACGTGGATTTACGGTCGAAAGGGGTGGACGAGGACGCGCCGATTCCGGTCACGGCCCGAAAACTGGAGGCACTCGTCCGCCTCGCCGAGGCGAGCGCACGCGTTCGACTTTCGGATACGGTCGAACAGGAGGACGCCGATCGCGTCATCGAAATCGCTCGGTCCTGTATGCAAGATATCGGCGTGGACCCCGAAACCGGGCAGTTCGACGCCGACGTGGTGGAAACGGGAACCTCGAAAACGCAACGGGATCGAATCAAGAACATCAAACAGCTCATTGCGAGTATCGAGGAGGAGTACGACGATGGCGCACCGGTCGATGTCGTCCTCGATCGGGCGGAAGAGATCAACATGGACCCGTCGAAGGCGGAACACGAGATCGACAAGCTGAAACAGAAAGGGGAGGTCTACGAGCCATCGACGAATCATCTTCGAACGACGTAAGATGGATCGAATCTCCGCACTCAGAAATATAGAGAATGCACTTTCGGATTTCGAATCCGGAGAGGACGAGTTACGTGAGACACAGCGACGAGTACTGACGGTCTTGCAAACGTACGCTACCGAATTCGAAGCGGAACGTGATCTGTCCGTGTATCGAGCGTGTGGCGACGAACGGGCAACGGGAATCACCGTCGTCGCGGAATCGAAAACGGAAGCAACCGAGCGGGTAGCCGAACTGCTCGACGACGAGACGGTAGAATTCGATATCAAGGGTATCAATAAACGATAATATAGCAGAGATAGAAAACTAGATAAACATGCTCTGGATATAGTAGAACAGTAACAACTGCGCGTGTGCGAGGGTGTATCAGATGAGACATGGTCGACAGGTGTCGAGAAGTTTATTAAATCCATAATAATGCAGGTGGCTCTATGATACACGAGCGATGGTACGGGATGGACAACGTAGCGAGCACGCACAACGTCGTCGAGGACAACCCGAGATGAGTAGGGTTTCGGCAGCGCTCGATGACGAAGCCAGTATTCTCGTTCTCGCTCCCTCCATGCGTTCGGAAACCGACGAAGCATGTATCGACATGCTCACGAAGACACCACCGGAACAGGAAGACGTCCTCTGGGTTACTTTTACACGCTCACCGGATGCATGTCTACAGGATTGGCTCGCTCATGCGGGTGGTCGTCCCGCGAACCTCCGATTCCTCAGTGTCGGGGAGACGGTACGATCGGTTGCAACGTCGGCATCGATGGGAGAAACGCCGACCGACGCAGTCATCGACACGCTCTCGAATCCCGGTGATTTGACCGGGCTTGGTATCAAAATCAGCGAAGTGCTCCAACAATGGCACGGAGACGGCAACAAGACCGTAGCCTGTTTTCACTCGTTGACGGCACTGCTCCAGTACTCCGACGTTCAAACCGTCTACAAGTTTCTACACGTCCTCACCGGTCGATTCACTACCGCGGACGTGACCGCACACTTCCATCTCGACCCGGACGCCCACGACTCACAAACCGTCAATACGCTGAAAACACTGTTCGACGCCGTTGCCGAATTCGATGGCAACGAGTGGAACGTGAGAACGCGGTAGTTAATTTTAAAACATATCATCCACCAATGAATGGTGTGTTGCTGATAATTACGTACTCCCGTGCCGCTCGGCAGACGCTCCGGAACGTCTGTACGACGCATGAAACGTGCGTTGTCAGGCGGTTTGGGCGGGCAGCGCTCCTGGAATCGACGGAGTTGGGTGCATTCCTCGCGCTTCGGTTGTACGAGAAGCACGGGGCCGATGTACAACTGGAACGCACCGAACCGCTGAACGAGTTTCGTGATGTGCCGGAAACAATCCGTTCGGCAGCCAGCGCGTACGAAAAGCGCGACAAATCGAGTACGCCGTACGAGAAGTTCTCCATGGGAACCGAGCATCCGTCGCCGGATGCGATGCGAAACGCGGAATTATGAACGTCGAAACGGAGAACGGCACGTTTCGGGGAAGGGCAGTCGACCTCTCGGGAAAGTCAGTAGCGACGGAGGAAATCGTAGCGGCAGTTCGGTCGGGCACCGAAACGGGGGAAATCAGTATTGTCTGTGGAGACCCGGGTCCGATACACCGGTACATCGGTTGTATCGAGTCAGGGATGTCGATCCGTCCTCGACCAGCATTGGCCGCCGCCGCCCGTTCGATCGGTATGAACGCACCGCAGGACGAAGAGATAGCACACATCGAAGCACGAATGTGCTCGCTCGATATCGGCGATGTCTCGCTCCGCGCGGAACGGAGACGGGTCGCGGACGCGAGCGGATCGGAAACCAGGTTGCGAGAACAGGTCGCGGCGCTTCGTGGACGCGTACAGGCCCTTCGGGAGGTCGAGGGAGATTCCAACGACGCTGAATCCGACCTCCAGAGGATGACGCGGGAGTTAGCCGAACTGGAGACGAAACGTATTGCCGCCGAGCAGACCCTCGAAGCGGCCCGAAAACGCCAACAAGCCGCGAGGAATGCTCGGGAACAACGATTGCGTCTCCACGACCGGAAGGAGAACCTCGAACGGAGTGCCCGTCGTCACTTGGTTCGACGGACTCACGAGCGGTTCGATTCAGCGATCAAAGCAGTTCCGGGACGAGGGCGGACGACCGATCCGGGAACGTTCGAAGGAGATCCAGTGACTGCCGCGCTTGCAATCGCTCGCGTGGCGCGAGTTCGAGCACCGATCGTACTGGCGTGTAACCGCTTCGACACGTCAAAACGCGCCGCTGAGTGTCTCGATGCACCCGTACTACAGGTTTAAGAACGAAGACGGGACCAACCCGGGGCATGGTGACGCTTCACTGGACGGTAAACGAGGAGAACGGGAGGGTCGAAACCGTCACGCTGGTCGAACTGGTGGTCGAAAACACGACGACGGTTCCCGTGAGAATTCGTATCGGGAACCGGCTCGATGGTGAGATACGACCGCCGCGACGGAACGGCGTTCCGGAAGCGGGGTGGGACGAAGGCGGGTTCGAAGGTGTCGTCGCGGCGGACGAACGGCGCGCCCTTGGCTACGCGGTAGCGACCGGCCCAAATCAAGAGTCACCGCCTGCGGAAATCGTGTGGACCGAACGAGCGCCGAGGACGGAACCGTCGGCGAGCGACACGGAGCGAGGAATGATCGATGAGGAACTAGAAATCGAACCGACAGCGACGGGTGTCGTCCGAGCACTGGGTGATGCTCGACCGCCTGCGGACGTGGTACCGATGCCACACCCGACGAAACTCCCCGACGAGGTCGAGGCGTGGCTGTCGGGTATCGAGACGCGAACGGAGCGATACGAAGCCAACGAGGGAAAAATGGGGGCGAAGGATGTGAACGATCGGACTCGTGAGCAGGAGTTGAGACGGAAACTCGAAGCCGATGGACGAACGCTCGATTCGGTTGCAAAACGGGTCGATACGGTACGGGAACGGATTGCAGCAGCACGGGAGACGCACACCGTCGGGAGGAAGATATGATCTTGGCAGTAACGGGAGGCAAGGGTGGCGTCGGAAAATCGACCGTCTCGTTGAATCTCGGAGCGGAACTCGGCGGTGTTGTGGTCGATGCCGACCTCGCAATGGCGGACTTGCCGACGTGCCACGGCCCGGATTTACACGATGTACTCGCCGGACGTGCGGAACCACTGGAGGCGGTTTCGACCGTCGGTGGTGTGTCGATGCTCCCGTGTGGCCGTACGTTGGCGGGAGCACGTGCATGTGACGTGACGGGGGTCGTCGGCGCGGTAGAGCAGGTCGCCGACGAATACGACCACGTGATAATCGACTGTCCGGCAGGGATGTCGGCCGACGCGGGACTTCCGTTGGTTGCGGCGGATAGCTGTGTCCTCGTGACGGTTCCGCGACGGTTCGCGTTGGCGGACGCGGTTCGAACGAAGGTGCTCGCGCGGGAACTCGGTGCGGGACTGTGTGGCGTCGTACTGAATCGAGTGCGGGACGATCCACCGACCGAAATCGTCGAACGGACGCTCGGCGCGCCAGTGACGACGCTGCCGGAATCGAGTGTGATTGCGGACGCACAGCGGCACGGACGCCCCGTAGCAACCGCTGCGCCGGAAAGCGATACAAGAGAACGGTTCGCGGAACTCGGACGGGCGATTTACTCCCGGAGGTCGTGATACGTCGAGCGAAGCGTGACGGGCGTTACGTCGGCGACTTCTGCGGCGGCACGTTGGGTGACACGTTCGTCACAGTCGCGAGCCGCTGCGTAGAGACACGCGGCGGCCACGCCGCTGGGATTGCGACCGCTAATGAGGTTCTCCCGTTCCGCCTTCGTGACGAGCGTTTCGGCGCGTCGTTCGCTCACCATCGAGAGGTTGAGTCGACTGGCGAATCGCGGCAGGTACTCGCGCGGATCGATCGGACCGACGGGAAGACCGAGTTCTCGGTTCAGTGCGTCGTAGGCCGCGGTCAGTTCCGAGCGGTCGGCGCGGGCACGCTCGACGATTTCGTCCAGCGTACGGGAGACGGCCGACGTTCGGCACGTCGCGTACACCGCCGCAGAGGCGAAGCCCTCTATCGAGCGCCCACGAAGAAGGTCTTCGCCTTGTGCGGATTCGAACAGCACGCAAGCACGGTCACGGATGTTCACGGACAGTTGGAGCGCACCGACGAGCCGACGGATTTCGGTGAAGCCGTAGACGCGATTTCGCTCGGCCTTGGAGGAGATTCTGGCGCGGTTGTGCTGACGACGCATGCGCATCACGCGGCGTCGTTTGCGGCCCGTCAGCCGGACGCTGCTGTTTTTGTACCCGATCTCGGTCGTCAGTCCCCGGTCGTGGCGGGAGCGCGTGAGCGGCGCGCCAGTGCGCTTACGGTCGGTGTCGTCATCGTCGAACGACCGCCACTCCGGACCCCGGTCGAGGTTGTCCTCGGCGACGACGAGGCCGCATTCGGTGCAGACGGTTTCCGAACCGCGCGTGCGGACTCGGCTATGACATTCGGGACACGCTTCAGTGAGGTGTTGTGTCGTACTCATCACAAGTGAAACTTCGTCCGAGATGGTATTTAAACGAACGTCGAATTCGGGAAACGAACCCGATTTGGACGGGAGGAACGTACCGGTTACCGGTACGTTGCGGGACACAATTACCAAATTTGATACTTGTCACAAACATTAAAGTCAAGGAAGGGACGAGGAGTACACATGGCGCTGTCGGATATCGCCGCCGGGCTGGAGGTCACAGCCAAGCAGAAGAATCACGGCATCGCAACCGTGGATGACACGGAGCGGGACCTCCACGATCGGCTGGCGGCGTTCAGTGATGCGTTGCCGTGCGAGACGGAAATGGCGGTATGCATCGTGGAAGCACACGCTGCAGGAGCATCTGTCGGTGAAAGCGCTCGTCGTGCTGGCGTCGCCCCCATGACGGCGGCGAAGACGCTTCACCTGCTCGGCGTGAACGGGGTCTCCCCACTCTCGTCGATGGGTCACGAACTCGTTCGGGATTGGCTTTCAGCGAACCTCTCCCGGTCGGAAGCGTTCACGCTCTCGGGGGCGAGCGAAACCGAGTTCGCACTGGCGACGTTCATCGAAACGCACGAGCCGTTGGACGGAGCGGCGGAAACGGTCGAAGGCGCGTTGGCGTTCGACGGACACGCCAGTGTGGAAAAGAGGGACGTGTTAGCCGAGACGATGAGCGACGTCGGCGACTTGCTGTGAGAATCCGCTGGCGATCCGTCGACGATGAAATTATTACCGGAGTGACTCCGGAAGGTAGTCATCCGGGTCGATGTCGAGCAATCCCTCCTCCGGAAATTCGACATCGAGCGACGTGTCGAACACGACTTCAGTGGCGGCGACGATTGCAGGTGAAAACGAGGTGTCGAGTTCGGGCGCGCTCGCTGGAATCGATTCGACTGCGGTCGCGTCGCTCGTCGGAATCGTCGGAACATCCCCCAGATGGTCCTCGTCCGGGGATTCGGCGCGATTGGCGAGAACTGTGTCCGCGTCCGTTCCGAGGTCGGCGAGACGGCCGCGAACTCCCTGAACGGCGTCCGCTCCGCGTCGGGACGCCGGAGCGACGACGGCGACGGTGTCAGCCGCGTTGACGGCCGCAACAGCTTGATTCGCGGCGACGGGTGGGGTATCGATGATGACGTGGTCGAAGTCGTCGCTGGCCCGTTCGACGAGTGTTTCCAACGCTTGAGCGGCGTCTACGGTTTTGGCGCGAGCGATGCGTTCGAAGGGTGCATACGCCGGACACAGTGAGAGTTGGCCCGTGGTTTCGACCGGATGATCGATGAGCGCGTCGGAGAACTCCTCGTCCGTTCCGTGGTCGTCTATCAGCAGTGCAGTGATGTCGGTGTCGATACGATGGGGAACGTGGCGGGACAACCCTTGCGTGCCGAAGGCGGCATCTAGAATCACCACGTCGTGTCCGACGTGAGAGAGGATGGCGGCCGTTTCGAGACAGAGGCGTGTGGTCCCGGCTCCACCGGTCGCACCGACGAATGCGGCAGTTCGTTTCACGTGTTCGAATCGAAATGTATCCGTAATGGTATAAAAAGATACAGTTATTGACTGCCGCTGATGTCGGCGGCGATCTCGTCCAGTTCATCGTCGGAGAGGTCCGGGCGGTCCCCCGCGACTGCGTGGATCGGCTTACCGCCGTCGTCCTCGAACCGCGGAATGATGTGTCCGTGGATGTGCGGAACTTCCTGTCCCGACGCTTCCCCGTTGTTGAACGCGACGTTACTCGCATCGGCGTCCACTGCGGTCTCGACGGCGGGCGTGAGTTCGTGGAGCGCCGAAAAGAGGTCCGTTGCGGTATCCTCGGGGAGGTCGCTCAACGTCTCGTAGTGGTCCTTCGTGATGACGAGCGTGTGGCCCGGCGCGAGCGGGTTCACGTCGAGGAACGCGAGGACGGAGTCGTCCTCGTACACGGTTTTACTCGGGATGTCTCCGGCGACGATCTGACAGAAGATGCAATCGTTCGGCATATCTCCATAATTGTGGGTTGGGATGATGAAAGTTGAGGCTTGAAGGGATCAGTCCCGCAGTTGGAGCAGTTGTTGGCGACGCGATTCGATGTCGAAGTTCGGTTGTAGTTCCGGGTCGTCAGCGAGTCGGTCGAGGACGAGCAGCGGATCGACCCCGTTCGCCTCCACGTAGTCGAACAGCGCGTCGATATGCTGACGATGGAGCGCGAGCGAGGAGAGGAAAGCGGTTGCGAGAGCCATCGCTGCGGCCGTGTTCGGGTCGTCCGGGAGTTCGTCGCTGATCGTGGCGTAGTTCGCCAGTTCCGTTTCGTCGTCGGTCGGTTCGAAGGCGAGACAACGCGTACAGAGGAGGACCGTATCCGATCGGAACGGAACGTTCTCACGGAGGTCGGACGGGACGGCGAAGGGTCGTCGCTCGCCATCACACTCGGGACATTCCATACGAAACGACACTCGTTCGATCCCCAAAAGGATGGCAGATTTTACTCGACAGTGTCACGTTTCGAGACGAAGGGAGAACGGTGTCGTGGAACTCAGGGCGACGGCGGGGTTTCTTGTCTGTCACTCGCTTCGTCGGTGACGTTTATCGGAATCCCCTCGTTGCTGTTTTCGCCGAATCCGGCGCTGAGGATTCGGGTGAGGGCGTCCTCGTCGGTTTCGTCCGTCTCGGTGATCTCGGACTGTTCGACTTCGATGACGAATCCGGTCGTGATGTTCGGGGCAGTCGGCAAGAAGAGGAGTTCGCGGCCGTCTTCGGCTTGTTTCCCGGTTTTGAACGCCGTCATGCGGAGACCGTTCCACGTCTCGATTTTGACGGGTTTCTGGAGTTGGTTGGTGTCGGAAAGAGCGGTTTCGGCGGCCATCTTCGATGCGTTGTAGATGATGCGGAGGCCGGGGACACGATTCATGATGCCGTCGATGGTGTTTTCCATCACGCTTCCCAGCGTCGTCCGCATGAGATAGCCGATGCTGAAGACGAGCGCGGTGAACACGGCGAGGACGATGCCGACGCGGACGAGAACGCCGGGAATAGTGATGGCACCACCGAAGTACTCGAAGCTGCTAAGACCCACTAGGAACGGCAACCCGGCGATTTTCATGAACAGCCACGCGATGATGTACGCAGAGACCAACAGGGGGGCCAAAACGATGAGACCGCTGGCGGCGTCACGTTTCCACGAAGACATTTGGGTGTAGCGTTTGGTTGCAGGAATATAAACTAGTTGCAACGTTTTTGACTATCTGCCGAGGACAGCACGCGCCGCGAACAGCAGGTTCTCCTTACGTTCCATCACGCGGCGATAGAAATACGACATCCATTTGCCACCGTACGGAACGTACTGCCAGACCTCGTACTCCTGTGCGAGTTCGTACTGTGCGTCGTCGCGCACACCCATCAGCATCTGGATTTCGAAGTCCGTACCGTGTTCCTCGTGGAGTTCCTTCGCGTACTCTATCATCGCGGGGTCGTGGCTTCCGACGGCGATTCCGTCGTCGAATTCCTCGAACATGAACTCCAGATATTCGCGGTAGGCGGCGTTGACGCGCTCTTTTTGCTTGTACGCGAGTTCTGGCGGTTCGTCGTAGGCACCTTTTACCAGTCGGACTTTGCCGGGGAGGTCGGCGAGGCGTTCGAGGTCCTTTTCTGTTCGTTTGAGGTTCGCCTGCACACAGACGCCGATGCCACCGTCGTGTTCGCGGGTGAGGTCTTCGAAGATGTCGAGGGTCGCGTCGGTCGTCGTGTGGTCTTCCATGTCTATCCAGACGAACGTGTCGTCGGCCGCGTCCGCGATTCGCTCCATGTTCTCGTGGTAGACGTTCGTACCGACGTCCAAGCCGACCTGTGACGGTTTGACCGAAACGCAAGCCGAGAGGTCCGAGCGCTCGATGTCTTCGAGCAGTTGAAGATACACCTCGGCGTCCTCGTCCGCCGGACCCCGTTCGTGGTAGTGCTCGCCGAGGAGGTTCAGGATAACGCTAACGTTCCGCTGATTCAGATCCCGCGTGTATTCCAGCGCCTCCGCTGCGTTTCACCAGCCACGAACCGACTGGCAATCGGTGGTATCATGGCTTGTACTTTGAGCCCCCGTACCTTATCATTGTATATTGTACTCACGGCAACTACCGGAATCCACCGCCAACGATTCCGCTCCAGACCATGGAGACTTAAGACCCGGAGAGTATCTATCCCGATATGACTGGTTCCGGCGTGGACGTGTTCGAAACTATCGTCGTCGCGGTATGGGCGATGTTGCCCGCCTACGTACCGAACAACTTCGCGGTGCTCGCTGGCGGCGGTGCGCCTATCGACGGCGGACGGACGTGGAACGGCAAGCGACTGCTCGGCGACGGAAAGACGTGGCGCGGAACGGCCGCGGGAATTGTCGCCGGGGCGATACTCGCGCTGATTCTCAACGCGATTCATTCTCCCGTCGCGAGCACACTGGGCGTAACGCTTCCCCTCAAATTTCCTCTCGCCGCCGTTATCGCCTTGCCCGCGGGTGCAATGCTCGGCGACATGACCGCGTCGTTCCTGAAGCGACGGATGGGGCGGGAACGCGGCGCGGCGTTCCCGGGCATCGACCAACTCGACTTCGTCGTGATGTCGCTCCTGCTCACCCTACTCGCCGCGCCGACGTGGACGCTCGACACGTTCGACCTCCCTGTCCTCGTCGTCGTGTTCGTGTTGACGCCGCTCCTCCACCTCGTGACGAACGGCATCGCGTACGCGCTCGGACTCAAGAACGAACCGTGGTGACTCAAGAACGAACCGTGGTGACTCAAGAACGAACACCGGTAGGGACGAACCGACCGTGAGAGCGCCGGAAAAGTACTACTTTTAACCCGCCTCGCCGCCCCGACTCGCACATGGCGAATCAGGAACTCATCGAGGCCTTGCGTGCGGCGGACGCCGTCCAGTACGGCGAATTCGAACTCTCCCACGGCGGGACGAGCGACTACTACGTGGACAAATACCTCTTCGAGACCGACCCACACTGTCTCTCGCTCATCGCGGAAGCCTTCGCGGAGCGCCTCGACGGGACGAAATTGGCGGGTGTGGCCCTCGGTGCGGTCCCGCTCGTGGCCGTGACGAGCGTCGAGACGGACACTCCCTACGTCATCGCTCGAAAGAAACAGAAGGAGTACGGGACGGCCAACCTCGTCGAAGGCCGACTGGACGAGGGCGAGGAAGTCGTCGTTCTCGAAGACATCGTCACGACGGGACAGAGCGCGGTCGACGCCGTGGAGGCCCTGCGCGACGCCGGTGCGGAAGTGAACAAAATCCTCGTCGTCGTTGACCGGGAGGAAGGCGGCCGCGAGAATCTGGCCGACGCGGACGTCGAGATGGAAGCGCTCCTCTCGGCGAGCGACCTGCTCGCCGGAAGCGATTCGGACGAGTGAACGACTCGGTAGAGGGGTCGCTTCGTCCGAAGAATCCGACGAGGAAAGACGGCCCTACTTGAATTGCTTTCGTATTGTGCCAGCCGATTTTTTAAGTGAGCCACCAATGAAATCCCATGTCACTACGAAGCCACGCGAGCGTCTCGCTCATCATCTCGGGTATCGTCTCGTTTCTCATCGGTGCCGCCCCCGGCGGTTCGATGCTCTGGGGAGCGGGTCTCGTCGCCGCCGGTGTCGTCATCGGCGTGCTGCGTCTCGTGTTTTGAAACGGAACCGTCTCCGAAACGACCGCACGTCGTCGAAACGCGGATAGCACCGATTGGTGACAAAATATTATACTTTTTAGCTCGTAACCATCGTCATGGAAAAGACGGTGTTCAGACGAAAGGGAAGGGGAGACGATGCCGTCACCGTAACCGCGGTGAAAACGCGACACGAAGACTACGACTACGTGCAGATGGACGGTGTCATCGGACCGGGCGACACGCCGAAAGAGCAAGCCGAGAGGGTGCTATCGTTTTTCGACCGGTTCCTCCGCGAGCACTGCGATGGGCGACTCGGTGACACCACGATGATACGATGGTACGTCCGCGAGGACCTGCTCCCCGAGGCGGAGAGGGAAATCGGTGCGGCCTGCCGGGAGCACTTCGAGCCACCGGAACTTCCAGGAACCGTGATGGTGGGCGTGAGCGACATCGTTGGCGGAAATTCGGCGCTGAAAACGGAACTGGAAGCGAGAATTCCACACGACCGCAAGGAAACGAACGTGGTCGAGTTACCACCGCCGCCGGGGTACGCCAACAGTGCGGATAGAACGGAGTGACGTTCAATGAAGAACTGAACGACCGCTGACGAATCGAACGGCCACGAATGTCACATCCATAACACTCCAGACAAATCCGTTCACGAACCGCCGTGACAGCTCTCGTGGCGGTCTCGGTGGAACGACCACGAAAGATAATCCTTTTGCGCCTACCCCGAGAATCATCATGACATGGCAGACGAGGTTAAAAAAGGCTTGGAGGGCGTTGTCGTTGCGGAGTCAGCACTGAGTCACATCAATGGTGACGAAGGAAAGCTCATCTACCGCGGCTACACGATAGAAGACCTCGCTCGTGGCGCGAGTTACGAGGAAGTCTTGTATCTCCTTTGGCACGGTGAACTGCCGACTCGTGACGAACTCGACGCGTTCAGCGACGAGATGTCCGAGGCGCGCGAAGTGGACGATGGGGTCATGGAGACCGTCCGCGAACTCGCCGAATCGGACTCGGAACCGATGGGAGCGCTCCGTACCGCCGTCTCGATGCTGGCGACGTACGACCCCGACGATGCCGAAAGCGACCCGGCAGACCGCGAGGCGAACCTCCGGAAGGGTCGTCGCATCACCGCAAAAGTCCCGACCATCCTCGCGGCGTTCACGCGCATCCGAAACGGGGACGAACCGGTCGAACCTCGGACCGACCTCGGGCACGCGGCGAACTTCCTCTACATGCTCAACGACGAGGAGCCGGACGACGTGCTCGCGGACGTGTTCGACCAAGCGCTCGTGCTCCACGCGGACCACGGCCTGAACGCCTCGACGTTCTCGGCGATGGTCACGGCGAGCACGCTCGCGGACCTACACAGCGCCGTGACGAGCGCAATCGGAACGCTCTCCGGTTCGCTTCACGGCGGCGCGAACGCCAACGTCATGCGGATGCTGAAGGAGGTCGACGACAGCGACCGGGACGCCACCGAGTGGATCGACAACGCCCTCGACGAGGGACGACGCGTCGCTGGCTTCGGCCACCGCGTCTACAACGTGAAGGACCCCCGCGCGAAAATCCTCAGCGAGCAGAGCGAGGAACTCGGCGAGGCCGCAGGCGACACGAAATGGTACGAGATGTCCGTCGCCATCGAGGACTACATGAAAGAGGAGAAGGGCCTCGCGCCGAACGTGGACTTCTACTCGGCATCGACGTACTACCAGATGGGAATCCCCATCGACATCTACACGCCCATCTTCGCGCTCTCGCGCGTCGGTGGCTGGATCGCACACGTGCTGGAACAGTACGACGACAACCGCCTCATCCGCCCGCGTGCGAAGTACACCGGCGACAAGGACCTCGAATTCGTCCCCATCGACGAGCGATAAGACGGATCGACGATCGCTGACGACGCGCAGACATCGCGCAGATATCGCGCCGGTTACCGATTTGCGGGTACCTTTTCGGGATGGATAACTTCGACCAGTAACCACGGTGGTCGTAATCGATACGGAATGAACGGTATCGAGGAGACGGTCAGTCGTTGAGAAGGCTGTTGAGCATTCGGTCGACGTGGGCGACTTCTTCCTGGACGACGCCGTGTCCCATCCCATCGAAGATGCGCTCGGTAACGGAACCGTCCAATCCCGTCAGTACCTCTTCGGTTTCGTGCACACGCTCTACGGGGATGTGCGGATCGCTGTCGCCACAGCCGAGGTAGACGAGAGTGCCATCGAGCGAGCCTTCGTACTCGCGTGGTGTGCCATCCGGTCCGATGAGACCACCGCTGAACGCCGCGACGCCACCGTACTCGCGTGCGTTCCGCGCGACGAACTCGCTCGTCAAACAAGCGCCCTGTGAGAACCCGAGTAAGAACGTCCGCTCCGACGGTATCCCGGCGGATTTGACGTCGGAAACGAGCGTTCCGAGGAGTTCCAGCGCGGACGAGAGATGCGGTTGGTTCGATTCGAGCGGTGCGAGAAACGACTGCGGATACCACGTGTTGTGTGCCGCTTGTGGCGCGATGAACGCAACTTCGTCGTACTCGAACTCGTTCGCGAGTTCGAGAATACTTCGAGCGGTTGCACCCCGACCGTGGACCAGCACCATCGCCGCCGTTGCATCGGGAAGCGGCGCACCCGAGGTGACGACGGGTTGCCCCGCGTGCGGGCCATCGATACCGGTCGTATCGAAATTCGAGTCGGTCATATGGGATGACTATTGTTCTCAATCACCCTACCACTTTCCCTTTTTCCGATCTCGACAGTAACCATCGTGAACGGCGAAGCTAGCCAGCAGGACTAACTCACGATTCTCCGTGGACCACCTCATGAGGGTATTCGTCTATGGGACGTTGACCGACCCCGAGCGTGTCGGGGTCGTAGTCGAGCAGTTCGAATTCGTCGAAGAGGCCACGCTCGTCGGGTTACATCGCGTCGAAGGGCGCTATCCGACGCTCGTGCCGGGTGGCGAGACGGAGGGGCGGTTGCTAGAGACGAGCGACATCCACGCCTTGGATAACTACGAAGGAGTGTCGCACGGTCTCTACTGTCGGGTCCAGGTTCAGGACGGAATCAACGTGTACGTGGGTGACCCGGTGAAGCTAAACGTCGAAGAGACGATTTCGTGGCCGGGGAATGATACGTTTGAAAGCCGAGTTCGGCGGTTCATAGAGGAGGAAAATGTACACGTGCGAACGACCATTTGATTTATGTACGACGACCGTCAGACGTCAGCGTCTGCCAATCGTCAGACAACGGAATCTCCTCCCTGCTTGCTACTGATTTCACTTTCACCCTGCCCACCGTGTCTTTAAGTAGTCTGGGTGGTTCTTTTCGGACGCGGTTACACGCTCCGCGCTCCCATTCTTTCCCCTTTCAACCGGCGAGCGATGACGATATGACGACACAATAATAACCCGGTCGAAACGGCGTGAAACGAGCGTCTCAATCGTCCACGGAACCACTGATGTCCCGCACTGCGCGCTGGGTCATACCGTCGGTCGTTCGGTAGTAGTAGTACGCGCCGAAGCCAACCGCAGCGACGCAGTTCGAGATGGTGACGGCCCAGAAGACGGCATGTACGTCGTAGTGAAGCCAGAAAACACCGATAACAGCGATCGGGAGGCGAATCACCCAGTATTTGATCATATCGGCGATCATCGTCGTTTTGGTCTCGCGGATACCGTTGAACCCGGCACTGAAGACGTTCATCGCGCCGATTGCCCAGTAGCCGAAGACGAGGATTCGAAGGTAATCGACCGTGAGCTGGTACGCAGCCGGGGAAATATCGGGGACGAACAAGTTCGTCAGAAGACCGGGTATAAACCACTGAATCACGCCGATTATCGAAAGGCCGACCACGGAGACGACGACGCCGACCCACGTCGTCCTGTTCGCGCGCATCGGATTCTCGGCACCGATGTTTTGTCCGATGATGCTCTGAGCGGCTCGTTTGAAGCTACCAGCCGGGATGAACGCGATGCTGGAAATGGTTGCACCGATGGTGTATGCGGAGACGGACGCCGGACCACCGACGGCTGTGACGACACCGATAATGAGAACGCGAACGGCCTGTCCAGCGGCCTGCTGACCGAACATGGGGATACCAATATCCAACAACTCCCGGTACTTTTCCACTCGAACGACCATCGATTTCCGTGTGAGCGTGTACCCGTTCCGGCCACGAATCATCATGCCGAGTCCCAAGAGGAACGAACAGCCGTATCCGATGGCCGAAGCCAACGCAGCGCCAGCGATGTTCCATCCGTGGAAGTTCGGGATACCGGTACCGAAGATCAGAATCGGGTCGAGAATCACGTTGACGACGACCGCCGTGGCGTTGATATAAAGCGCTGCGCGTGAGTCACCCCACCCGATAAACCCCGCCTCGATGGAGTCGCTCATCCCGATGAACGAAAAACCGAACGAGAAGACGAAAAGATACGTGAAGGCTTGCGACGCGACGTCGGGTTCGGCACCGAACAGATCGATGAAACTGCTACCGAATACGAATACGAAAGCGGTAAGCGCGATACCAAAGGCCAATCCGAGTGATATGCCGTGAAACGCTGCCCTTCTGGCGAGTGATTGTTCGTCCGCTCCGACATGCTGGGAGACGAGAACCTGTGTTCCGACGAACGAGATCATGAAAACCGAAAATAGGAACGACGTTAAGGGGAAATTTATTCCGACGGCGGCAACCGAGTTTTCTCCGAGCCGACCAAGCCAAAAAATGTCGGCGATCTGTTGAACGACCTGGACGAGGCTCTGCACGATGAGCGGTGCAGAGAGCAAGAGGAGGGCCCGTACCAGAGATCCCTCGGTAATTTCCTCCCGTGAAACATTTAGCATGGTTTATCCCGTTATATGAGTTATAAAATCTTGATAGTATTTATAGATATTGCAGCAGAAGGATATAAAAGAAGAACGGGGAGAGCTGAAATCGTTACTCGGTTTGTTGTGGCTCCGTCTGCTGTGCTGTCTGCTGTCGTGCCCGTCTGTTCGCACGACCGATTTTATAACTGGTGTAGATGAAGTACAGTCCCGCGAGACCGACGACGACGTAGATGAGGTCAGCAACGATTTGAGCGACGTTGGGTAAGAACAATAGCCCCATCACCCAACGGACGACGTTGATTCGTGCGCCCGTCAAACCGGTGATTCCGAGGATTCCCCAATTGAGCGCACCGATGATGACGAGGAGCATACTGAACCAATCCAACCCGTTCGTCCGCATGCCGCCGCTGGACTGTGTGTCGCGATTCGTAGCCATAGCGGAATAACTAGGAAGAGCAAAGACATTGTTATTTGCTACTTGTCACACGGGTGTGCACGGGTATTCGAACGTTTCCATCCCGGAAACGGAGGATAGACGGACACGATAGCCAAATACGTACGGTCCCCGGACGATACCCTATCCTTTTGTCGTGGGGGACCCAACCCGTTGGTAATGAGTGGGCGGCGCAAACCCGACTGGTTGAAGATGCGACCTCCGTCGGGACAGGAGTTCACGGGAATCAAACAAACGCTCCGGGAGCACGATCTGCACACGGTTTGTGAGGAGGCGAACTGCCCGAACCTCGGGGAGTGCTGGAGCGGAAGAGGTAGCGAGGGTGGCGGGACGGCCACCTTCATGCTGATGGGTCACAAGTGCACCCGCAGTTGTGGCTTCTGCGACGTCGACACCGGGGGCGGAGAACCGCTCGACCCGAACGAACCGGCGAACGTGGCGAGCGCCATCGCGGAAATCGGTCTCGATTACGTGGTACTCACGTCCGTCGACCGCGACGACCTCGAAGGACAAGGTGCCGAACACTTCGCACAGACGATCCGAGAGATCAAGAAACGCCATCCCGGAATCCTCGTCGAAGTGCTGATCCCGGACTTCCAGGGCGAGGAGGAACTCGTTCGGAAGATAATCGACGCGGACCCCGACGTGATCGCGCACAACGTCGAAACCGTAGAGCGCCTGCAAGGACACGTCCGCGACCCGCGAGCGGGGTACGAACAGAGTCTCGGCGTGCTCGAACAGGTCACGCGCGAGTCGGATATCTACACGAAGACGAGCCTGATGTTGGGACTCGGCGAGTACGACCACGAGGTGTATCAGGCGCTTTCGGACCTGCGAGAGACGGACGTCGACATCGTCACGCTCGGTCAGTATCTCCAGCCATCACGGATGCACCTCGACGTCGAGGAGTACGTACATCCGGCGAAATACAGAACCTGGCAGGAGGTCGCCGAGGAGGAACTGGAATTCCTCTACTGTGCGAGCGGCCCGATGGTTCGGTCGTCGTACAAGGCGGGCGAACTGTTCGTCGATGCGATTCTCCGGGACGGGAAGAGTGTGGAACAAGCGAGGAGGGAGGCCCGGAGGGCCTCCGTATAGTGAGCGGTGTAACCGCGAACCACGAGGCTCGAAGAGCCTCGGTATAACGAGCGGGGGAAACGAAGCGGGGAGGGAGACCCGGAAGGGCCTCTCGGTATGACGAGCGGGGAAAAAGACCCGCAAAGAGGTACCCTGGGATTCGCTGCTGAGATTCGCTACGAATGGTGGTGGATGAGGTGGGAGATGAGGTACAAAACAGCACATCGACGGACATATCCGTACAGCTGGTAAATTTGGCCGGTACCATAAACGTCCAGCATTCTAGTTTAATTCGGATAGAAATGGGAAAATGGGAGATTTTACTACACATCGGAAGACAAATCTTCAGAAATAGTGTGTGAAGGAATTCCTATGGGAAGTTAATTACGAAAACCCTATAATGCGTGCGAGAGTTTTTTCGCATATGTCAGGATGGGTTCGATCGTGAGCATCGTACACCAAGACCCCCAGGACCGAGTACAGATACTGGATGAAGACGGCACGGTGCTGGACGGGATGGAGGTGCCGGACCTCTCCGACGAGGAACTGGTGGAAATGTACCGCCAGATGCGCCTCGCCCGTCACTTCGACGAACGAGCGGTGAGCCTCAACCGACAGGGCCGGATGGGGACGTACCCGCCGCTCTCGGGGCAGGAAGGCGCACAAATCGCGAGCGTTTCCGCGCTCTCCGACGACGACTGGATGTTCCCGAGTTACCGTGAACACGGTGCGGCACTCGTCCGTGGTCTCTCGCTCAAACAGACCATGCTCTACTGGATGGGCCACGAAGCGGGCAACCACATCCCGGACGACGCCAACATCTTCACCGTCGCGGTGCCGATTGCCACGCAAATTCCGCACGCGACCGGCGCGGCGTGGGCCTCGAAACTCAAAGGTGAAGACAAAGCCTTCCTCTGTTACTTCGGTGACGGCGCGACGAGCGAGGGAGACTTCCACGAAGGGCTGAACTTTGCGGGTGTCTTCGACACCCCATCGGTTTTCTTCTGTAACAACAACCAGTGGGCGATTTCAGTGCCGCGCGAGCGCCAGACCGCGAGCGCGACCATCGCCCAGAAGGCACAGGCCTACGGCTTCGAAGGCGTCCAGGTCGATGGGATGGACCCCCTCGCCGTCTACAAGGTGACGAAGGAAGCCGTCGAGAAGGCCAAGAACCCCGACGAAGGCGAGCGGCGACCGACGCTCATCGAAGCGGTTCAGTATCGTTTCGGAGCCCACACGACCGCCGACGACCCGACCGTCTACCGTGACGACGACAAAGTCGCGGAGTGGAAGAAGAAGGACCCGATCCCGCGGATGGAGAAGTTCCTCCTGAACACGGGTCGATTGGACGAGTCGGACGTCGAGGAAATCGACGAGGGCGTCAAACAGGACGTTGCCGACGCGATCGACGCGGCCGAGGCAGTCGAACGCCCGGACGCCGTGGAGATCTTCAACAACGTCTACGCGGAGATGCCACGGCGGCTTCGCGAACAGATGGAATCGTTCGAGCATCTCCGAGAGCAGTACGGAGACGAAACGCTTCTGGAGGAGTAAATTATGAGTCAGGCAACTACCGAATCGGAAAATCTCACGCTCGTGCAGGCAGTCCGCGACGGGCTGTACACTGAAATGAAGCAGGACGAGGACGTCGTCGTGATGGGTGAGGACGTCGGGAAGAACGGCGGCGTGTTCCGCGCCACCGAGGGACTCTACGATGAGTTCGGCGACGACCGCGTCATCGACACGCCGCTCGCGGAGTCCGGCATCGTCGGAACCGCCATCGGAATGGCCGCTTACGGCCTGAAACCCGTCCCGGAACTGCAGTTCTCCGGGTTCATGTACCCGGCATTCGATCAGATCGTCTCGCACGCGGCCCGTCTTCGGACGCGTTCGCGCGGCCGATTCACCTGCCCGATGGTCGTTCGTGCGCCCTACGGTGGCGGTATCCGAGCGCCGGAACACCACTCCGAGTCGATGGAGGCGTTCTACAGCCACCAGCCCGGTCTCAAAGTCGTCATGCCGAGCACGCCGTACGACACGAAGGGGCTGCTCACCTCGGCCATCCGTGACCCGGACCCGGTCATCTTCCTCGAACCGAAGCTCATCTACCGCGCGTTCCGCGACGAAGTCCCGACGGAGTCCTACGAGGTTCCGCTGGGTGAGGCCGCAGTGCGCCGCGAAGGGACCGACATCTCCGTGTTCACGTGGGGTGCGATGACCCGCCCGACGATGGAAGCCGCGGAGGAGTTGGAGGACGAAATCGACGTGGAAGTCGTCGACCTTCGAACCGTTTCGCCGCTCGACACGGACACCATCGTCGAGTCGTTCAAGAAGACCGGCCGCGCGGCGGTCGTCCACGAGGCACCCAAGACGGGCGGCCTCGCCGGGGAAATCGCGGCGACGATTCAGGAGGAGGCTCTGCTCTACCAGGAGGCTCCCGTCGAGCGCATCACCGGCTTCGACACGCCGTTCCCGCTGTACAGCCTCGAAGACTACTACCTGCCCGAGCCGACGCGCATCAAGGAAGGCATCCGCGACACGGTGAACTTCTGACATGGTACACGAATTCAAACTGCCCGACGTGGGCGAAGGCGTTGCGGAGGGCGAACTCGTCAGCTGGCAGGTCGAGGAAGGCGACCCCGTTACCGAGGACCAAGTGGTCGCGGAGGTCGAGACGGACAAGGCCATCGTCGAGATTCCCTCGCCCGTCGACGGAACCGTCAACGAGCTACTCGCCGAGGAAGGCGAAGTCGTTCCGGTCGGCAACGTGCTCCTCACGTTCAACGTGGAGGGCGAAGAGGAGGAGGAGGAAGCTCCGAGCGAGACCGAAAGCGCGGAATCCGAGGAGACGACGGAGTCTGCCGAAGAGTCCGAAGTCCCGGAGACCGAAGAGACGGAAACGCCGGACGGTCGCGTCTTCGCGGCACCGAGTGCCCGACGGCTCGCACGCGAACTCGGCGTCGATATCGCGTCGGTCGAAGGAACCGGCCCGAGCGGTCGTGTGAGCGAACACGACGTTCGAGCGGCCGCCGAGGACGAGACGGAATCGGAAACCGAGGAAAAAACGGAATCTGTCGAATCCGAAACGACGACCGAGACCGGAACGACCGGTGGCAGCGCCGCAACTACCACGACCACCGCGACTCCTCCGGCACAGGTCGAATCGGCAGACCGCGAGCGCACGCTGGCCGCACCGGCGACGCGCCGCCTCGCGGACGAGCAGGGCATCGACATCAACGCCGTCCCGTCCACCGAGGAACGCGACGGACAGGCGTTCGTCACGTCCGAAGCGGTACAGGAGTACGCCGAGGCACAGCAGCAGGCACAGGCCGCGGACGCCGCCGCAGTCGCGACGGGCGAAACCGGGCCGCGCGAGGAGCGCATTCCGTACCGCGGGATTCGGCGCACCATCGGCAAGCAGATGCAGAAGTCGAAGTTCACCGCGCCCCACGTCACGCACCACGATTCCATCGACGTGACGGAACTGGTCGAGACGCGCGCCGAACTCAAGGATGTCGCCGAGGAGCGCGGCATCAAGCTGACCTACATGCCGTTCATCCTGAAGGCCATCGTGGCCGCGCTGAAGGACTACCCGTACCTCAACGGCGCACTGGACGAGGAGAACGACGAAATCGTCGTCAAGAACTACTACAACATCGGCATCGCCGTTGCGACGGACGACGGCCTGATGGTTCCCGTCCTCAAGGACGTGGACAAGAAGGACATGCTCCAGATCTCCTCGGAGATGAACGAACTCATCGAGAAGGCACGCGACCGCACCATCTCGCGCGAGGAGATGCAGGGCGGCACGTTCACCATCACGAACTTCGGTGCCATCGGCGGCGAGTACGCGACGCCGATCATCAACCACCCCGAGGTCGGTATCCTCGGTCTCGGTGAACTCAAGAAGCGGCCGGTCGTCGTGGAAGGCGAGGCGCAAAGCGCCTCGGAAAGTGCGAGCGGTGAAACCGCGAGCGCCGACAGGGTCGAAGCGCGCTACACGCTCCCGATTTCGATGTCCATCGACCACCGCATCATCGACGGCGCGGTCGTCGCGTCGTTCGCCAACCAACTGCTCGAATACCTGCACAACCCGCGACTGCTCCTGCTGGAGTAGTCAAAACGGGCGCTGCTGGAACGTTTTTTGCAGTTACAGATAGCTACACGGACGTTTCACGACCGCTTTCGAACACGACTCCGGCGACGAATCCGAACCACGAAAGTCCCAAGCCGAGGGCCGCCACGGCGAGATTCGGTGTCGGTTCGACACCGTCCAGAAGCATGAGACAACCGAAGGTCGATGCGCCGGTAAACGCACCTTGAGTCCAGTTCGGACCGTCGTTCGTTCGAAGCGCCGACCAGTACGGGATTGCCGTCGCCGTTCCGACGGTGTACACGACTGCGATTCCGGCGAGCAGAATCGACGATTCGGGCGTCCGTGGTTGGAGGAGCGCGATACCGCCGGTCACGGCCGCTCCGACGACGAGACCGATAGCGTAGCGGGAAAGCCGGTTCATAGTACCAGTTGTTATAAGCGGAGTATAATTTTTACCCGGATTGTCGAACCCGACGTGGAATCGTGGTGATTGCTCACGTTCGTCTACTGCTCGGAGCTAATCCACCTGATTTTTTACCCGGTACCTACTCTAGTCCGATAATGGTCGTCGGAGATATCTCGACTGGAACAGAGGTGCTGGTGATCGGCGCGGGACCGGGCGGTTACGTTGCCGCGATCCGCGCGGGACAACTCGGACTCGACGTAACGCTCGTGGAGAAGGACGCCTACGGCGGCGTCTGCCTGAACTACGGGTGTATCCCGTCGAAGGCCATGATCACGGCGTCCGACTTGGCCTACGACGCCAGTCACGCCGAGGACATGGGCATATACACGAAACTCGACGTGAACTACGGCGAGATGGTCGAGTGGAAGGACGGCGTCGTTTCCCAGTTGACCGGCGGCGTCGAGAAGCTCTGTAAGGCGAACGGCGTCACGCTGATGGAAGGGCGCGCCGAGTTCGCGGACGACGGATCGGTTCGCGTCGTCCACGAGGGCGAAGGACAGGGTTCGGAGACGGTCGAGTTCGAGCACGCGATCATCTCGACCGGCAGTCGCCCGATCGAGATTCCCGGCTTCGAGTTCGACGGCGAACACGTCCTCGACTCGCGGATGGCGCTGGCGATGGACGACGTTCCGGAGAGCATCGTCATCGTCGGCGCGGGCTACATCGGCATGGAACTGGCGGGCGTCCTCGCCAAACTCGGCTCGGACGTCACCGTGGTCGAAATGCTCGACTCGGTGCTTCCGGCGTACGAGGACGACCTCGCACGACCCGTGAAGAAGAAGGCCGACGAACTCGGAATCGACTTCCACTTCGGACAGGCCGCAAAGGAGTGGGAGGAGTCGGGCGACGGTATCACGGTCAGGACCGAGGACGAGGACGGCGAAGTCTCGGAGTTCGGTGCCGAGAAAGTCCTCGTGGCGGTCGGCCGCCGACCCGTGACGGACACGCTCGACCTCGAAAGCGCGGGCATCGAGACGAACGAGATGGGGTTCATCGAGACGGACGACCGCGCACGAACCGAGAAGGACAACATCTACGCCATCGGTGACGTGGCAGGCGAACCGATGCTCGCCCACAAAGCGAGCAAGGAAGGACAGGTCGCCGCCGAAGTCATCGCCGGTGAACCCTCGGCGCTCGACTATCAGGCCATGCCCGCCGCCGTCTTCACCGACCCCGAAATCGGCACCGTGGGTCTGACGGAGGAGGAAGCCGAAGAGCAGGGCTTCGAACCCGTCGTCGGTCGGTTCCCGTTCCAAGCCAGCGGCCGTGCGCTCACGACGGGCCACTCCGACGGCTTCGTCCGCATCATCGCCGACGAACCGAGCGGGTTCGTCCTCGGCGCACAAATCGTCGGACCGGAGGCCTCCGAACTCATCGCCGAATTCGGGATGGCCATCGAGATGGGCGCGACGCTCGAAGACCTCGCCGCGACGATTCACACCCACCCGACGCTCTCGGAAGCCGTGATGGAGTGTGCCGAGAACGCGCTCGGCCACGCGATTCACACGCTGAATCGATAAGCGGAGTCGAGACGAATCGTCGGCATCGTCCGAACGACCGTCAAAAAAGCGAGATTGTTTTTCCGGTTACTACGTCAGTGCTCGTGAACAGCGGTTAGCAGCCGTCAGAGACCGTAATGTCCGCGTCGTCGAGGACGGCCTTGCCGCCCATCGTGTACGGACCGTCCATCTCCCCTTCCGAGGTGATGAAGTCGTAGGTACCGTTGTCGTTCGAATCGAGGTGCGGCATGGCGATGAGAGTAGTGTCGCCCTCAAGCATATCCATGTCGTAGTCGCCGCCCGGAACCCCTTCGTACAGCGAGATTTCGATGTCCTCGTGCATGCCCGCGTCGAGTGTATCGGAGACGCCGATGACGCTATCGAGGACTTTGCCGTCGAGGAGACTGCTGTCGTGAATGGTGACGAATCCGCCGTCCGAGAGGGTCGCCTCGTTCACCCAGACGCGCTTGCCGTTGGACTTCTGGTCGCGGAAGCAGACGTCCGCGGTCGGCTTCGTGTCCATCTCGACGGTGACCTTCGCGTCGTCGAGGACGGCCTTGCCGTCCTTCGTGTACGGACCGTCCGCCTTGCCCTCGCTCTCCACGAAGTCGTACTCCTCGTTGCCGTCCGTATCGAGATGTGGCATGGCGATGAGCGTCCCGTCCTCTTCGAGCATCGACATGTCCGAGTCGCTGCCGGGAACGTTGAACAGGGAGACGGACACGTCCTCGTGCGACCCGGATTCGAGGTAGCTCGAAACGCCGATGACGCTGTCGAGGACTTTACCATCGAGCAGGCTACTGTCGTGGATGGCGATGAACCCGCCGTCCGAGAGCATCGCTGAATCGACAGTGACCATCGTGCCGTCGGAGGTCTGGTCGTCGAAGGTGACCGACGCCATCGGGTTGTCATCGACGGTGACCGTCGCGTCGTCGATAACGGCCTTGTCGTCCTTCGTGTACGGGCCGTCGGTTTTCCCGCCGGACGAGACGAACTCGTACTCGCCGTTGTCGTTCGAATCGACGTGCGGCATGGCGATGAGCGTCCCGTCATCTTCGAGCATCTTCTCGTCGAAGTCGGCGCCGTCCACGTCGAACAGGTCGACTTCGATGTCGGTGTGCGTCCCGGCGTCGAGTGTATCGGAGACGCCGATAACGCTCTCCAGCGCTTTCCCGTCGAGCAGGCGGTCGTCGTGAATGGCGACGAATCCGCCCTCGGGGAGCGTCGCCGATTTGACCGTCACCGACGTTCCTCCCGTCGTTTGATCGTCGAACGTGACCGCCGCCGACGATTCCATCGCGATTGCGGTACTACTGAGTGCAACCGCCGAACCCGCCACGGCGGCACCCGCCAAGAATCGCCGACGTGATGTCGCGCTCGAATCGCCCGTCCCGCTTACCTCATCCGAATCTGGTGCAGTCATGATTAGCGACGATTACTATTTCCGAAGATGAACAAAAGAACATTTTCGCAAGTCTCACCCAAATTCATCCGACATCTGTTCGTCCCGGGTAGAAGCGGCAAGAGACGGGTTTGGCATCGACGGGTCGGGCAGAACGAGGGACTATCGTCTCGCCGATACCACGGTCATTCAGCGGTCGTTCGACCACCGCTCGAACGTCCGTCGAAGTGTATCGATGCGTGTGAGAATGGACACCACCCCCTCCATTTCGATTGGAAATCGAAGGACGAACGGATCACGCGAACTTCCGAACGGTGACGTCGAGCGTGTCCAAATCCACGATGGGTGCGTATCCCGAGTCGGGGTTGATGTTCACGCTCTTCTGGAAATCGGTTTGGGACTGCCAGCATCCGGAGTTCATGGCGAGCACGTTGTGGTACTTGCCGAAGCCGAGTTTGTGGACGTGGCCGGTGTGGAAGATGTCGGGGACCTCGTCCATGACGAGATAATCCTTGTCCTCGGGTGCGACACGCGTGTGTCCACCGTACTGCGGCGCGACGTGACGCTTTTTCAGGAGTTGGTACATCGCCTTGTGCGGTTCCTCGTAACTCGCCTTCTCGGCGGGCATCTCGGCGATGACCTCGTCCAGCGAGACGCCGTGGTACATCAGCACCGAGACGCCATCGACGGTGACCGTCGATGGATTGCTCGTGATACGCGCGTCGTGGACGTCCATGATGGAGCGGAGTTCGTCGTCGAATCCCGGTTGTGGTTCGGCGAGGCGAACCGCGTCGTGGTTGCCGGGAATCATGATGATTTCGAGGTCGCCCGGGACTTCTTTCAGATACTCCGAGAACTGTTCGTACTGTTCGAAGATGTCGATGATGTCGAGTTCCTCGTCCTGATTCGGATAGATACCGACGCCTTCGACCATGTCGCCGCAGATGAGCAGGTATTCGACGTGTTCGGCCTCCTCTGTGTGGAGCCAACTCGTGAACCGATGCCACGCATCGGCCATAAACTCCTGGCTGCCGACGTGGACGTCGCTGATGAGCGCCGCTTGGACGTGGCGGTCGGCGGTCGATGGCCGATACGTTCGGGGGACGTCCGGGAAGTGGAGCGAATCCACGAACAGGATACCTGCGTCACCCGAGAGGGTTCCTTCGACGGCGATGGTCTCGTCCAAGAGGAGTTCGTCCACGACGCCCGCGAACTCCTTGTCCTTCATGATGAGACACGGGAACGTTCCGTTCGTGTCTTCGAGTTCGACCAACCAGTGACCGCTCGCCGTCGAGCGAATGTCGCTTATCATGCCGACGATGGCGGCGTCGCTGCCGCCGGGCATGCTGGCGACGGCGTTCGTCGGGCGGGCGTTCACCCGGCCACGAAGCTTTCCCGAGAGGCGTTGAAAGCGGTCGCGGAACACCGTGACGAAGTCGTCGTATTCGCCGGTTCCCGTACTCGCGCCCGTCATGTCGTTGACGATGTCCACCGACTGCTCGGTGAGAGTTCGTGACATGGACCCCTTCGTTTCGACTGGAGAATCCGTCCCGTTTGCTATCGATTCGATGGACGAAGCTCCACCTGAAGCGGAGGGGTTGGTATCTGTTGACGAGGGGGCATCGAGAACGCTCCGGACGTGTCCGACGGAGAGTTTCAGGGCGTCCTCGGGGGCGGATTCGACTGCACGTTCGACTGCCGCTCCGGGGTCGGGAGCGGACGCGAGAAGCGTGACCGCCTCCAAATCGGCGTTGTACCCGCGGCTCGTGAGTTCCTGAACGATGCGAGCCGGGGTTTCCAATGGCACATATCTGCAGAGACGCGGACGGGGGAAAAGAGTAGCGAACCAACCCAGAAGGTTGACAATCAGTGAAAGAATAGCATGCCGTAATGAGTCCCCCAGACGAGTCGTCGTCGGACGGTATGCGGGAGTTCGGTCCGGACGAATCAGGACCGATGGCGTGGGTTCGCTGGTTCCGTGAAACGGACAACGGGACCGTCGTTTTTCTGCGTGAGATGTTGGAGAGTGCCGCCGTCGTCGTCGCTATCGGTCTCATACTGTTCGCTGTCAGCGGCGTGTGGCCGCCGATGGTCGCCGTCGAGAGCGGCAGTATGCAGCCGCAGATGTATCGAGGCGACCTGATCTTCATCATGGACCAACACCGTTTCGCGCCGAGTGCGGCACACGGCGATACGGGCGTCGTCACCTATCAGGAGGGCCAGCAGACGGGCTACAAGAAGTTCAACGATTACGGGGACGTCATAATCTATAAGAGATTCGGAGAGAGCGATCGGACGCCGGTCATTCACCGCGCTCGCTTCTGGGTGAACAAGAACGAGAACTGGTACGATAAGGCCAACAAGAACTACATCGGCGGTGCGGAAAACTGCGAGCAACTGCGCTACTGTCCCGCACCGCACGCCGGGTTCATCACGAAAGGGGACAACAACGGCGCGTACGACCAAGTGTACAACATCAGCGACCCGGTAGAACCGAACTGGATCCGTGGCACGGCCGAGTTGAAGATTCCGTGGCTGGGACAGATTCGCTTGATCTTCTCCCAAGCGGCCGTTCCGAACCCGACTGCCTCTCAGCACGACGGAACCAGCTACTCGCCAGCCATGTCGAGTCAGCACCCCCAGCAGGCGACGAACGCATCGCAGTCCGCGGCAGCCGTCTGATTTCCGCCCGATTCCCGCCGATTTTTATATACTCTGGGCAACATTGAGCGTTCATGAGCGACGAGAGCGACCCCGAGCCGTGTGATGACTGTCGAGAACCGTTGCAGGACGCGCTGGCTTGAACGATTCGATTGACAGTCGACCGCTCACAGATCGACAGCCAGCGCCTCTGTCCCGAATGTTTCGCGGATTGGATAGACCGCTACGAAAACGAGATGAAACCGGGTTCCGATGCCGAGCCGAAGGATTCCGAAATCATCGTGGACTAACCCCTTCTTTTCGTGTCGAAACCGGACGACTGCGGTCGAAAACAACCGCTGTATTTCCTGACGAAGCCGACCACGGAACCGATAGGGAGCGGTCAATAGTCGAAAGAAGATGGCAATATCGCTGGTTATCGGGATATCGCTGGTTATCGGGATATCGCTGGTTATCGGGATATCGCTGGTTATCGGGACAATCGGCGGTAGCTGGAACCCCTTCGTTTCCAGTGAAAAATCGACAGCAAGCGTTCGATTTCGAGCGTTTATATCCCCGGACGAAACGCACCACAGTACGGCAACGGTTGTCGTTATTCGTCCTCGGTATCCGACCCGGTTTCTCCGTTCTCGTCCTCGTCTTCCTCGGCGGCGGATAGGCCGTCGTCGCCGCGTTCCAGCGCCTTCGGCGCGTCGCTGTACTCGGAGTAGCCGTCGAACCAGCGCACGATCCGCTCCAGACGGTCCACGATGTGGCCCGGTTCGCCGCTGCGTGAGAGTTCGTGGCCTTCGCGCGGGTAGCGCACGAGGCGCGTCTCCACGTCGTTTTTCTTGAGCAGGAGATACAGCATCTCGGCGTTGTTCACCGGGACGCGGAAGTCGTTGTCGCTGTGGATGAGCAGGGTCGGCGTCGTCACGTTCTCGACGTATGCGGCCGGGGAGCGTTCCCAGAGGAACTCCGGTTCCTCCCACGGCGTCGTCCCGAAGTCCCACTCGATGAGCTTGAAGGCGTCAGTCGAACCGTAGAAACTGCTGAGTTCGTACACGCCGCGCTGGCTCACGGCACCCTTGAACCGGTCGGTGTGCCCGACGATCCACGAGGTCATGTAGCCGCCGAAACTGCCGCCGGTGACGAACATCTCGTGTTCGTCGACGTAGTCGCGTTCCGCGACGAGGTCGAGCCCCGGCCATCACGTCGGTCATCGTCGTGTCGCCCCAGTCGCGCTCGATGGCGGCCATGTGGTCCTCGCCATAGCCCGTCGAACCGCGCGGGTTCGACCAGAAGACGACGTAGCCCGCGGCGGCGAGCGCCTGGAATTCGTGCCACATCGTTCCGCTGGTGGACCACATCGCGTGCGGGCCGCCGTGAATCTCGACGACCAAGGGGTACTGCTCGTCGGCGTCGAAGTCCGGCGGCGTGAGAAGCCAGCCTTGAATCTCGGTGCCCTCGTCGGATTCGAAACTGAGTTCCTCCGGTTGGCTGACCGCGCGGTCGTTCAGGTAGTCGGCGTTCGCGCGTGTGAGACGATGGGTTTCCGCCCCGCCCGGTGTCGAGACGAACAGGTCACCGGGGTGGTCCCATTCGGATTTCGTGTACGCGAGGGCGTCGGAACCGATCGAAAAGTCGGTGATATGCCCGTCGCCGACGACTCGCTGTGGGTCGTCGCTTCCGTCTCCCGAGACGCGCCAGATGACCTGATCTCCCTGATCCGGAGTGCCGAAGTAGACCAGTTCCTCGTCCGGGTTCCACTGTGGTTCAATCGCGAGCGTTCTGTCCAACGATTCGGTGAGCGTGACCGTCTCGCCGGAGTTCCGGTCGAACACCTTGAGTTCGGTCTGTCGAAGCGTCGCGTTATCCTCGGGCGAGAAGGCGTAGGCGATTCGACCGTCTGCCGTCGCGGTCAGTGATGCGCCCCACGCGCTGGTTTGGAAGAGCGTCTCCTCCTCCTCCTCCTCCTCCTCGGCGTCGGTGTCGTAGGCGACGATATCGACGATGATGTTGTCGTCCGGGTCGCCCTCGCGCCGCGCACCGAAGTACAGCGTCGTCTCGTCGCCCCACTCCGGTCCCACGTGGTCGAAGTCACCATCCGTGACCCGTGCGACGGAATCGTCGTCCAAGTCCGCGAGGTAGACGTGACTCCGCTTGCCGTCGAAGTAGCTCTCCGCTGCACGGTAGATTTTCCGGTCGATGACGCGTGGGTCGGGCGTTTCCGGTTCGTACTCCTCGCCATCGAGCGAGATGTCCCGCCCCTCCTCACGGTCGTCTTCGGTGCTCGACTGGACGAACGCGATTTTCGTTCCGCCGGGCGACCACGCCAATTGCGAGACGCCACCCACCACGTCCGTCACCTGTCGGGCCTCGCCGCCCTCCGTGGGCATCACCCACAGTTGCGGTCGGTCGTCGTCCGCACCGCGCGTGCTGACGAACGCGAGTCGGTCACCGCTCGGACTCCAACGGGGGGTGCTGTCTACGCCCTCGCTGATGGTGAACTGCGTCGGTTCGTCGCCCCCGAGCGGAACGACGTACACCGTCGCCTCGTACTCCTCGTCATCCTTCGGAACGGAACGGACGAACGCGACTCGCTCGCCGTCAGGTGAAACTTGTGGATCATCCACGCTAACGAGGTCGTGATACTCGGTGGCACGTATCGTTTCCATATCCCTCTCTCGAAATCCGGGACGAATATACTTTCGCTTCGAAATACCACAATGGGGGAGACGTTCGTCGGTAACGAAGACGGAACCGTATGGAAAGAAGCGATGCTCGACGGGAACTATTTCCGAGAAAGTGCGCCCACGCGGCGCTCGTAGCATGGCACGCGACAAACGGTACGCGGGCGCAGATAAAGATACGCTTTCAGTACTGTTAGGTCTATCGCCATGGTACGACGGGGACGATATCTAATCAGCCTCGGTTCACTCGGTGTGTTTCAGCGCGAGTGACAATTGTCGGGTCTGTGGACAGAAAATAGCAACGAGTTGACTGCTATGTCAGAAGTGGAGAAAGCTGGGGAGGTCGGTTTTGGTGATGTAGAGCGCGAGGGCGGCGAGCCACGATTCGAAGATGAGCGTTCCGAGCGCCGAGAGGACGATAAACTCCCAGTCGTCCATCTCCGCGAATCCGGCAGGGACCGTGAGCATCCCACGGGTGAACAGAAGCGCGTTGCTGACGGGAACGACGACGCGGCCCCATCGTTGAAACCAACCGTCGAACCTGTTGAGCGAGGATTCGCTGACACGGAACCACGGTTTTTCGAGCAGATACTCCCGGCCGCCGCGCTTGGCGAGCGAGAAGAGCACGTACTGGCCGATGGTTGCGCCGACGACGGCAACTAGAAGGATGGTCACGATGGTCGTGTAGTCGTGTGACGAGGCCGGCAGGAGCGTGACACCGATGGGAACGAGACTCTCGCTCGGCGCGAAGTACAGCATCATCGCCCCTTCCAGGATGAAGATAAAGAACAGGGCGAACAGACCGTACTGGTGGAGCCACTGTTTCGCGAGCGATTTGTCGCCGAACAGGAAGAGAAGGACTCCGGCAACTGCCGTGAGCGCAAATCCACCGGCGAGCAGGAAAACGCCATAATCGGCGACGAACGTTCGAACCGACCGACGATCCGTGGTGAACGACATCAGTGCCAAACCGAAGACGGAAAGCATGAGGAGGGACGGGTAGGTCGTCTCGACCGCGACGAGCGAGGCGATATGCATCAAACCGCATATTGACGGGATGGGCTAAATGCGTTGTGACCCGTCCCGGAGCGACGCGGTTTTGGGGATTCCGCCGGTAGCATGGATATGGACCTCACCGACCGTCCACGTCGGCTTCGTCGTGACGGAATCCGCGAGTTGGTCAGCGAAACGACCCTCGACGCGAGCGACCTCATCGCACCCGTGTTCGTCGATGCGACGACGGACGAGCGAGTCGAGATCGAGTCGATGCCCGGACACGAGCGCGTGCCGATCGACGAAAGCGTCGCACGAGTACGGGAGGTGCTGGAGACCGGTGTCCGTTCGGTGATGCTGTTCGGCATCCCGGAGTCGAAAGACGAGCGAGGGAGTCGCGCGT
Source organism: Haladaptatus sp. R4 (assembly GCF_001625445.1). Classification (NCBI taxonomy): domain Archaea; kingdom Methanobacteriati; phylum Methanobacteriota; class Halobacteria; order Halobacteriales; family Haladaptataceae; genus Haladaptatus; species Haladaptatus sp. R4. Next base: position 83,669 of record NZ_LWHG01000011.1, on the reverse strand, counting down.
GGGCCGAGGACGGCGTCGTGCAGGAAGCGACGCGCCGGATCACGGACGAGACGGACGCGACGGTCATCACCGACGTCTGTCTCTGTGAGTACACCGACCACGGCCACTGTGGAATCGTGGAGGACCACGCCGCCGACGACCCGCGACTCACGGTGAAAAACGACGAAACGCTCGACCTACTGCAAAAGGTCGCCGTCTCGCACGCGGAGGCGGGCGCGGAGATGGTCGCCCCCAGTAGCATGACGGACGGAATGGTCGGCGCGATTCGAACTGGGTTGGACGAGGCGGGCTTTTCGGACGTCCCCATCATGAGCTACGCCGCCAAATACGAGTCGGCGTTTTACGGGCCGTTCCGTGACGCTGCGGACGGTGCTCCCGCGTTCGGGAACCGACGGCACTACCAGATGGACCCGGCCAACGCACGCGAGGCCATGCGCGAAGTCGAACTCGACGTCGAACAGGGTGCGGACATCCTGATGGTCAAACCCGCACTGCCGTACCTCGACATCGTGCGGGACATTCGAGCGGAGTACGACCATCCGGTCGCCGCATACAACGTCTCCGGAGAGTACGCGATGCTGCACGCCGCGAGCGAGAAGGGGTGGCTCAACCTTCAGGAGACGGCGTTGGAATCCCTGCTTTCGATCAAACGCGCGGGTGCGGACCTGATTCTGACGTACTTCGCGGAAGACATCGCCGACGAACTCGCGTAGACGACGACTCCCGAAACCCCTGAAGCCGCGATAGAGTACGTTTTCGAGCGAATAACCCCAAATCTCACGCGCATCAAGGGAGTCGAAGCGAACGGAAACGGCTGGCAAATATTGAATCGTCGTGAAACGTTTGTCCAGAAGTGGAACAACGAGTACCCAATTTCCGACCGTCTTACAACCTTAAATCGATTGTATGCGATAATAAGAGCGACGTTTGTCCAATTGAGGCGGATATAATTCGAATATTTTGACAACCAACGTTATATGGAATACTCCTGCTCTGTTGTACCATGACACAGAACACAGACAGGCAAGAATATTCGGTATTCCTGGACAGTCTTCCAGACGATCTCGTCATCATCCCGACAGAGGGTACGGATGAGTGACCTCGAAGTAATCGCACAGGGAATCAACCTCCTCTGGGTGCTCATCGCGACCTTCCTCATCTTCTTCATGCACGCTGGCTTCGCCATGCTGGAAGCCGGTCAGGTTCGCTCGAAAAACGTCGCCAACCAGTTGACGAAAAACCTCCTGACGTGGAGCGTCGGCGTGATGACCTTCTTTCTCTTGGGGGCGGCACTTTCGAGTATCGTCGGTCATCTGACCGGGGCGACCGGAGCGTGGTCGGTCGTCGGTGAGTTCGCCGCCATCCTCGCGCCGACCGACGTCAATACGTGGGTCGACTGGCTGTTCGGTGCGGTCTTCGCTATGACCGCCGCGACGATCGTCAGCGGTGCAGTCGCGGGTCGGTGTAAGCTCCGCACGTACGTGGGCTACACCATCCTTCTCGCGGGGGTCTTCTATCCCGTCGTCGTCGGATTCACGTGGGCGGGTGGCTTCCTCTCGTCGCTCGGGTTTCACGACTTCGCGGGAGGGATGATCGTTCACGGGATGGGTGGCCTCGCCGGATTGACCGCCGCGTGGATCATCGGTCCGCGCCTCGGTCGGTTCGAGGAGGACGGAACCGCGAACGTCATTCCGGGTCACTCGGTGACGTTCGCGGCCCTCGGAACGCTCATCCTCGCCTTCGGATGGTACGGGTTCAACGTCGGCACCGCCGCGACGGTGTTTTCGGTGGAAAACGGGACGATTTCGCTGGCCGCGTTCGAAACGGTCGGACGGGTCGCGCTCGTCACGACGCTCGGGATGGGAGCGGGGACGCTCGGCGCGGGAGCGGTATCCCTGATACGGACCGGAAAGGTGGATACGCTCTACGTCGCGAACGGCTTGCTCGCCGGACTCGTCGGTATCACGGCGATTGCCGACGACATCGTGTGGCCGGGCGCGATTATCGTCGGCCTGCTGGCGGGTGCGCAACTCCCGTTCGTGTTCGAGTTCGTCGAAAAACGGCTCCAGATCGACGACGTCTGTGCGGTGTTCCCGGTCCACGGATCGGCCGGTATCCTCGGGACGTTGGTGTATCCGTTCGTCGCAGTCGGGACCTGGCAGAGTTTCAGCCTCGGAACGGTGCTCTCGGGACTCGCGGTGCAAGCGACCGGCATTGCGGTGATCGGTCTTTGGATCGTCGGAGCGACCGTAGTGGTCTTCGGCGGTGCACGAAAGCTCGGTCAGGCGCGTGTCACTCCGCACCACGAGAAGGAAGGGTTGGACGCGAGCGAACACGGTGTCGAGACCTATCCCGAGTTCGGTCACGAGGGCACGCACGGTGTCGTTCCCGAAAGCCTCCGCACGGATGGTGGACGACCGAACGGCGGAAAGATAAAGCTCGTTACGGCCATCGTTCGCCCCGACAAGTTGGGAGACGTGAAACGGGGACTCGCCGAAGTCGGTGCCCCGAGCCTCACCGTCACGAACGTCAGCGGGCGGGGGAACCAACCCGCCAAACTCGGTCAGTGGCGCGGCGAGGAGTACGTCGTTGACTTACACCAAAAGGTGAAGGTGGAGTGCGTCGTCGCCGATATCCCCGCCGAAGAGGTTGCCGAGGCGATTCGTGACGCCGCAACCACCGGCGAACCCGGAGACGGGAAGGTATTCATCCTCCCCGTAGAGGACGCATATCAAGTTCGGACGGGGAAACAGGGACAGGATGCCGTGTAGAGAGGATAGCGACGAAACGGGAGAAAGATAGAAGATAGCGATGAAACGGGAGGACGCGAGTTGGGATTTTTCGAATGGGATACGGGATAAAATCCCTCGAACCGAAACCACGGAGCGAAATCGGTCGAATTCGTTACTCCGAATCGAACGTTTTCTCGGCCCATTTCACGGCGAAGGACGCACCGTGTTCGCGAAAGGCCTGCGTGTCGAAGACGGCGAACGGAGCGGGTGGTTCGATACCGTGTTTGACGGCGCTACACGCGAACTCGGCGGCGTCCGAAAAATCAGTTCGTCCCATCGCCACCTCGCGGGTAATGCCTTCCAGTCGCGGTTCGATTCGCTGGCCCGCGTCCTGCCACGCCTCGAACAAACGGGGGTGGGAGTCGTCCCAATCGGAGAACACCTCCCGCGTGTGCAAACCGACGTACGCATCACAGAGAGCGACGGCGAGTTGGTACGTGCTCGCCGCGTCGAGCGGAACCGCGTCGGCGAATTCGGCGTACTCTTCCTCGAAGAATTCGAGGAAATGCTCGGGCATGTCGAGACCGACTTCGACCAGCGCCTCCGCGAGCAGGAAATCGATGAACTCCTCGGGTGACCCTTGCACCCGAGCTTTCACGAAGACGACGTGTGGGTCGGTCTGGTGGGTCCACGCCACGCTTCCGTCGCCGGGCATGCTGACCACGAGGTCGTTTCCGGCGAAGCGGCGCAATAGCTCGGGAGCGTCGTCGGGTAGCCACTCGTCCGGTGCCGAAAACGGGCGCAGTTCGTCCGTCAGGAGCGCGAGGTCGTCCCGCGCCGGAATCGGGAGCGTCTCGAAATCGCGTTCGCAATCCAAGACGAGCGCGTTCGGTGCATACTCCTCCCGCACCGCCGTCACGTCTTGGGGAATGGGACGTTCGCGAAACATCACGCCGCGTATTGTGCGACGAGCACGATCGAGAGTAGTATCGCCAAAAGGACGGTACCGAGGACGATTTTTGTCGGAGTGTTCATACCCGTTTGTTTCCACTCGAACGCTTAAAATCTGGCTACTCGGCGCGGTACCCCTTCATTTCCACTCCAGATCGTCGTCAATCGCGTCGATTTCCGTCTCTGTGTCGGGTTCACGAGAAACGAACATGCGGCGAACGAGTGGGGTGTGAGAACGAATCGAACGGCCCATCGTTTCGAGTGGAGCGGGAAGGTTGATGTGGTGATTGAGGGGATGGTGTGATGATTGAGGGGAAGGTGTGGTAGTTGGGAAATAGTGTGGTAGTTGCTTTGAAAAAAGTTCGCTGGTTTGGTACGCCTTACGTGCCGACTTCGGTGTTCGCAACCGTCGAGGTAACGAGACGGGCGAACCCGGATTCGAGGAGAAGCAGCAGGTTGTAACAGAGCGTCCCCCAAAATCCGAGGATGAAAAAGCCCCAGTCGGACGGGAATCCCGGATTGAGTGCCGCCAAAATGCCGTAGGCCAACAGCAAGTTGCCGAACGTCGCGACGACGTGGACCATCGAGGCGACGATTAGTTGTTCGTCGTGATCCGAGTTCGGGTCGGAAAACAGGTTCTCGAACGTCACGCTCGCCAAGATACCGAACGCGATCAGCGCACCGGCGACGTAGCAGAAGATTTCCGGAATTCGCGGTGAGCCGTACTGATTCATCAGTATCGCGCCGCCGCCCCAAACGGTCAACGTGTATCCGTACGCTTTCGACTCCGAGAGGAGACTCCGAGCGAGTTGCTTGGATGGATTCATACAAGCAGTGTCCATCACGCCCGTCCAAAGGCGCCATCCCTGCTATTGCACGCCGTTAAATAGAATCAGCTATCGACCGGGCCGGTCCACGAGTCGGGAACCTGAATGACGTAGCGACCGTTCTCCCGCATGGCGATAATGTACTCGTCGCGTTCGTAGAGTTCCATCAGGTTGAGTTCGTACTGGCCCGGTTCGACCACCTTGATGCTCTCGAATTGACTGTTGAGCTCCTCCCGGAGCTCATCGAGACTCGGTTGGTCGTCGTCCTCGGGCGGTTTGATGACCGTCCCCGTTCCGTCAGAACCTGGACGCTCCGGGAGTTCGTCTTCCGGAACGATTTCGGAACGGGCACTCGCCTGTGCCCGATCCTCGCTCGAATCGACGGTTGGATCGACTGGTGAATCGGCCGGAGAGTCCGTTGGCGGATCGACTGGCGAATCGGTCGGGGAATCCGTTGACGAATCGACGGTTGGATCGGTCGGGGAATCGGATGGCAAATCGGACGGAGAATCCGTTGACGAATCGGACGGAGAATCGGTCGGCGATTTTTGAGGTGGCGTCGAACGTGCGGACGCACTCGGCTGAGAGGGTTTCTGCTCGCGTTCGGGTTGCCCCTGTTGTCGCTCGTTAGCGCTTGAATCCGAAGGTTCAGAGCGGTTACGCGAACCGACCCATCCTTTGACGGTACTCGTCGCGCGGCTGACCGCGCCCGTCTCGGATCGAGTGTCGGCGGTCGAGTCGTCGGTTACCGTCGAATTGTCGGTGGTAGCCGCCGCAGCCTTCGGGTTCGAACCCGTCGTGGAGGCCTTCGTTTCGCCTGGAGGCGAGGTGGATCTCGACGGTTGAAACTGGAACTTGTTACCACCACAATCGGGACAACCGGACAACATCTCTTTGGACCCGTCAGCGAACGTCCGTCCACAGTTCGTGCACTTGTGGGGCATTATTTGTGGGAGATGAGCGCGCTGATGAGATTCTCGTCCTTGTGAAGCGTCTCGATCTGGTTTGCGGGGCCGATAACCGTGAGTTTCGAATCGGTCGACTCACGACCCATCAACCGACCGAGTAAGCCACCGTCGGATGTCTTCGAGCGAGGGTAGGTCTCGATTTCGATACCACTGAACTCGTCGGGGCTGATCTCGGTCATCGTCACCTCGATGAGCTTGCTCTCCTCGTCGGGGGAGAGCCCCTCCTCTAGGATAACGATATTTCCATCACGGACACCGTCCAGTATCATCCGGATCTTCTCCATACTGGTTTTCCCGGCCATCCGCTCACCACCGATGAGGTCGACTTGGACGCCGTCGTCTGAATTTTTCACTTCTGGCATTGAGATCACCCGAAGTACTCCGCGATCTTCGTGTACACTTCATCCATGTTATCACCCTCCAGTGCGGAGAGTGGAATCGTCTCGTGTTGCGGATACGCGTTGCGAATCCGCTGGACGCTCGAATCGTCGAGGTCGGTTTTGTTCGCGAGGATAAGCACCGGCAGATCCTGACTTTCGATGATACCGATAAGCATCGTGTTCACCTGCGTGAACGGGTCAGTCGAGCTATCGAGAACGTAGATGACGCCGTCGACATCCTCGCGGAGCCAATGCATCGCTTCCGCGACGCCTTCGGTCGCCTCGCGGGAACGACGGACGGCGTCTTCTTTGTCCATATCGTGGTCGAGGAACTCCTCGTAATCGACTTTGGTCGTGACACCCGGCGTGTCTACGATGTCGATGGTGACTTTCCGACCGTCGCGTTCGATTTCGACGTTTTCCTTCCGTCGTGCGCGCCGTGTTTCGTGTGGAACGTGGCTTTCCGGACCGACGGCGTCGCCAGTCCAATCGCGGGCGATGCGGTTGGCGAGCGTCGTTTTTCCAGCGTTTGGCGGTCCATAGATACCGATCCGTTTTGGCTCTTCTGACGAGAAGAGCTTGTCGGTCACACGTGCAATACTTTGCCTGAGACCAGTAAACAATCCCATCCTTTTTGCTCCCAGACCCCAGTGTCGGATAGTCGCTCTAGACAAACCGTTGTCGAGATTGAGCCGGACGTACGGGGCTGTTGCGCGTAGAACTTTACGCCATTCACTTAAACCTATGTCAGACAACTCTTGACACAATTCACCCACGGAAGTGGGAAAGAAATGGTGTGAAAAGGGCACGACGGGAAGAGGATTGCGAACAAAAAACGATAGAATCGACGGACGCGAACTGCCGGAATGGTTGATTTTCTGTCCAGACAAAAACTATTCCGATCGAACAGTTTTCTCTCAATTGGGATCAAATGATATTCTAAATATAGTGATTCCCGCGCGTGGGAAATGAACGGCACATCGTATTGCTATCACGAAACCTCTGACATCGGAAACTCGTCTACGGGATGTGGTTTCCACTGGAAATAGAGGGGTTGCGATATTTGTGGGAGTGATGTACGTGGTCCGGACGAAGTCGATTGATGGTGAACCTCTAGTAGTAAACCTTTCTTCAGGTCGGCAAAAGACTCGGGCGTGGGCATTCGACTGATTGCAGTATAGTGTGCCATGGTACCGTTGGACGAGGTCTGGCAATGGCCACGAGGACGGAAAGGACGAGAGAACGGCTGGTCCCGATTGGCATCTCGGTGAAACAGTGTACCGAAGAGAGTGCCAAAATGACGGTTGTTTAATGGGATGTCGGACACCCCCACCCCTTCGTTTCAGGTGGAAACGGGAAAAGCCGGGTGGTGGGGTGTCAGAAGCCGGTAACTTACAAAGAATACCCTCCTCTAGAAAAGTAAAGTATCTAGTTTGCGGATATTGTTAGCTAGACGTTGTAATAAAGGTTCCCGTTCTAGACTAGCCCCTCCCCCCACCCACCTTCGACCACGTTCCACCCGAAACAGAGGGGTGGGGGGGTGCAAAGCCACGTGTTATCATTGGTCATGGGCTGTGTTTCACCCTCTTCCGATCCATCCGACCCTACCAGGTAAATTCGGCTTATTGACACTTTCTCCCCTTGCCACTCGATCCCTCTCCGCGTTCCACCCGAAACAAAGGGGTTGCGGTTTGGATCGCGATCCATCACCGTTTGAATTCGATACTGTTCTCCACGACTATCTCCGATATCGATCCCATTCCTCCAATTTTCCTTCCCTCTCCAGTCGAAACGTACGGGTACGAACACTGATTCCGAAAGGGAGTCTCGAATTGTCCGCTCGGTATCGCTATCTTTCCTTGTACCTTCCAACCGACCCGCCGACCCCGTTCCGCCGTTCAGCATCCTCCCTCTTTCAGCACCCACCCTCTTTTTCAACCTCAAACCATCCCTCAACCTCAATCATCTCCCACCCCACGCCCATACCTTCCACTCTCCTCCTCTCTACTCCCTTCTCTCCAACCACATTTGTCCCAACTTCACTTCTTCCACTCCGTTTACTTCTTCAATCTTGGTTTCCGATCTATCTTTTCGATCTAACCTTCCGATCTATCCTCCCAACTATTCTCATCAAGCTATCAATTCTTCTTTCTCTGGTCCCGGTAATTCGAGCCGAAACGATGCCGTTTCAGCGTGAAACGTGCAAAAAACCCTTTTTCGTTCATCATTCGATCGATGAGAAAGATTTTAGTACTGTGCTGTACCTCTTTTTCATCTGCATCAACTGGACGCGCTGTTGCTTCTCCGGGAAGTAAATCGGGACGCTATTCCCCGCTTCCTCCCGTCTCTCTCCGCACGGCGTGCAATTCCAGTGGAAACAAAGGGGTACACAGCCGACGTATGTCAGACGAGAATACAGACTCGCCGAACGAACGAGACGGCCACACGAGTCGTGGTTTCGAGGGTATCGATTTGGACGATGTCGTCTTGGACGACTCGGACGAAGACGGAAACCACGGCCTGTTCGACGACCTGCTCAGTGGCGAGCCGATTTTCGAGAACAAGGAAGTGCTTCGGCCTTCCTACACGCCACACGAACTACCGCACCGAAAAGAGCAGATCAACCGCATGGCGACCATCCTCGTCGCCGCACTCCGCGGTGAGACACCATCGAACATCCTGATCTACGGAAAGACCGGTACCGGAAAGACAGCGAGTGCCAAATTCGTCAGTCAGGAACTGGAACGCACGTCACAGAAATACGAGGTTCCCTGTGAGGTCGAGTACATCAACTGCGAGATAACCGACACGCAATATCGCGTCCTCGCACAACTCGCCAACAAGTTCATCGAGAACAACCTCGCCGAAATCGAGGGCCGAATCGAAGAGCTACAGGATATCCGCGATGGCGTCGCTGCCGAGTCCCAACAACTCGAAAACATCGACTTCTCGTCGCTGACGGAAATCGAGGATCGAATCGAGGAACTCGAAGCCGACGCAGAGGAAATCGAACCCGTCCCGATGACCGGGTGGCCGACCGACCGCGTGTACAACACCTTCTTCGAGGCCGTCGACTATCAGGAACGCGTCGTCGTCATCATGCTGGACGAAATCGATAAACTGGTCGAGAAATCCGGCGACGATACCCTCTACAACCTTTCGCGGATGAACTCGGAACTCGACAACTCGCGGGTGTCGATCATGGGTATCAGCAACGACCTGAAATTCACCGACTTCCTCGACCCCCGCGTCAAATCCAGCCTTGGCGAAGAAGAAATCGTCTTCCCGCCGTACGACGCGAACCAACTCCGGGACATCCTCCAGCACCGCGCGGAAGTGGCGTTCAAGGAGGACGCCCTCTCGGACGACGTGATTCCGCTGTGTGCTGCGTTCGCCGCACAGGAACACGGTGACGCTCGCCGCGCGCTCGACTTGCTCCGAACGGCGGGCGAACTCGCCGAGCGTGATCAGGCCGAGCGCGTGGAGGAAGGGCACGTCCGGAAGGCACAGGACAAGATCGAACTCGACCGTGTGGTCGAAGTCGTCAGAACCCTTCCCACTCAGTCGAAACTCGTCCTCTTCTCGACCATCTCGCTGGAGAAAAACGGCGTCCACAACATCAACACGGGCGAGGTGTACAACGTCTACAAACACCTCTGCGAAGAGATCGACGCCGACATCCTCACCCAGCGCCGCGTCACCGACCTCATCAGCGAACTCGACATGCTCGGTATCGTCAACGCCGTCGTCGTTTCGAAGGGTCGGTACGGGCGGACGAAGGAAATCAGCCTCTCGGTCCCGATCGACGAAACGGAGGCCGTCCTCCAGTCCGATTCACGACTCGGCAACATCGACGACATCCAACCGTTCATGCAACAGGCACGGTTCGATAGCTAACCCCGCTACCGCCGTCAAATCTCGCGGTACAAAAATTTCGACTGCACGAATATCTCGCCGTACTCCCCTCGTTTCCACTCGAAACACTCCCCTTCGATCGTTTTATTTTCTAACTAACTAGTGACCGTCCGTCGGTATCAGACGATCTGTTCACCGTCGTCGTCGTACACCTTGATGGCGTCCACGGGACAGACACGGGCGGCCATCTCGGCGTCGAACTCCGCCCCCTCGGGAACGTCGCGGACGAAGATTCCTTCCTCCTCTTCTTCGCTGTCGAGCAAATCGGCTTTGCCTTCCTCGCGGTTTTCCACGAACTGATCCCATTCCGCGGTACATTGGAACATTCCCGTACAGGTGTTCCGGTCGTATTCGATCTTCATACGTACTCCTCCGATGTGTGCCCTCAAAGGGATGACGGAGCGGCTTTCGAGAACGGTGAAATACCCCTCACGAAACGTACCTTCGAAGCGCTTCAATCGTTGGATCGAGCATCGATGGAAGGGTGGACTGTTCGTCGGAATTCGGCACCCATTCGTCGGCCGTGAGATAGTCTCCGATTTGGTGGACGACACCCGCATCGACGCCCCGATACGCCGCAACCGCGAGCAGGGAAGCCTCCGCCATGCCGAGCGACAGAACACCCTCGTTCGCGTAGTGTTCGATTTCGGGAATCGTCTCGCGGTACATCGCACCCATCGACCACGTCGGTCCGCGGTGTGTCTCGATTCCGGCCGCGGCAAGCGCGGAATCGAGATGATCGGTCAGCTCCGGCGTCGATTCTACCTGCTCATCGCCCGGCAAGTAATGATACGAGATTCCCTCGTCGCGGATCGCGCGCGTCGGCAAAATCGCGTCCGTCAGTGGGATGTCCGTCTGCAATCCGGCACAGCCACAGAGAATGCAAACGACTTCGGCTCCCGCCGCAATCGCGTTTTCGGCGACGATTCCCGTCACCGTCGGGCCGATACCGAACCCCCCGATGAATCCCACGTTTTCGTCCAGCAGTTGCAGTTCCTGACTCCGAACGTAATTCACGCTCTCCGTCGCCCGGTTCTCCGCCGCCGAACGCAACTCGTCCTCGAATCCGAGGATGACCGCTTTCGGCATGTCGGGCAACGCTCCGCCATGAGCGTCAACCGCATCCTCCGGCGAGAACAGCGCCGGAGCATCGTACTTGTCGCCGTAATTCGGGATTTTCATATCTCAACTGTATAGCGAATTGAAAAATACCTTCGCACCGTACGCACCCGACAGTTTAAACGGTAAGACGCGCCAAACGATGGTAATGACCGGACTCGCACCGCGCACGCAGGGTGAGCGTGCGTGAACGTCGCCGATTTGACGGGCTTGCCGGACGGCGTTCCCGAACATTTTCAGGCGCAAGGAATCGAGGAACTCTACCCACCACAGGGGGAGGCCGTCGAGGCGGGAATTACCGACGGCGAGAGCATCGTCGCCAGCATTCCGACGGCGAGCGGCAAGACGTTCATCGCTGAACTCGCCATGCTTTCGAGCGTCGCCCGCGGCGGCAAAGCCCTCTACATCGTTCCCCTCCGCGCACTCGCCAGCGAGAAGAAGGAGGAGTTCGAGGAGTTCGAACAGTACGGCATCTCCGTCGGCGTCTCCACCGGCAACTACGACAGCGACGGCGATTGGCTCGCCTCGAAGGACATCATCGTCGCCACGAGCGAGAAGGTGGACTCGCTCGTTCGGAACGGCGCGAAGTGGGTGGACGACCTCTCCTGCGTCGTCGCCGACGAAGTCCACCTCGTCAACGACGCTCACCGCGGTCCGACGCTCGAAGTCACGCTCGCCAAACTTCGACGCGTCAACCCGAACCTCCAGACCGTCGCGCTGTCGGCGACCGTCGGTAACGCCGAGGAGATGGCCGAATGGCTCGACGCAACCCTCGTGGACTCGACGTGGCGTCCGATAGACCTTCGAAAGGGCGTCCTCTACGGGCAGGCGCTCCACTTCGACGACGGGACACAACAGGAACTGGCGCGCGGAAACGAGAAGGAAACCGCCGCACTCGTCCGCGACACGCTCGAAGACGGCGGATCGTCGCTCGTGTTCGTCAACTCCCGTCGGAACGCGGAGGCGTCGGCGAAACGGCTCGCGGACGTGACCAAGACCCATCTGACCGACGAGGAGCGTCGCGGACTCCTCGACATCGCCGATCAAATCCGTGACGTGAGCGACACGGAGACGAGCGACGACCTCGCCACTGCCATCGAGAGCGGAGCGGCGTTCCACCACGCGGGACTCGCCAGCGAGCACCGGTCGCTCGTGGAAGACGCGTTCCGCGACAAACTCATCAAGGTCATCAGCGCGACGCCGACGCTCGCGGCGGGGGTGAACACCCCGAGCAGGCGCGTCATCGTCCGCGACTGGCGTCGCTACGACGGCGACATCGGCGGCATGCAACCGCTCGACGTGCTCGAAGTCCACCAGATGTTCGGACGCGCGGGACGTCCCGGCCTCGATCCGCACGGCGAAGCGGTGCTCATCAGTAAGAGTCACGACGAATTGCAGGAACTGTTCGATCAGTACGTCTGGGCCGACCCGGAACCGGTCCACTCCAAACTCGCGGCGGAACCCGCGCTCCGAACCCATATTCTCGCCACCGTCGCGTCCGGGTTCGCGGGGACGGAGGAGGAACTGCTGGACTTCCTCGAACGGACGTTGTATGCGACCCAAACCGACGAGACGGGCCGACTCGAAACCGTCACCCAGCGAGTGTTGGACTATCTCGAACGGAACGGCTTCCTCCAACGCGACGACCGACTGCGTGCGACCGGACTCGGCCACCGCGTCTCGCAACTGTATCTCGACCCGATGAGTGCCGCCGAAATCATCGACGGCCTCCGGGAGGCGGAGGGCGAACCGACCGCCCTCGGTCTGTACCACCTCGTCTCGCGTACGCCGGACATGTATCAACTCTATCTGCGCTCCGGCGACCGCGAACGATACACCGAAATCGCCTACGAGCGCGAACCCGAGTTCCTCGGACACATGCCCTCGGAGTTCGAGGACAACGCCTTCGAGGACTGGCTTTCCGCGCTGAAGACCGCCCGCCTGCTCGAAGACTGGGCGAGCGAACTGGACGAAGACCGCATTACCGAGCGCTACGCCATCGGCCCCGGCGACATCCGCGGCAAGGTCGAGACGGCACAGTGGTTGCTAAATGCGGCCGAACGATTGGCCGCAGAACTCCAGCGCGACGATGCCGAGGGGATTCCATCCGCGACGACGACCGCCGTCAGGGAGGCGCGAAAACGCGTCGAGTACGGTGTCGAGGAGGAACTGCTCGACCTCGCTGGCGTCCGAAACGTCGGTCGAAAACGCGCCCGTCGGCTGTACGAAGCGGGTATCGAGTCGCGGGCTGACCTCCGCGAGGCGGACAAATCGGTCGTCCTCGGTGCGCTCCGCGGCCGGAAGAAGACGGCCGAAAGCATCCTCGAAAACGTCGGACGACAGGACCCATCGCTGGACGACGTCGAACCCGACACGGAAACCGCGGTGGCGAGCACTCGGGCGGCCAACGACAGCGGCCAGCAGAGTCTCGGTGATTTCGAATGAAACTGGTCGAAGGACGGGTGACGATCACGGACGTAAACGACTTCGTCGCCCGCCTCGGGTCGATTGGCGACGAGTTCGACTGTGCCGTTCAGGCCTTCGACGCAGACTACGTCGCCGGAAGAGCACATCTCCAATCCGCGGTGGACCACGCGAACCGCTCGTTCGAACGCGGCGAGAACGTCGCTCACGACCGATCGGTCGAAATCCTCCTGTACGCGGCGGGCCGTCGCCAGATCAATCAGGCGCTCGCGATGGGTATCTCGGAGGGTGAACAACGCGTCGTCGTCGTGGTCGATGGTGAGCGGGAACGACCCGCCGCGGATGCCGTCTCCGAATTGGTGACTCCCGTAGAGACGCTCGGAACCGCGACCCGCGACTCCGTGTTCGAATTTTTCGATATTTCGGAACGGGAAGTAGCGACGACGACTGCCGACCTCGCCGACCTCGTCTGCGAACGAGTTGCTTTGCTCGAAGTGGAGAAGTAGGTTGACGGTGGCCGATTTCGATGGCCAATATGAATTTCAAACGTCGCCGTGTACCGCTTCGTATGCCCGACGACCACGACGCCGAACGTGTACAGGACAGTGCGCGGGACCGACAGCGCGAACGGGTCGAGCGCGTCGAAGACATGCTGGGCGACGCGGGTCGAATGCTCGGAGAACACAAGTATCCGACGACGAGCGAGGAGTTGGCGACCGAATACGGCGACCAACCGCTCGACCTACCGAACGAGACCGAAACGCTCGGAAGCGTCTTCGACCGACTCGTGGACGAGCGCTTCGAATCGCCAGAAGAGGTACGAGAGGCTGTGTACAACGAAATATCGGGCGATGCCGGTGGCATGACGGAGTACAACGAGGAACGTGAACTACGCGAGTTGGACGACGGGGAAACGAGTTCGGAATCGAACGTCGATCAGGGGTAAACTGTCGAACGTTCCAGTTGAAACGAAGGGGTAATCGGAGAACGCTTCGTGACCGAACCGACCGTATTCGGTTTTTTACCTGCGGATACCGTCCATCACCGAAAGTGAAATAGAAACAACTGTTTTCCGTGTTGATAGCGAACCCTGTCTCTAGGTGGGGGATATGAGGGCACGAACATCGCAGTTGGAAGCTATTGACCGCAGAACGTTTTGTCGTCTGATCGCGGCATCGTCAACTGGACTACTTTTGAATACCGCGAAATTGGAGTCTCGGTCGATGATCGGGTCGCGAGAACTCGGATACGGACGAGACGGATACGGACAGGGTAAATTGTGACCGATAATCATCGGTACAACACGCCGGAACCCGGGATAACCGACTGGCACGTTCCGCTCAATCAAAATTTCGAACGGCTCGACAGCGATGTCGAGATACGCGACAACGAAGAGATGCGAGGGTCGTATGCACCTAAACTCGGCGCAAAATTTCTCGCGACGGATACGGAAAACGAATTCGTCGGTGATGGTGAAAAGTGGCGACCCTTGCAGTCGTCCGGCCGGTCGCCGACCTTCGAATCACTCTCGGTCGGCACGATCCAGTCGACGTCCTTAGGCGGGACGCGAACGGTTTCGACCGAGAGCGAACTACAGGACGCGGTACACAGCGGGGGAACGGTCATCGTTACCGACGACATCACGCTCACGAGCGCGATTTCCGCTCGAATCGAATCCAAACTGGAAATCAGCATCGAAGGTCACACGCTGAAACGTGCGCCCCGAACGAACGACCACATGCTGGACTTCGAGTTGTCTGATTCTGCGAGCTTGACTCTTTCCGGTGGTTTCATCAATGGAAACAGACCTGAACAGGATTTTCCCAGCATGAAACAGGACGAGGTTCGCGTCACTGGGGGGTCCAGCTTTCGGGCCAACTCCGTCACCGGACTCTACAACACCAACTTCATGTTCCGAATCACGGACGTGGACTCGGTGCAGTTCCTTCAACCGACGATACTGACGTACACGAATCGGATCGCGAACCCGTCGGACGCGGGCGGACTCGACGGGATTCACACTTACGACTGTAGCCGTGTTTCGATTACGGGACCGATAATCGTCTCCGGCGACGACAGCATCGCCGTCGGGGCGATAAATCGCTCGGTCGGCCGGGTATCGGTCACTGGTGGCGTTTTGAGCAGTCCGATTCACGCCAACGGTCTCAAGCTACACATCGAAGAAGAGGCGGATTCGACTATCTCGATAGACGACATCCTGATAACCGCGGCAATCATCGCCTGCAAGGGACACGGTATCCAACTCGTGAATAACTCACCGCGGGCCAAGGGTCGCGGCCGATCATTGTCCATCAACTCGATCATCGACGACGTCGTCGAGGATGGCATCAACTCTATCATCCCGATGGAAGCGACCATCATTAACACCGAGATAACGAACGTCGGTAATCACGGCATCAACTTGACCGCTGGTGGAAACGACCTAAAAATCGTCTCACTCACCAGGAACTTCCGGGAATCGGGCGTGCGCCTCCAAGGTTTCTCGAACGCGTTCATTCGCTCGACCATCGATGCGGAGGGGGGACAGTACGGAATCACTCTAGATTCGGTGACAAACGCCCAAATCTCCGCGATCATCGATGGACCGACGCAGGCCGGTGTGTACGGCTTGAACTCCTCTCACGTCTCGGTCACGAGTTCCATCATCCACGGCTGTAACGGGCCGCCGATTCTGTCCATCCGCGATTCGAACCACTGGACGATCGTCGGCTGTGACGTGTACGGAAACACGACGAACTCGTTCAAACTCACCGGATCAAATAATTTCACGCAGGCGAACAACATCGAAGGGGGTGGATTTCATTTCGATCGGGCAGAGCACCAAACGAGTTCGTACGCGGACATCAAACCGCCCATCCCTCGGTTCTTCGAGAACGACGAATAACGAGACGTGGACAAGCAGCGGTGAGTAACGATGAATATCACGTCTGTATCGCGTCCCTACTATTCAGCTGGGCGACACAAACGACGATAGTTCACGACTGAATCGCTGAACCGTTGGGGTCATTCATTCCCGTCCGGAGCGTGAACCGGACGATGAATCGACTGGGCACGCTCGTTTTCCTCATCTGTTTGGTAGTCGCCGGGCAGGCGGCAGTCACCGCTGTGACCGCAACCTCACCGAATCAACCGACGAGTACACACTCTATCTCGTCGTGCACCGTCATCGACGAATCCGGCGAGTACGTTTTGACGACGGACGTACAGAGCGATGCCGACCACTGTCTAGACGTTCGCGCCACCCACGTCACGATACGTGGGGAGGGTCACGACATCGTCGGTCCGTCACCCGATTCCGAACTCGTTCGGCGTCTTCGTCAACACCTCGAACGTCCGTATCGAGGATCTCGGCGTCCGGAATTGGGGCGAGGGCATCGTACTGTACCAAACCACCGCCAACACCCTCGATGGCGTTTCAGTATCCGACACGGACATCGGCGTTCGAACCTTGGAGACGGCTCGAACGAAAATTCGAAACGTGTCCGTTTCCGGGAGCGAGACCGACGGCATCCACCTCGAATCGGACGGGGGGACTCGCATCGTCGGAACGACGGTCTCCGGTAGCAACGAGACCGGGCTGTTCGTCCAGAACTCGACGAACACGACGATTTCTAACCTCGAAAGTAATGAAAACGAAATCGGCGTCGAACTGGAGTACTCTGACGGAACGCACCTCGACAGCAGTACCGTTAGTGACAATCAGGAGTACGGAGTGGCACAAACCTATTCGAACGACGTTCGACTCACCAACGACGTGGTCGGGAACAACGGGGAGGACGGCCTTCGAATCCGACTTTCGGAAGATTCGGTCATCAGGAACGTCACAGCCCGAAGAAACGGTGATTCAGGTATCTTTGCGTCGAACGTCGGAAACGTGACCATCGGCGATACCGTCGCCGATATGAACGATGTGGGCATCGTCGTCCTCGAATCAAGTGTCGTCGAGGTGGAGGGCGATTGGGTTTGGAGCAACGACAACGAGGGAATCCTCATCGACCGTTCTACCGACACCTCGGTCACCGAGAACATGGTATCGAACAACGAGGACGGAATCGTCCTCCAGTTAGCCAACGGAAACTCTCTTCGAGACAACACCGTCCAGAGCAACGAGTTCGACGGTCTCCTCTTAAACCGCGCGCTGAACAACACCGTCGTCGGAACGACGGCGACGAACAACACTGACGGAATCGTCGGCATCGAAGTGGAAAACGATATCTTCGCACGAACCACGACGACCAGAAATCGTGAGTCCGGTCTCCGACTCCTCCGCGCGAGCCACAACGTAGTCCGCAACAGTACGTCGAACGACAACGGGGAGGCCGGATTCGTCCTCGAACGAAGCGAACGGACGCGACTCGTGAACGACGTTGCGAACTCGAACGACGACGGTGTTCTGCTCGATCAAGCCGGGAAAAACCATCTCGTTCACGTCGTTGTCCGGAACAATACGAACGGCGTCAAATTCCGGTTCTCGGGACCGAATCGAATGTTCAGAACGGTCCTCTCCGGGAATCAGTATGGACTCGTCTTCCTCGAATCGGGCGACAACCGCGTCGTCAACACCGTCTCCAGGAGTAACGCGGAAAACGTCCGTCGAATCCGGTCGAGCGGAAATCACCTCGTGACCGAATGCGTCCGGAAGAAACACCCATCCGGACGATTCTGTGAGAAACAATGAAGAGCGGACTTTACGGGCGACTCTTCAGCGGGGGACTCATCATCCTCGTCGGAAACGTGCTGGGGATGGGTATCGCCTTCTTGACCCGTATCGTGCTGGCGCGACTCCTCGGCGTCAGCGGCTACGGTATCCTTGCGTTTTGCGTGTCGCTTCTCGAACTGCTCGTTCTCCTCACCAGTCTCGGGTTGGAAGAGGGCGTCGCGCGGAACATTCCCCGCGCCGAAGATTCCGGTAGTGTGTTCCTGACCGCCGTGGAGGTCGCTTTCGCTACGGCGGTCGGCGCGGCAGTCGCGCTCGCACTTCTTTCGAGTATCGTTTCGCGTCTCTTTCTCGTTCCGAGCGCCGTTCCCGTCGTCATCCTCTTTGCCCTCGCGCTTCCGTTCCAGTCTGTCGTTTGGCTGTCTCTCGGCGGCTTTCGCGGAATCGGGGACGCGTCCCGAATCGCATTCGTGCAGAACGTCGTGCTCCGAGGCGCCATCATCGTTCTCGCCGTCGCTGGCATCTACCTCGGGTACGGTATCGTCGGAGCGGCCGCCGGATGGGCGCTCGGGACCGCGATTACCGCCGGTCTCTCCATCTTCATTCTCGTGCGGGAGACCGACTTGCTCTCGTCGACACAGCGAACCTTCACCCGTCTCTCCGAACACACGGGTCCACTGCTCCGGTTTTCGGTCCCGCTCGTCATCGCAACGGCGGCGTGGCAACTCATTCAGGCGACTGACGACATGATCATCGGATACTCGCTTTCCCCCGCTCAAATCGGAGTATTCGACGCGGCATTCACGACCGGCCGAATCATGCTCCTCTTCGTCTGGTCGTTCTCGGCGCTCTTCCTGCCCATCTTCTCGCAACTGGACGACGAGGACGCGGACACCGAGGAGATGTCGCGTCTTTACACGCTGATGGCGAAGTGGGTCGTCGTCCTCACGCTTCCCATCTTCCTGTTCGTCGTCGGCTTTCCCGAGGCGATAATGACCGCCCTCTTCGGCGATGCGTACGCGTCCGGCGGACTGGTGTTGGCCATCGTCGTCGTCGGTTTCTTCGTCGAGGTGGCGACCGGAATGACCCGCGCGGCGCTGACGGCCATCGGCGACACGCGGTTTATCTTCTGGACGACGACCGGAACCCTCGTCGCCAACGTCGTGCTCGGTTTCCTGTTGATTTCGTCGTTCGGTATCGGTGGTGTCGCGGCAGCGACTGCGCTGACGTATGCCGCGCTTAACGTCGCTTCGGCGGTGCGGTTGTACCTCGTTCGGGAGTTTCACGCGATTTCGAGTGCACTCGTTCGCGTCACGGTATCCACGACCGTCCTTTTCGCCCTGCTGTACGTCGCCTTCGGGTCGTGGATTCGGTCGTCGCTGTTAACGGTGCTCCTTGCGGGAATGGGGTTTTACGCCGTTCACCTCATCGTGTTCTTCGCTGTAGGTGGACTCGAAACGGAGGACATGACCTTACTGCGACAGTACACGAGCACGATTCCGATCAACTTGCAGCCGCTGTTCGATCTGCTTGAGCGCGGATGATATGAGAATGAGTGTCTTTGTCACGGTCGGCGGACGAAACCACCACACAACGACAGCCTACCGGTCCGTAACGAGTTGCCGTTTCATTACCCATGCAGTCGTCAATCGCTCCCGGCGAAACGACGCTCCTCCGATATCGGTAGACGATGAAGCGAATACTCACAACGCTTCGACGGCGAACACGGGATGCGTACGATCAGCGGATTCATCCGCTCTCGTGGCGCGAGCGACTCGGTCTCTGTCTCCTGCTCGCCGCCTGTCTCGCCGTCGTCGTCAAGGCGATGCTCGTCCCGCCGCTCGATGACCCGTGGGCGTACTCGCTGTGGTACATCGAGGAGTGGCTTCTCTCGCACGGATTCCACCTACCGACCTGCGGATACGTCTCGTCGGTCGGCAACTACGACCCGTACTGGGGGAAGATCTGCGTCGATATCGATACGCCCGCCGCGGCGTATCTTTCGAGCGGTCTCACGGCACTCACGGGACTGGATTTCGTCCATCGCTGGACGCGATTCTTCCTGCTGACGCCGCTCGTGAAGTTCGTCGTCGGCTACCTTCTCGCGTCGCTGTACACCGACGACACCCGCTATCGAACCCTGTGCGCGACGGCTATTTTCCTGATGCCTGACTATTCGCCCCTCTACATCACCGAAGCGCGAGGGCTTTCGTTTCCCATCACCCTGCTTGGATTCTACACGACGATTCGCTGGAGTCGTGAGGGCGGGCGCTGGTTTTGGACCAGCGCAGGTATTCTCGCGCTCACATCGATGTTCTACCTCCCTCGTTCCCTGTTGCTCCTTCCATTCATCTTCGTCATCGGCGTGCTTCGCTGGCGACGCGACGGGTCGCGGCGGGACGTCGTCCTCGGAACCGTCGTCGGCCCGCTGATCCTCCTCGCGCTTCACGGCGATCGACTCTCGCATTCCGGCGGCGAGTTCACGGGGTTCGATTTCAGTAACACGCTGGGCGTCATCGGCAGTCGGTTCGGCTTCGGTACCGTTCGTCCGGTCCCGTTTTTGCTCTCGTGGCCGCCGTACGTGATGATAATCCTCGTCCCCGTGGCGCTCGTTAGCGCCGTCAGCGCATTCCGTGCGCTCTCCCGTGAGGGTAGCCAGTTTCTCCTCGACGAGCGCATGCTGTGGCTCTACAGCGTCCTCGTGGTGTACATCCCCGCCGGACTCTCGGTGAGTTTTTTCTGGACGCGGATTTTCTTCGAGGCTTCGATTCCCGGCCTGCTGGTCGCCGTCGGCGAACTCGATTCGCTTTCCCTCCCCGGGAGCGTTCCGACTTACATCCCCTACATCCCGCGTTTCGTCGCCGATCACTCCGGGTACTCCCTTCGATCCCGCGTTCCGCACTTTTCCCTACCAGCACGAATCTCTCCCTCCCGCGACCGAATCGCTCGCTTCGCCCACGTGACGGGATACGTCATCATCGCGCTGATGGTCGTCGGAAACTTGCTCGTTATCCCCGGTGTCTGGACGTTTCCGTATCGTGGCGATTACGACAAACTCGTGAACGGAATGCATCAGAACGGCGTCGAGCGCGGCGACCCCATCTTTACGGACTTGAAAACAGGCGCGTATCTCGTCGGCATGGACAGATACGAAATCGTCTACCGTAACACCGACGATTACGACCGACAGGGCCTCGTCGACGTCTGGTACGGAACGAACGCGACGGCGGCTTGCGAGGAGATGCGGTCGTACGGCGCTGATTATTTCATCCTTAATCGAGAAGTATCTACGCAGGTAATCTACGTGGAAAACTACCAACGAAAGCCGATAAATCGCTCCGCGTACCTGAAGTTCGACCGTAGTCCACTATTCACCCCGGTCGTTCGGCAACCGGAGTTCACGGTATTCCGAATCGACCGCGGTTGCCGACCGTCACAGTCTCAGCGCTCCGCTTCGACGAGGTCGGCGTAAACGCTCAACACCTGCTCCGCATTCGTTCGTGCCGAGTACCGCTCTTCACACAGCGACCGACAACGATCGGACAGCGGATCGTCTTCCCAGTCGAGTACATCCCGAATTCCCTCGGCAAGCGCGTTCGGGTCGTGACGTGTGACGACTTTCCCGACACCAACAGATTCGATGTCGTTCGCTACACCGACGATGTCCGTCGAGACGACCGGCGTTCCGGTCGCAAGCGCCTCCAAGAGGACGAGGCCGAACCCTTCTTGATCGGGATCGGTCGACGGGAGGACGAACGTATCCGCCGCGTTGTACGCTGTCACCAGTTCGGCATCCGGAATACGTCCGACGAATCGAACGTGATCGTCGATGCCGAGTTGCCGTGCCTCGGCTTGGTACTCGGCCCGAAGAACACCGTCACCGCCGACGACGAGTTTCGGTGGCATTTCCGTGGTTTCAGCGAGCGACGCCATCGCCGCTAACAACACGTCGAGACCCTTGTACCGATGATATTCGTCCAGCGCGCTGAGAAAGAGCACGTTGTCACGATCGGACGCGAATCCGAGCGACCGCTTCGCTTCCGATGAGACGGACATCGGTCGGAACCGACGAATATCGACGCCGTTGGGGATGCACTCGACTTTCGAACGAACCGATTTCAACGGGCGTGCCCGCCGAAGGTACGACTGCTGTGTAGTGATGACGCTGTCGGTTAGGTGAAGCGTCGTCGGGAGCGGAATGTTGTTGTACGCGCTTGCCATCACACTCGCGACTCCGGTTCCAATGACGTTGTTGTGGTACGTGAGCACCGTCGGCGTTCGGGTGACGGCACCGACCAACGCGCTCAAATCGGCACTCCACGGCGTCGGCATGTGGGTGTGTATCACGTCCGCTCGGGCCGCCTCCTCGTACACCGCACGCGGAAAGTGTGGCGTTATCGGCGTGTTTGCCAGATGGCCAGCCACCGGTAGCCGTCGGATTCGAACCGAATTTTTGACCTCCTCGACCGGAGTCTTCGAATCCGACCGCGCACAGAGCACGGTCACGTCGTGTCCACGCTCGACCAACTGGTGTGAGAGCGTGGCGACGTACTCCTCGACACCTCCGATAAACGGATGATATCGCGGCGGAGTCTGTAGTATTCGCATTCCGCTATCGCTCTCTTTCAGTTGGTTCGATATCGGGTGCCGTCTTTTCTTCTCCCTCCCGCTCGACAGGCTCTCCCGCTCCGGCCGGTATCGGTTCGCGTTCCAGCAAGTCGTCCAGCCCGTCCACGAACGACAGCCGTGGTTCCCATCCGATTTCGGTCCGGATACGCTCGACGTTCGCACAGAGATGCTGACGGTCGGATTTGCGAGTTCGTTGCTCGGTTTGGGTGATTTCGATGTCCTCGCCGAGTAGCCCGCCGACGTAGCCGACGACCTCACGGACCGAGCATTCGGTTCCCGTACCGACGTTGAACGCACGATAGGTCCCATCGAATCCGTCCGAGAGCGCGACGAGCGCGTTCGCAACGTCGCTCACGTGGACGAAGTCACGCTTCGGCGTGAGATTTCCGAGGGTCAGCGTCCGGTCCCCCTCCCGTAGCTGATCGAGAATTGCCGGAATGAGGTGCGGGTTCGTCTCGTCGTCACCGAAGACGTTGAACAACCGTGCCGCGACGCAGGAAACATTCTCGTCTTCCATATCGTTCGCAAACAGTTCGAGGAGGTCCTCGCCGACGAGCTTCGTTTGGCCGTAGATGTCTATCGGCTCGACCTCGTCCTCTTCCCGGTTCGGCGCGTCGCCCGGCGGGTACACTGCAGCCGACGACGCGAAGACCACGGATTCGAGGTCGTCGATTTCGCGAGCGACGCGATAGACGTTCCGCGACCCAATGACGTTCACGTCGAACGCCTCCTCGGGATGCTCGTTGCAGTACGGAATGTAGTGGAGCGCGGCGAGGTGTACGATCCGTCGCGGTCCGACCCCCCGCACGAGACGACGGAATTCGTCGGAGCGGATATCTACCTCGTACAACGTTGCCCGGTCGGGAACGAGGTCCCTGCTTCCCGCAAAGCAGTTGTCCACGACGTGGACGTCCCACCCCGATTCGAGCAGGCGTTCGGCGACGTGTGACCCGATGAATCCCGCACCTCCCGTTACCAGTACGCTGTTTTCTTCCCCTGTTCCCCCTTCACTGTTTGGCGATTGTTCTGTCATACACTGTCTCCATTTCCGCGACGATTCGATCCCAGTCGTGCCGACGGGCGAACTCGCGAGCGTCCTCGCTCATCCGGCGACGCAGTTCGTCGTCCGCAACGAGCGTCGCCACTTCCCTTCCCAGCGCGTCGGCGGAGAAATCGACGATACTTCCGGTAACCCCGTCTTCGACGACTGCTGTCCCCCCGTTGTCTTCGTGATCGACGACGATCGACGGCACACCGCAGGCGTTGGCCTCCAGAATCGTGTTCGGGAAGCCTTCCCGCGTGGACGGCAGGACGAACAGGCGCGCATCCTTGAAGTTCCCGATAACCTCCTCGTCGGACTCGACCGATCCGAGAAACGTGACACTCCCCGAGAGACCCAATTCACGGGCGTAGGCCCGCAACCGCTCGCTCTCCGGTCCGTCACCGATGATGCCACAATCGAGCTGCCGACCGAGCCGTGCTTCGGCGTCGAGAACGGCGTCGAGTAACAGATCGACGTTTTTGTGGCTCGATAATCGACCGACGTACAGGATATCCCAGTCGTTTCCGGCCGGTTCGACGGCGTCCACGCCGTAGAAGTCGATACCGTTCGGAACGACGTTGACTCCCTCGTCTCTCCCGATGGTCGCCAAGTTCCCGCGAACGAACTCCGAGATGGCGATTATCGTCGGCGGGAGCCTCGTGGTCGCCTGCTCGACCGTTTTGCCGAACACCCCCTTCCGACCGAGGTACTCGTACCAGTAGTCGTCCCACACTTCGTACCACGTCACGACGAACGCCGAGCGCCGAAGGAGTTGGTGGGCCTTCGCCGAGAAGCACGGAAAGTACGGAAACGACTGGCAGTCGATGACGTCGAACGATTCGCGGAGCAGCGGAACGGTCAGATGTCCCGCGAAGTACAGGGCTTGTGGAATCGAGCGCCGCTCCCCGGCGTACAGGTCCGCTGGCTCGCAGACGCCGTGCAGAGTCACTCCGTCCCGTTCGATGATCGACGGTCCGTCCCAGTACTGCATGCCGTAGAGGTGGACGTCGTGGTCGTCGGCCATCCGCCGTGCAATCTCCCAGACTCGCTTTTGTGCGCCACCTTTCACCCAGGGGTAGACGGCGTCGTACACGTACGCGATTTTCAGGCCGTCCTCGCTGGCGGTCGAACTCACGTCTCGAACACCCCCTCCCTCGCCAGCAGCGTTCGAGCGTAAAACCCCGTTGCGAGCATCTGGACGCCGATGATGGTGACTAGCAACCACACGACTTGTATCTCACTGATGGCGAGACTGTTCGGATCTCCTACATTTCGGCCGAGGACGGCGTTCCAAAGTAGTCCAATTCCGACGAGCGTGAGAACGAGTCCCGAATAGATCCCGTAATCCGGGTCTAACCGTTGGCTCATCCACTGTGTCGCAGTATCCTTTGGAAACCTGTCCCCGACAGTAGTCGCGGCGAGGAATATTCCGAGCGTCCCGATCTGCGTTCCGGCGACCGTCAGCACGCTCCCGACCAACAGCATCTGTAGGCCGAAGAAGAGGTCGATCGATCGACCGAGAACAGTGCCAACGAAGTGAGTGTTGGACAGCGAAAATCCGGTGATTACGACTCCAAAGAGAGCGATGATGAGCGCGGGAATGGACAGTAGATAGCCGGGCGCGTACAGCAACATGAACTTGACGTGCCGCCAGCCGTCGCGGAACGTGTTGAGCGTCGTCTCGCCGGTTCGCCGGTGATACGTTATCGGTACGTCCTTCATCTTCAGCCCTTTCGACCCCGCATCGACGACCATCTCGGTGGCGAACTCCATGCCGTCGGTTTTCAGTTCGAGCTGTTCGAGCGCATCACGCGAAATGACGCGAAATCCGCTGTGTGAGTCGGAAATCCCCGCATCGTAGAAGGTGTTCACGAACTTCGTCAACACGGGGTTACCGATGTGTTGATGGAGCCAGGGCATCGCACCGTCCTCTATCGTCCCCGAGAGACGGCTTCCGAAAACGATGTCCGCGCTTCCGTTCACGGCGTGCGGGAGCAGATTCGACAACTCCGTGAAGTCGTACGTGTTATCAGCGTCGCCGATGACGATGTACTCACCACGAGCGCGGTCGAACGCGTATCGATAGGCGTAGCCGTATCCCGGTTTGTCCGGACTGATGACGGTCGCACCCATCTCGTGGGCTATCTGCGGCGTTCTATCGGTCGAACTGTCGCTGACGATGATTTCGCCGGGTAGTCCGCTTTCCGCGATGGCCTCCCTCGCTTGCGCGATGCTCTCCGCGATACCGTCCTCCTCGTTTTTCGTCGGCAGAACGACGCTGAGAACGGGCACCGTCTCGTTGCTCTCCGTCCGCTCGTCGGAATCCTCTCCGATATCTTCCTCTCCAAAACTTGTCGAATTATCTTCTACATCAGTTGTCATTCTTCCTCCATCGCTATCACGAAGTACGAACTGACGCCTGCTTGCGATGAGCAGTGAGTAACCCAACAGAACGGCGTATAAACGTGTAGTATCGTCTATCATAGAAACATCGGTTTCCCTCTATGTTGTTTCGACTTAGGCTGGAAGCGGTGCGGATAAGGTTCGCTTTCCGTAGGGAGTCAAACGTGAAACCGCGCTTCCGACCCTGCTTTTAGCTGTTGCCGAGAAGAAATCGGTTAATAATGGTATTATCCGGCGTGATACCGGCTCTCTGACGGCGGTTTCGATATTCGCCAGTCGAAACCGTAGATCGGACGTGTTTGAAATCCTATCGACGATACAGCGGTCGCTCTTACAAAGGAAATCGTAAAATTTCGAGTAGTCCCACACGGATTCGAACCGCGGTCGTTGCCCCCAGAAGGCAACAGGATTGGCCACTACCCCATGGGACTGCTGTCGTCCAGCGACTTGGTCGCTGAATCTGCATTCAACGGTAGCACAGTTCCGTATTTCAGTGTTTCGAACCCGGCCGAGCGTTGCATCCTGCTATCATGGACGTCGATTCGGCAACGAATCTACCGACTCGCGGCCACGAGCGACGAAATCAACGTCATCTCGATACGTTGTAACTGTTTGCTGATCGTTCCAGGAGCGACCGAGAGTTCGTCTGCTATCTCTCGATGCGTCGTTTCCCGTGGCATCTCGTAGTAGCCCTCTCGGACTGCCACCGCCAACACCTCCTGTTGGCGGTCGGTGAGCGTTGCGACCGGATCGGAAATCGATGGCGAGTACTCGCCCATCCGTTCGAGTTCGATTCCGAAGTCGGGAGGAACGTCGTTCAGTGCGGCACTCAGTGCGCGTTCCGTTCCCAAGAACGTGACCCGGACGCCTCGGTCGGTGCCGGTATCGACGAATTCGACCGGCCATTCGAGGACGATTTCGTGATCGAACAGCACACCCAACAGTGCGTCCATGAGCGGCGAGGACTCGTAGTGGGTGTACGTGATGCCGTCGCTTCCGGGTGGAACGTCGAAGTCCAACACCTCCGGTGTTTTCCGTAACAGTTCGCGTATCCGCGCTGAGTCCCCCCGAAGTCGGCTCAGCTCGGCGTACGTCCCGCCACGAACCGGGTTGATGTAGTAGGTCGTCTCGATGGTAACGTCCGATGCGTTTGCCACCGCATCGTCGAGCGGATGGAGGTCGCCCGCATCCCACCGAACGACGACTGTTGCATACCTCATGTCTCCCTCATCTATTCGTTCCCCGTGACGGTTCGATATCGACGACTATCTCTTATAAAGATCGGTGGCATGCTAGAGAACAGACCGACGATTCCCAAGTTCGTACCCGTCGTTACGATGACAACAGATGTACGATACGGTACCGACATGCGAGTTCTCGTCGTTGGTGGTGGAATCGCCGGGCTGACGCTGGCGGGACTGTTGGAAGGGAGAGGATTTTCGCCCGACGTCGTGGAGAAGTCCGAAAACTACGGCGGCCTCGGCTACACGCTCAGCCTGTGGCCCGCAGGGTCGAACGTGTTGAAGGGACTCGGTAAATACGACGAACTCCTCGGGGACGCCGACCAGTTCGAGGAGTACCACGTATTCAATCACAACGGAGAACAGCTACACGAGTACGATATGGGGAGCCTCGCGGACGAGTACGGTGAGACGTTCCTCGTTTGGCGACCAAACCTCATCGACGTGTTACAGACGACCGTTTCGGAGGGGACTATCAGGATGGGGACGACCGTCACGGACGTCGCCCAACACGCCGACGGAGTAGACGTCACCTTCACCGATGGCACGACTGGAACGTACGACCTCGTCGTCGGTGCCGACGGTATTCACTCGACAGTTCGGGAACTGGTGTTCGGCGACGTGGAGTTGACCTACCACGACATGACCGGGTGGGCGTTCTGGGTCGATCCCTCGATGGCGACGACGGGCGAGGTACAGGAACACTGGGGCGCGGGACGGTTCGTCGGACTGTATCCGACCGAAGACAAGTTGGCGTGCTTCCTCGCCGCCACCGCGCCGGAAGGAACACCGGATCCGGTCGACGAACGAATCGAGAGGATTCGAACGACTTTCGACGATATGAGCGGCCTGGTTCCGGATATTCTCGACGAGATAGACGATCCGGCGACGATGTGGCACGACGATTTCTACGACCTCCACATGGACGAGTGGACCAAGGGACGTGTCGTCCTGATCGGCGATGCCGGACATGCAATCCTGCCGACCGCTGGCGTCGGTGCGTCGATGGCGATGGAATCGGCGGCGGTTCTCGCGGACGAGTTGACCCGCACCGACTCGAAGTTTATCGAACAGGCCCTCTCCCACTACGTCTCCCGTCGCCGTGATCGGGTCGATACGGTACAGAAGAAGTCGCGTCGACTCGGTTCGTTCGTCATGGTCGAAAACTACCTCTTGGCGGGTATCCGCGACCAAGGCGTGAAGTTCTACTCCCAAGAACGGATGGAGGAGTATTTCCAGGAGTTCCTGTCGAGCGAGATCTGAGATAACACCGTATGCTTGCACAAACCAGCACGTATTTCCGTCCCAATTACGCATGTTCGTGTATGTACATCGGACGCTTCATCGTCGTCGGACCGGAGACAGGCGCGTATCGAGTTTCGTCGCGGTCGTTCCCGAATCGGAAGGCGGTCGCGCGTGAGGACACCGTCACTGTCGGGCCGACCGAGGACGCGCCGGAGACGGACAACCCGTATATCTCGTACAACTGCGCTCGCATCGTCGGCGACACGGCCGTCATCGGCAACGGTTCGCAGGTGGACCCGATCGCGGAGAAGATCGAACTCGGCTACCCGGCGCGCGATGCTCTCGCCGAGTGTCTGCTCTCGCTGGACTACGAGAAGGACGACTACGACACGCCGCGAATCGCGGGGACGGTCGGCGAGGAATCGTACATCGGTATCGTCCGACGCGATGCCCTGCTGGTGCGGGAAGTGACGGAACCGACGCTCGTCGCAACCTACGAGAAGGACGCACCGGAGTCGTTCGATTTCGAGGCTGACAACGCCGAGAGCGCGGCGAGCACCGCCTACGACCTCGACTTCGAGCATCCCGTCTGTGCGGTCGGCGTTACTCGCAACGGCGGAAACGACGGATTCGACCTCGCTGTCGAGAACGGGAATTAAGGCACCGCCGAACGTATCTCCCGACATGAAAGTCGGTATTCTCTCGGACGTTCACTCGAATCGCATCGCGCTCGATGCCGTTCTCGATGATATGCCCTCCGTCGAGGCGTTGCTCTGTGCCGGTGACGTGGTCGGCTACAACCCGTGGCCCGCCGAATGCGTCGATATCGTCCGCGACCGAGCCACGGCGTGCGTGATGGGCAATCACGACCGAGCGGTCGTCTCGGAGACGCCGTTCGCGTTCAACGGCATGGCGCAGGCGGGCGTCGAGCACGCTCGTGACGAACTCAACGATTTGCAACGGGAGTGGCTCGCCCGCCTTCCGGACTCGCGTCTCGCGTGCGATGGCCGCGTGAGAATCGTCCACGGTCATCCGGACGACCCGGACCACTACACCTACCCCGAGGAGTTCGACGCCGACATGCTCGGCGACGAGGACGTCCTCGTCATGGGTCACACGCACGTCCAACATCACGAAACGTACGACGAGGGTATCGTGATGAACCCCGGCAGCGTCGGCCAACCGCGCGACGGCGACCCCCGCGCGGCCTACGCGGTTCTGGACCTCGACGACATGACGGTGGACGAACGACGCGTCGAGTACGACATCGGGACGGTGCAGGAAGCGGTTCGGGAAGCCGGATTGCCTGACAAGATCGGCACGCGATTGGAGTTGGGTCGGTAGTCGCCGTATCGAGGTTTCGCGAGCCGTTTCCGTCGCCTCTTACTTTTCTCGTCCGCATCGCGTCCAAAAAAGAACTGACTGTGAGTCGCTCGAAACTCGCTTACTCGATCTTCTCGTACTGCTCCGCGAGTTTGTCGGCGGCCTCGCCGAGTTGTTCGCGCTCGAACTCGGTGAGGTCCCACTCGACGACTTCCTCGACACCGTTCGTACCGAGTTTGACGGGGACGCCGAGTGCGACGCCCTCGTGACCGTACTCGCCTTCGAGTTTGACGGAACCGGGGAGCACTTCGCCGGTGTCACGGATGACGGCTTCGACCATGTGGCCGACGCCCGTCGCCGGACCCCACTGGGTCGCGCCCTTCTTCTCGATGACGTTCATCGCGCTCTCTTTGAGCTCGCCGAGAATCTCCTCTTTCTCGTCGTCCGTGAACTCGGGGTCGGCACCGTCGATGCGGACCTTCGAGAAGACCGGCACCTGTGCGTCGCCGTGCTCGCCCATGATGGTCGCTTCGACGTTCTGGACGGGCGCATCGAAGCGCTGGCTCAGCACGTAGCGGAACCGGGCGCTGTCGAGGCGGCCGCCGAAGCCGATAACTTTCTCCCGTGCTCGGTCGCCCGTCTCGTAGAGGTGACGGTTGAGCAGGTCCACCGGGTTCGAGGTGGTGATGGTGACGAAATCGTCGTCGTTGTGCTCGGCGATGGAGGACCCGATGTCCTCCATGATGGGTGCGTTGTCACCCGCGAGGTCGATACGCGTCTGTCCCGGCTGGCGCGGAATCCCGGCCGTGATGACGACGACGTCCGACCCGGCGGTGTCCTCGTAGGTGCCCTGTCGAACGGTCGTGTTCGAGTCGTAGGCGGCCCCGTGGTTCACGTCGGCGGCCTGTCCAATCGTCTTGTCTTCCATGTCCGGAATGTCCACGAAAACCAGTTCGTCCGCGACGTCACGCAGTGCGATGTTGTAGCCTGCGGCGGCTCCAACAGTGCCTGCCGCACCGACTACGCTTACTTTCACCATATCACCTAAAAGACGCCCTGCTGTTTGGTTAAATCCTCCGGAAGCGGGATTCTTCGCGCGACCATCGATGATGTGTTTAGAGGCGTCCGCCGTTACGGACCGAATTTGAGGTTACCGCGGTTGACCGTTCGCTTCGAAACGACTCCGTTTCTGGCGAGAAGCGCGAACGACGAATCGAGTCGTCTCGAACTTCGACCGGAAATGAAGGGGTTCAGGGCGCGACGCCGACCGTCAACAGGGTACCAAACTCGCGGTAGCGTTCGACCATCGCCTCGCGCGTCTCCCAGCTGTCGGTCGGGAACTCGGATTCCTCGGGAATGTCGATTTCCCGGTCCGGGATGTTGTCCTGCTCGGCGACGTACAGTCCCGCGTCGCGGAACGCGTCTCGATACTCCGCGGCGCTCCAGCGCGTCATCTCGACGGCAATCGAGTCCTGCCACCCGTGGGAGTGGACGTTCTCCTCGTAGTAGTTCACCGCACAGAAGACGGTCCCACCGGGGCGCAGAATCCGCCGAACTTCCCGAAGCATCTCGTGGGGATTATTCGCGTAGTAGAACGCTTCCATGGTGAAAACGTGGTCCACGCTGTCGTCCGCGAACGGCAGGTGGTCGAAGTCGCCGACGAGGTACGACACGGCGGAATCGTCCGTGTACCCGTACGCGTTCCGCGCCATCTCCGGCGACCCGTCGAGGCCGTACACCCGTCCCGCGCCTTTCGTCTCGCGGAGTGCGCGCCCGGCGTAGCCACTCCCACAGCCCAAATCGAGTACCGTGTCTCCTTCCTCGACCGGCATGCGAGCGAGCGCGTATTTCGCCGTGTGCCAGTGGCGGTCTTCCATCCCTTTGTCGCGGCCGTCCGCCGCCCAATCGTCGAACTCCTCGCGGACACTCATGCACGGGAGAACGGGCGTCCCCGACAAAACGAGTTCGGAACGTGCCGAGTTCGAGCCACATCGAGTTCGGAACGCACCGGGTCGGAAGCGTATCGACCGAAAAACACGGCAATCCGAACGGCCAGCGCTTTATTTCTCGACTCCGTTTCGAGCGATATGGTCGGTTCGAGAAAACGATACGCCTTCGCCGATACGGCCCAGCAGATTCTCGGTGGGTTTCTCCTCGCTGGTCCGTTCGTCGTCACACAGGAGGTGTGGGACGTGGCGGCGACGATGTCGCTGATGCACGCCGCCGCGACCGTCTGCCTCGTCTTTGGAATCGGGTACGGTGCACTCTACAAAGCGGACCACGACCGTGACCCGGACCGCGAGGCGGACGTGGCCGGGATTCCGACCCGCTTCATCTCGCTCATGCTCGTCTCCTTCGGGTCGGTCGCTATCCTCGCAATCGTGTTCGCCGCGCCGGAGACGTTCCTCCACGACGGCCTCTTCGACGGTCACACGTCCACCGATGTCCTGTTCACGACGGCGAAAGCCGTCAGCGTCGGGTCGGTCTTCAGCGTCGTCGGGGCGGCCACCGCCGACACCGTGTTCTGACGTCCATTCCCGCATATTTTAAGTCGGTGCCACTAGTTACCGGACCATATGGATTACCAACTCGACATCGAGAACACGCCCGATTCGATACCCGGCGGAACAGGCGTCCTTCTGCTACACCCGAGTACCGGCGAAACCGACCGAATCGACACCGATTTTCTGAAAACTGACACCGACCGCTTCCTCGTCATCTCGACACGGACCACGGCCCGCGAGGTAAAACAGAAACTCGACCACTACGACGTGGACGAGAGCAAAGCGGACATCCTCGACACCCTGAGCATCGAGCGGGGCTACTCCCGCCGAAGCACGAACGACGTCCATTACGTGTCGGCCCCCGACGACCTCGAAGGCATCCTCTCGGTCACGGAAACGTTCCTGACCGAAACCGACGGCAAACGCCGTATCAGCTTCGACTCCATCACCGAAATGGCCTACTACGCCGACGAACAGCGGGTGTACGAGACGGTCGAGAAAGTCCTCGGACTGCTCGAAGAGAACGATGCTGTCGGCCTGTTCCACCTCTCGAAAGGCGTCCACGACGAAGTGCAAATCGAGCGCTTCCTCGGCCTGTTCGACGCCGTCGTCGATTTGGACCGGGATGGAAACGTCGACACCGATTTCTCGAAAGTGAACTGATATCCGTCGAGTTCAGCGACGTCGCTAACTATCTCCACCCGAAACGCTCCCCTCTCGGGGGAGCTAACGCTTTTGCCATCGGCCACCGTATGTCTCGAAAATGGGGGGAACGAGTGAGTATCGCATCGCCGTCGCCATCGCCGACCCCGCGAACGCCGCGCAGTTGACTCGAACCGCCGTCGATATCGCACGTGAACGGGACGGTGAGGTGCTCGTCCTGCGGGTACTCGTGACCGAGCGCCAATCGCCGTTCGCGCTCTACAACGACGACGTCATCATCCGCGAGTTCGGCGGGGAGGAACAGGAAATTCTCGACCGCGTGGTCGAAACTGCACGGGGTGCGGTCCCGGTCAGCGGGCAGTTGCTCGTCTCCTTCGATGTCGCTCGCGCACTCACGAACGCCGTCGTGGAATTCGACTGCGACGCGCTCCTCGTCGGTTGGCAGGCGCGCGAACGGCCGAGCGAAATCGTCCTCGGGAGCAACATCGACCGACTCGTCGCCAGAACCCCGTCCGACGTTCTCGTGGAGAAAATCGGCCCTGCGGACGGCGTGGATTCGATTCTCGTCCCCGTCGCCGAAGGCCCACATGCCGAACTCGCGGCGGACGTCGCCCGTGCCATCGCGGTGGCGAACGATGCGGAAATCAATCTCCTCCGCGTCGGAGCGGAGGACACGACGGCCGAGCGATTGCTCGCCGGTATCGCGGCCCGCGTGGCTCCCGCGGACGTGGACCGGGAGGTTCGAACCGGATCAGTCACCGACACCGTGGTCGAAGAAGCGTCGAATCACGATATCACGATTCTCGGCTCGACGCGACAAGGGATGCTCCGACGGCAACTCGTCGGATCGGTTCCGCAAGCCGTCGGCCGACGCGCGGATACGACCGTCATCATCACTCGCCGGGAAGTCGGCATTCGGCCACGACTCACGCGATTGGTTCGTGAAACTCTCTAAAATCAGATGGTCGCCAGTCCGAGGACGGCCAGCGCACCCGACAGGATGTCGCCGTAACCCAACGCGACGACGAGTCCGACGAACAGCGGGACGATGAACGGAATCCCCGGCGACACCCACATCTCGTCCTTCGTCACCAGCACCTCCAACCCGTCGCGGAGCTTTTTCGGCGTCGCCCCGTAGGCTCCGTGGTCGATGCTGTCGAGGAAGTGGGCGGCACCCCACGGGTCCTCGTAGCCCTCCGATTCTATCGTCGGTTCGCGTTCGATCACCGTCCCGCCGTCGGTCACCATACCGTCAGTTGGCGGGTTCGATTCCGCGGGCAGGCTTGCCGGGTCACGCAGGTCGTTCGCTCCGTTCCTGAGGTCGGCCAGTGTCGCCCCGCGCCACCGCAGATACATCCGAATCGCGTCCAAATCCACGCCGTTACGGGTCACTCCGTCCGGGGTCTCCAGCAGTCGGCCGTGGGCCGTCGGGATTTCGCCCCAATCCACGACTCGCCCGACGAACATCACCGACGAAAGCCGTCCGGTGGCGAAGTTCGTGACGAACAGCGCGGCGGGATACAGCGCCCCGAGCAACACCGTATTCGTCAGGATCGTCAGCGAGAACACCCCGAGGACGGTTCCTTGTACGGGATACGTTTGACTGCCGAGGTAGTACGTCGGATAGGACGGAAACAGGGCGGCGACCACGAGAAACGCCTTCATGTCCGCGCCGCCGAAGGCTCGGAACCACCAGAAAGCGACGACGAGCGGCGCGACGAACCCGAGACTCACCGCGACGTGAAAGAGGAACAGTTTTCGTTGGAACGGCGACGAACCCATCGCGGTCACCCCGTCCCAGACGAGCAACACGACGGCGAGCGCCGCGAGCGGATACCACGTCTTGTTGGGCACCCGCCGCGTCTTCACGTCACGCCACGCGGCCCATCCGAAGACAGGGACGGCGAGCAGTCGGAGGAGGTCGGGAATCGAAGTGTGCACCAAACGGTAGCCCTCGGTGAGATGTTTTAGCTGTTACGGTATATCTGAAGGAAATTGAATATTTCCCACTAATTTTATTTTGTCTTGGTTTGTTCGAGTATCCTATGAGTACAGGGGACGTCTCCCTCGTAAAAATACGGGGCGCTGCTTTCATCCCATCCACCTGGCTTTCACGCCCGAGCGCGGGCGACGGGATGCTCGAATTCAAAGGTGACGACCGTGAATTCACGCCACACGCCGTCAACACCGGTCGGTGCCGCATCGAACAGGAAGCGGTGGTCGATTTCACAAACGGAACGCTCCTCTCGTTCGCCGACGCCGGACAGTCGGTAGAGCGCATCACCTACCCTGACGGAACCGAAGACCGACGAAGCGGGAAAGCGTCGGCGGGAGGAATCTTCTGCACCGACCCGCAGTGGCACGACGATTACGTCGAGTTCGACATGCACGCGAGCGCGAGTAACCCACTCCGTGCACACGCCGACCCGGTCGATTACCACCTCGAAGCCGTCGTATGGAACGACGGAGCCGTGTACGTTCACGGACATCACGACGGCTTCCCGTGCTTCGAGTTCTACGTCCAGACCGACTTCGGCGAGTTCCGACCGCTCTACCGCCACGACTATCGGGAGACGGGCGATGAACCCCTCGCGCTGGCTGGACCGATGGAGTACGAGTTCGAACGCAGTCTGTGAGACGCGTCGCTCTCGAATATTGCCTAAAAAACCCCTTCCCGAACGCCGTTCGTTTATATGACGCGGTTCTGCAGGTAGTCGAGGTGCTTTGCGTTGTAGACGATCTTGACCTCGTCCGTCGCCGGGCTACCGATGCAGGTCAGGCGAACGTTCTTGTCTTCGACTTCCTCGTCGCTGAGGATCTGCTGCATGTCCATGTCGATCTCGCCCTCTTTGATGATGGCCGCGCAGTTCGCACAGGCACCGGCGCGGCACGAGAAGGGCCAGTCGTAGCCCTGTGCCTCGGCGGATTCGAGGATGTATTCGCCCTGGTTAACTTCGAGGGAGCCGTAATCTTCTTCGTCGAAGCCTTCGCCAGCGGCCTTCTCGAAGAGATCGTCGTCGTTGATATCCCAGCCCTGATCATCCAGCACTTCGTAGTTGAGGTATTCTACGGTAGGCATCACTCGGGGTTTGGTCGGCGGTATGGTTAGTAGTTGTTGTTTCGTCTGCTTGTGGTGATAAATCAGGAACGATTCGTTCAACTCCCGAATTCCCTACAATCAGCTCGGCGAGAGGGGAACGATAACGAACAGGAGATACGACGCGACGGCCGAGATGGACGGCGTCAAAATCCAGAGGACGATGACGCGGCCGGTCGTCGATGGATCGAACAAGTCCCGCGCCTTCAACGTCTCCGGCTCCTCTTCGCCTATCTTCGCCACTTCCTTCTGTTCTTCGGGAAGCACGTTGACCGTCATCTCCTTGCGTTTCTCCCCGTCGTCGCCCCGCACTGCGGCGGTAGCCGCATCGGAGATTCGCACCGTCCGCGTCGCTCGTCCCCAGCCGAGCCCGACGATACACATCGTGGCGCTCACTGCGAGGCTGGCGGGAATACCGATCGCCGAGAGGAACGTGATGAGACTCGCGCTGACGATTTCGACGATGAGTGCCGCCAGCAGGGGCAGGTCGGTCAGGTCGTTCCCGACCGTATCGAGCGTTCTCCGTGCGATAGTGAACGCACCGAGTGCGATTGCAGCACCCGCGAGCAGGACGCCTTGACTCCCGGTGATGTCGCCGCTTCCGACGAGCGGTGCGACCGCGTTGGCGACGTTCGATGCGCCCGCCGAGAACGCCATGTAACAGCCGATGCCGACGACGAGGATCGTCACCATGACCTCCTTCGTCGTCGCGTTCGAGGAGACCGTCGGATACGGTACCGAGCCGACGCGGTTGAACTCGAACAACGGCTCCTCCGACTGTTCGAGTTTGAACCACACGTCGAGGTACGGATACAGATAGCGACCGATGACGGCACAGATCCAGAAGGCCGTAATCGGTGCGAGAAGCCATGCCGAGACGATTCGGAACATAACCCCCTGGTTGAGGGTTCCGGTCGCCGCTCCGAGCCCTGCGATAGCTCCGACGGCCGTCATCGAAGTGGACGCAGGGACGCCGAAGAGGTTCGAGATGAGGAGGGCCAATCCGACGAAGAAGAGGACGCCGACGCTGGCAACGATTGTGAACCGTAAATCGACGATATCGCTGCTCATCGTTTTGATAACGTTTCGTCCGACTGTCCAGCCACCGAGCACCGCGAACGCCGTCATCAACGTGGCTGCACCGAGTTTCGAGACGGTCTTGCTCCCCACCGCAGGGCCGAACGCCACACCGGTCGAAGAACCACCGATATTAAATCCAACAAACGCCGCGACGGCAAGACCGACGAGTAGCAGAATTTCGACCATACTCTTACATTCGTCCCTACGTCTTAAACGGTACCGACTCGGTTGGGTTTAGGGCCCACCCCACCTAATGCAGAGTATGTTCCCGACGTTCGAAGTCATCCCTGCCGTCGATATGCAGGATGGAGAAGTGGTACAACTCGTTCAGGGCGAAAAAGGCACGGAGACGACCTACGGCGACCCCGTTGACGCCGCACAGAAGTGGATCGAAGGCGGTGCGGAAACGCTCCACCTCGTCGACCTGGACGGCGCGTTCGAGGGCGAGCGCAAGAACGCCACCGCGGTCGATGCGATTTTGGACGCCGTCGACGTCGAGGTCCAACTCGGCGGCGGTATCCGAACGGTGACCGACGCCATCGACCTCCTCTCGCGCGGCGTTGATCGCGTCATCCTCGGCACCGCCGCAATCGAAAACCCGGATATCGTCGCGGAGATCAGCGAATCGTTCCCCGGTTCCGTGATGGTGAGCCTCGACGCGAAGGACGGTGAAGTCCTCGTCTCCGGGTGGACGGAATCGACGGGGCTCGACCCGGCGGAGGCGGCGACGCGATACGAAGACCTCGGCGCTGGTGCGATTCTGTTTACCGATGTCGACGTCGAAGGACAAATGAAGGGCGTCCAGACCGATCCCGTTCGGCAGGTCGCCGAGTCGGTCGAGATTCCAGTCGTCGCAAGCGGTGGGGTCGCGTCCGTGGACGACGTTCGAACGCTTCGGGATGTGGGAGCGAGCGCTGTCGTCGTCGGAAGCGCTCTCTATCGAGGAGAGTTCTCACTATCGGACGCGAAGCGTGCGCTCGACTAACGAATATCGTCGAGTCTAACGGGTTTCTCCAGCAAGTCCTTTGAGGGCGTCGGGCGCGTCCCCGAGGCGCGGCTCCGCAAGCCCGTAGGCACCGAGGGCGGCCATCGGTGCGCCGAGGGCCAGGCCGGGCATCGTTCCACAGAGGAGGATGCCGACGGCGACCAACAGGACGCTGAGCATATCTCGCTTTAGCACGAATAATCATACGAACGCGGGGGTAAATATATTTGCGTCAGACATATGTCTGTCTTCCAGAGTGGTTTCGCTGATTTACCACGAGCGGAATTCCCTTGTAGCCACGGCCAAATCACATAGGTATGAGCGACCGAACCGCCGCCGTGACCCGTGAGACGGCGGAAACGACCATCGAAATCACGCTCGACGTGGACGGCGACGGCGACTCCACCGTCGAGACGGGAATCGGCTTCTTCGACCACATGCTCGATAGCTTCGCCCGCCACGGCCTGTTCGACCTGACGGTTCGCGCCGACGGCGACCTCCACATCGACGATCATCACTCCGTCGAGGACGTGGCCATCACCCTCGGCGAGGCGTTCGACGAGGCGCTCGGCGACAGGCGAGCGATCCGGCGATTCGCCGACCGGAAGGTTCCGTTGGACGAGGCAGTCGGCGACATCGTCGTGGACGTGAGCGGACGTCCCCTCTTCCGATTCGACGGGGAGTTCTCACAGGAGCGCGTCGGCGACATGACCAGCCACATGGCGAAACACTTCCTCCGCTCGCTGGCGATGAACGCCGGGCTAACGCTCCACGCGGGCGTCTACGGCGAGAACGCCCACCACGAGATAGAGGCCCTGTTCAAGGCCACCGCGCGAGCGCTGGACGACGCGACACAGATCGACGACCGGCGGAGCGACGTGGCGAGCACGAAGGAAAGTCTGTAGCTACGGGGACACCCGCCCGAACACGCCCGGATAGTCCACCACTACTCCGTCGGAATCGACGGGCAGGTCGGCGGTGAAGCCGCTTTCCAGACTCTCGTAGCGAAACACGCCACCTGACGAACCGAGCGACTCCAAACCGGTGTATCGCTGTTCGACCTGTGTCGCCGTCATCGCTGGCACGTCGAGATAGACGACGGAAATCGTCTCGGACTCTCCGGAATCCAAATCGAGTCGCCGAATCGGAATCGTGTTCGTGAACGGCGTAACCGAAATGTCCACGTCGCGGCATCCCGCGAGTTCCGGTGCCCGAGTGCCGTCCTTCGTCCAGTTTCCGTCCCCGTCGTGTTCCAGTTCGATCCCCGACCCCGTCCCGAGCGGGTCGATTTCTACCCGCCGAACCGTTCCGGTCCCGTCGCAGTCCACACGATAGCGAATCCGGAACGGTTTCTGCTCCCTGATTCCCACGACGACTCCGTCCGCGCCGACGGCGTCGTCGAATTCGACGGAGAGGTGTTCCGTACTGACCCCGTCTTCCGACTCCCAGACCACGTTCCGTTGCATAGTTTTCGGTCGAAGTGTGATTCGATAAACACTCGCTTCCGACCCCAACAGGACTAAATCGTCGGGCACGTCTATCCGACAAGGATGTTCGACAGAATCATGCAGAAGTTCGAGGGCAGTCCGAGCCAGCAACAGGTCATTCGGCTTCTCCTCGAACGCGGGTTCTCGGTCAGCGACGAGGGACGGGTGGTTTCGGGCAGTATCGAGATTCCGAACACGCAGATAGCGCGCGAAATCGGGGTGGACCGTCGCGTCGTCGATTCGACAACGGACGCGATTCTCAAGGACGAGGAAATGCGCCGTATCTTCCAGAACATCTCCTCGATTCCAAGCCTGATGGATTTGGCACCGGTGCTCGATCTATCGGTGTTGACCATCGACGTGCGGAACGCCGACGAACCGGGCATCGTTGCGACTGTCACCTCCTTGCTGGCGGATAACGATATCTCCATCCGCCAGACGATCAGCGAGGACCCGGAGTTCACCGACGACCCGCGCCTCTACCTCGTCACGGACGAGGACGTACCGGGGGACGTGCTCAACCAATTGAAGAACTTGGAGTTCGTACACCAGATCCAACTGAGCTGAGACGTTCCGGACACTGGAACACCGCGAACGGAAATCTGTTCGATGGGGAGATAGAAATAGGACCGACGTGAAACCGGCAGTATGAATCAACCGGACGAAGGCACGGAAAACGAGTGGGACACGACCGATTACGACGAGGGGCACTCCTTCGTCTTCGAGTACGGAGAGGGCGTCGTCGATCTCCTCGAACCGAAGACCGGCGAGCGCGTCCTCGATCTCGGATGCGGGACCGGCCATCTGGCCGACCGAATCGCCGGTTCCGGGGCGGACGTCGTCGGTCTCGATTCCTCCGCGGAGATGATATCGGAGGCACGCGAGAGCTATCCGGAGTGTCGGTTCGTCCACGGGGATGCACGCGATTTCTCGTTCTCGAAGCCGTTCGACGCCGTGTTCTCGAACGCGGCGCTCCACTGGGTCTCCGAGCAGGACGCCGTCCTCGACTCCATCACCGACGCGCTCCGACCCGACGGTCGGTTCGTCGCCGAATTCGGTGGAACCGGGAACGTCGCTACCATCCTCGATGCAGTACGGGACGTCGCGGCCGACCGTGGCTACGATATCGAGAACCCGTGGTACTTCCCGAGCGTCGGCGAATACACCGCGAAACTCGAAGCACACGGCTTCGAGGTGCGCTACGCGACCCTGTTCGACCGCCCGACGGAACTCGACGGCGGCCCGGACGGACTGTCGTCGTGGCTCGGGATGTTCGGCGACGGACTCTTGGCCCCGATTCCTGACGGCGAGCAACGAGCGGTCGTTTCCGCCGTTGAGGATAGTCTCCGCGATGACCTATTCGAGGACGGGACGTGGACCGCGGATTATCGCCGACTTCGCGTCATCGCCGTCAACGAAGCCGAGTGAGCACCGTGCGCACGCGAGCCGAAATCGTCCCCTCCGCAACGAAATCCACGCCTTTTCGGTGTCGCCCGCCGAACCGGTGAACGATGGCTGGCACGACGTACCGGACCGTGGCGGGTCGAGGGGAGTCGGCGTTCGAAGTCCGTGGCTCGGAGTTCATCGGCTACGTGGCACCCGTGGACAGCGTCGAATCGGCCGAATCGTTCATCGAGGAAATCGGGGAACTACACGCCGACGCGACCCACAACGTGCCAGCGTACCGCGTTCAAGGTGGGAACGATTCCGGCGACGGATCGGACGACCTCGGCGGGTTCGTTCGGGAATGGTCGAGTGACGACGGCGAACCGACCAGCAGTGCGGGGAAACCCGCCTTGAACGTCCTCCACCAGCGTGATATCGAGAACGTGGTCGCCGTCGTCACGCGCTACTACGGCGGGACGAACCTCGGCGTCGGCGGCCTCGTTCGAGCCTACTCCCGCGCCGTCAAAGAAGCGGTGGACGATGCCGGAGTCATCGAGGAACGCCCACATCGCCGTCTCGATATCTCGGTCGAGTACGACGATTCGGGTACCGTCCGCGGTATTTTGGAGAGCGAAGGCGTCGAATTCGACGCCGAGTACGACGAATCCGTCGGGTTTTCCGTTCGAGTTCCGGTCGAGGAGAGCGACGCGCTGTGTGACCGACTGCGAAGCGCGACGAGCGGCCGGGCCGACATTCGACCCGACACCTGACCGCCATCCTATTTTCGATCAGAAAACCGCGTTGGCCGCGCTGAACGCACCGTAACCCACGCCGAGCGCGAGCGCGAGCGAGAGTACCCACGCGAGGATGGTGTACACCATCTTCTTTCCGCTGACGCCGCCACCGCTCGCGGCGAAGCCGCTGCCGATGATCGTGCTGACGATGAT
Organism: Haladaptatus sp. R4; assembly: GCF_001625445.1. Taxonomy (NCBI): domain Archaea; kingdom Methanobacteriati; phylum Methanobacteriota; class Halobacteria; order Halobacteriales; family Haladaptataceae; genus Haladaptatus; species Haladaptatus sp. R4. The sequence goes on along the minus strand of NZ_LWHG01000011.1, from coordinate 41,643 downwards.
TTCGTTGAACGAGACGGGAATGCCGAAGAAGACGGCACTCTGTGCGATGGCGAACGCCGGAATGAGTGCGGCGATCGACCGCCGCGGCCCAAGCGCCGAGTAGTCCTGTGCGAGCGCCTTTATCATCCGGGGTGCGCCCGTCCACGACCCGGCGAGCAGGCCGAGCCCGCCGCCGACGAGCACCGGAACCAGCGGAATCGAGTACGGGTCCAACAGCGGGAGCAGCGGCCCGATGGCGAGTCCGACCTGACTCCCACCTGCGGAGAACGCCACGAGGCCCCCAAGTGCGAGCAGGAACCGACGCTGTCCGCGGTTCAGGTCCGAACTCAGTTCGCGTCGGAGCGCGAGGGCGACCAGTCCGCCGAGGACGAGCGACGAGAGGACGATGCCGACATCCACGCCGCCCACGGTCGGAAGCTGGAGATGCACGCTGACCGCTTGGGCGATCGAGTCGCTTTCGCCCGGCGGGCCGAGGAAGACGAACCCGACGTTGGCGATGATGAGGCCGACGACCCCTCCTAAAAGCGGAATAGAAACCGTCTCCGAGACGTCCTCACGTCGGAGCACGCGAGCGGTCGCGTAGGCGATTCCCCCGCCGACGAACGGCGTGAGTATCCAGAGGGAAACTATCTGTTGGTACTTCGGCCACGCCGGGACGCCGCCGAGCGCCAACCCGACGCCGACGATCGCGCCAGTGACGGTGAACGCGGTGGCGATCGGATAGCCGGTGAACACGCCGATTGCGACCAGAATCGCCGCCGTCAGCAGTCCCGTCGTCGCGGCGAGCGGCGACAGCTGTACGCCGTGAATCAGTTGCCTGCCAACCGCTTGGGAGACGTTCGCTCCTTGCAGCGCCGCCCCCAGAAACCCGAGAATGCCGACGAGAAACCCCGCACGCATTACGGAGAGGGCGTTCGCACCGACTGCCGGGGCGAACGGGGTCGAGCCGCTCGACCCCGCTCCGATGGCCCACGCCATGAATAGACTCGCGACCCCGGCGATAACGACCGTCAGCAACCCTCCAGCCATATCTATCCGATATAGCGTCTCGCGTCAATAGTGTACCGACTGATATCGGTTCCCGACACCGTGTTTTCAGCGACCATCCGACCCCCGCCCTGATACTTCGACACTTTCGATGAGCCGTGATTGCAACGCGGCGTTTATCGGAATCAGAAGCACCCACAGGAAGATCGCCACCGTCGAATCGAACGCGGCGACGAGTATCGAGGCGACGAACACCAGCGGCGAGGCGAGAAACCGTGCCGCCTGAATCCCGACGGTACGTGAGGTGATTCCCTCTTCGATGAGTTCGCTCCGGGAAGCGTACAGCCAGAGGGCGGCGAGGCTGAACCCAGTGAGTGTCAGCACACCAGCGAGAAACATCACACCGAATCGTCCCGGATAGGTGCTGAACATGCTGGTCGCGTACGGGACGAACGCAACCATGAGTAGAAAGAGGAGGTTGAGCCACACGATTTCCTTCGTGTGCCGCTCGACGTGGACGAAAACGCGTCGGTGGAGTACCCAGTAGAGGCCGACGACCGAGAAACTCAACACGAACCCGAAAAACTCGTTCCACTGTTCGAGGACGCGGGTCGGAAGCGCCGATTCCGAAGCGCCAGTCGGGACGACCGGTACCGTAATCTCCAACACTAGTAGGGTGATGGCGATGGCGATAACCCCGTCACTGAGCGCGAGGAGTCGATCGGTCTCGTCCGACTCCCGTCGAAATGGAAGTGACATATCATGTCCTACGTCATCGATCAACAATCGCATTGTGCCCATTCCTGCCGGTTCGAGCACGATCCTCGATATCGAGAAAAATCCGGTTCGGTCAGGTTCTGTCGGCCCGTGGCCCGCCGCTTCGTTTCGGTGCTTCGACGCCTTCTGCCGCTTCGACCGTCTCGGTCTGTTTTTCGGTTTCGACGTGCCAACGGTCGATCTCGTCCTCGTACGCCGTGAGCGAATCGGATACCTCGTTCTTCAGGTGGTCGTCGTTGACGTTCACCTCGAAGATGAATCCTTCCTCGCCGTCCTCCATCCGACTCGTCTGTTGGATGTTCGCGCTGACGAGTTCGTTGTCGAAGTAGTACGGCGCGAGTTGTGTCATCACCTTCTGATACACCGTGTCCTCGACCTTCCGGATGGCTTTTCGGCTTGCGGAGTCGGCGGCACGCGCCACGTAGTTCACCGAGTCCTGCCATCGGTCGACGGCACCTTCGGTGTCGTCTTTTTCCAGTTTCTCGTACGATTCGGTCAGTTTTTCACCCGCTGTTCGGAGATCGTCGTCCGGGGATTCGCCCGCTTGTTCGCCCTTGCCCTCGCTGACGTGTGCTTGTTCCGCCGTCTTCTCGGCGACGTCCTCGCCGAGTCGCTCGTGCGACTTGGGTCGCCACTCGTCCCATTCTCGGAATGCCTCACCCGACACGTCCGCCTCACGAAGGGCTTGCGTGATCCGCTCCCCGTGCTCGACGATGTCTCCCCAGCTACCTCGGAGTTTGAAGCCAGAGATGCTCTCTTCCATTCGATTACTCGCTCGTATGTCCTACAGGGTATTATCTTTTACCGCCAATTTGCGTGAGAAGCCCTCTCACGCGCGATTCTTCGAGTTTCACAGTTTGTGCCGGTTAGATTATTCGCCTCGAAAATTCCCGTACGTTACTCGCTCAGCGTACGTATTCAGTCGATCTTTCGCGCGTCCGAGCAGTTCGACGTGGCGGCTCACCGCCCGCATCTCGTCCTCGTCTACCTCGATTCGTTCGTCCCCGTAGATGTCGCGCGCCTCGCCATCTTCGGTCGCGTCGATGACGGTCGAGAGACCGCACCGACCACACGCTTCCGTCCGTTTACCACCCATAGTTCGCCGTACGGACGCGACCGTGTTATGTGTTACCCTATTGGTCCCGTTTCCGTCCGTTTTTCCCGTCGTCCTTCCGAAGGACGGCTTTGTAGTAGCCATCTCCCGGACGGACCTCGGCGACGCGCCACGGCGTTCCGACGGTCACGTCCCGGAGTCTGTCGGGTGAGAAGAGGACGAAGTGAAGGCTCCGTCCGACTTCTCGCTCCCCGTCTCGTTCGTATTCGAAGTGGAACGTCCGATGGGCGATACCCCGTCGCGGGTCGGGTCGGTAGCCGAAAACATCGTCCGGTCCGCAGTTCGTCGGATCGTAGTTGTCAACGACGGCGACACCGTCCTCCTCGGTAATCCGGGCGATGTCGGAGAGCAATTGTCGTGCACCGGCGAGTGACCCCGTGAGACCGAGTTGTGTCCCGTTGAGGAGCACGGAGCGGAAGCGATTCGGCGGAAACGTCAGCTCGAACATGTCCATCACGCGGGCGTCTTCGACGCCGCGTTCGCGGGTCGCTTCGACGGCGGTCGGACTGACGTCGATGGCGACGACTTCCCCCCTCTCTTGGAGGAATTCGGCGTGCTGTCCCGAGCCACAGCCGATATCGACGACCGGACACGGGAGCGAATCGAGCAGGTTCTTCCAGCTATCGCTCCACTCCTCTCGCGGTCTGAAGTAGTTCTCGTAGACGTGCCCGTCCCACGTTTCCGCGCCGTCCCTGTACAGACAGTCCCCGCGCAGTCCGCCGCGTTCGTAATCCAGTATCGCTCGACCGAGTGGGTCCGAATCCATCACAGTCTGTCACACACTATCTTTTGTAATAAAATCATGATGAGTGATGGTACCGACCAGCAACCCAACAACGGATATTTATCGCTCCCTCGCAATCGGTCGAGTATGGATGGCGGTATCGAATCTCACGATTCGGACGGTTCGGCGACGGTTCCAGAGTGGGACGACGAGTACGTAGACCGGGTCAGCGACAGGCTGTTCGTCAATTACGACCTCGAAAAGGCCTCCTCGGTCCGCGGCGAGTCGTTCACGCTCTACGGACGGTTGTTGATCGAGACCCAGAAACAGTTTCTCCACCGCTCCATCAACTACGCCAACCACAGCGCCGAGGAACACCTGTTCGTCCGCCGTGCGGAGTCGGTTCGTGTGCGCGACCTCGAATCCATCGTGGACTTCGGTCACGAACTCGCCGACGAGTGGATCGATCCCGACGAGGAACACTTCGGAACGACGTTCACCTTCGTCGTGATCGCCCCCGAAATCCCGGACGACGTGGACGGTTTCGTCGCCGACTTCAGCGACCGAACGCTCCTGAAATACGGCCTGCACGGCCAGTACGAGATCAATCTCGCCGTCGTCGCCCCCGACCACGAAACCCTCGTCGCCAGCAAGAACGCGGACGTCGGCAAAGCGTTCGCTCTCTGGCAACCACTCGTTCCCGAAAAATCCGGACTGTTGTCTCGATTAGTTGGGCGATTCAAACCGTAGTCGTTCGGCTAGTCGTCGGATTCACCTCCGTCCGTGACGGGTGTACCGCTGGGCTCGCTGCCCGCGGAGGCGATGTTCTGATACCCGATCTTGACCAACGAGAGCGCGAGTCCGACGAGGACGAGCGCGATGATCGTCTGGACTCCCGCCGAGAGCGCGCTCCCGAGCGACATGCTGCTGCCTTGGATGAACTTCTGCCAGATGTTCTGATACAGCGCGAGGTACAGCAACCCGAGGATGGTCACGATGGTCATTGCCGCCATCGGGACGCCCGTGCTGAGGAGCTGTTTGCTCTTGTCCCAGTTGGCGAGCCACACCGTCGCCGTCAGCAGCGCCAGCGCCGCGAGCAACTGGTTCGCCCCGCCGAACAGCGGCCAGAGGTCCGACCACGTTCCGGACGCCACGAGCGCGTAGGCGATGACGCACTGCAATCCCGCGTTGAAGTATCGGTTCGACGCCACGCTTTGAACCTGCGTCTCCGGCGTGCCGACGATCTCCTCGAACATGTACCGACCGAGGCGAAGCGCTGTGTCGGTCGAGGTGAGCAGGAAGCTCACCATGACGAGCGCCATGAACGGCGCGCCGAAGCTGGGGTCGATGCCGAAGCTCGTGAGCATGATACCGCCACCGGTCGCGAAGTTGGGAAGTGCCTGTCCGACACCGCCACCCTCGACGACCTTTCCGACGAGCGCGACCGACGCGAGTGCGAGCGTCGCGAGAAGCCCCTCACCGAGCATGCCGCCGTACCCGATGACCCGCGCGTCCGATTCCTTGTTCAGCTGTTTCGAGGTCGTTCCGGACGACACGAGCGAGTGGAACCCGCTGATGGTCCCGCACGCGATGGTGATGAACAGCAGCGGGAACAACGGCTGGTCGGTCACGCCCCAGAAGCCGTTGTATCCCGAAATGTTGACCGTGAGCGGTTGGGTCGGCGTGATGGCTCCGATGTCGAGCCAACCGCCAATCGTTCCGACGATGACCGCCAACAGCGCGCCGCCGACACCTGCGTACAACAGGAACGACGACAGGTAATCACGCGGTTGCAGAAGCGTCCACACCGGCAGGACGCTTGCGATGAACGCGTACAGCAGGACGATCGGAACCCACGTTTCCGCCGTGAGTTCGATGGGGTACGCCTGTCCGACGAAAACGCTGGCGAACACCCCGATCACGAAAATCACCGTTCCCGGCCCGAACGGCAGGTTCAGTTGGTACAGGTAAACTCCGAACACGACCGCCAACGCGATGTATAACATGCTCGCCGTTGCGGCGCTCGGGTATTTCTCGAAGACGACCCCGACGACGAACGCGAACACGGCGACGACGAGAATGATGGTCAGGAACGCGAACCACAGCAACATGTTCTTGCCGCGCTCGCCGACGTACTCACCGATGATGTGCCCGATGGACTTCCCCTCGTGACGGAGACTGCTCGACAACGAGATGAAGTCGTGGGTCGCGCCGAGCAGCGGATTACCGATGGCAATCCACAGCAGCGCCGGAATCCATCCCCAAATTACCCCTGCCGTAATCGGGCCGACGATTGGCGCACCTCCTGCAATACTGGAATAGTGATGTCCCAACAGGACGGGCTTTTTCGCGGGAACGTACTCCTGCCCGTCCTCGTACTTATGCGCCGGTGTCTCGTTGCTGTCGTCCAATTCTACGAACTGTGCGAGATATCGTGAATACGTCAGATATCCTATGCTGAAAAGTACCAGTACGCCGAGTACCAGCCATATGATTGCAATCGCCATGGTATTTTGCCTCATGGCAAGTAGAATGATGATGAACAATAAGTGTTCCTCCTGCCGTCTGCGGCGTTGGACGGCCAAAAACGTCGTTTCTCGAACAACCCGAACTTGTTTTTAACAGATTCGTGACTGATTACTCCGCGACCGTCGGCTCGACGTCGACCGCCAACTCGTCCGCAACGTCAGCCAGTAGGCTTCCTTTCACTTCTGATACCCGTGATTCGATGACTGCGACGACCGGTTCGTCGAACGATTCGCGGATGTGGTCGATCCTGTCGCGTTCGGTTCGACAGCGGTCACGGAGATACGTCGCCCCGCGTCCGGTTTCGTCGTCGTCGGGTTCCGGCGTCACCTTGTTGATGACGAGTCCCGACACGGGCAGTCCCGATTCGGTGAGTTCCTCGACCGCTCTCCCGGTCTCACGGATCGACAACTCGTCCGGATTGAGGACGAGGAAGAACGACGCGTCGTCGCGCAACACGTCACCCGCGAACTCGAACAACTCCTTTCGCTTCTGTAATCGAGCGATGATCGGGTCCCCGTCAGCCACTCGACGCGGTTCCCTGTCGCCGATTGCGGCCTTCTCGAACAGGTCGATACTCTGTCGGCGTTTGTGAAGCAGGCGGTCGATCCAACCTTCGAGGAACTCGGGGAGCGAGAGGAGTCGGAGCGTCCCGCCAGTCGGCGAGGTATCGAAGACGACGCGGTCGTACTCCTCCGAACTCTGCATCACGTCGATGAACCGGTCGAACAGCGCCGATTCGTGCGCGCCCGGCGTCTGGTGTGCCATCTCGACTTGGCGGTCGATGGCGTTCACCAACCCCGCGCTGACGTGGTCGCCCAGGGAGCGTTTTATCTCCATCAGGTGGTTTTCGACCTCCTCTTCGGGGTCGATTTCCATCGCCCAGAGGTTCTCGATTCCCTCCACCGAACGAGGGTCGTCGCCGAACTGCTGGTCGAACACGTCGGACGTGCTGTGTGCCGGGTCGGTCGAAACGACCAGCGTTTTCAATCCCGATCTGGCGCATTTCAGGCTGTAAGCACTCGAAACGGTCGTCTTTCCGACGCCGCCCTTGCCGCCGAAGAACACGAACTTGTTCATGTTAGAAGTGGAACTGTTGGCCCTTTCGTTCGACGAGCGATTCACGGTCCCACATCCGCCGTTCCCACGCCTCGAACTCGTCGGTGAGGTACGGGAGCAGTTCGGCGGTGTAGTACGATACCGGACTCGGTACCCCGAACACGTCGGGGAAGCACGCGAGCATGAATTCGTCCTCCAAATCCTCGGCTTCCTTCTCTATCAGTTCGTAGGCGGGATGGGAAATCATCCCGTGATAGAGGCCGCGAAGCCACTCCTCGACGGAGCGACGGAACGTCTCGATTCGGTCCGCGAGAGACATACACACACAGAGTTTCCCTCGCTATTTAAGCAGGCCGATCGGTTCGGAATTCGATTTGGACACATCTAACCAAGCTTAACACGGTGGAATACGTGCCCCACGGTAACAAATGAATCAGGGGTCGATTCCGGTCACGATTTTGAGCGGCAACCTCGGAGCGGGGAAGACGACGACGCTCAACCACCTCTTGAGTGTGAGCAACGACACCGACATCGCGGTGCTCGTCAACGACATGGGCGAGATAAACATCGACGCCGAACTGCTGGAGGGCGGGACGGAAATCGTCGCGGACGAGGGCGTTGCGGAACTCTCGAACGGTTGTATCTGCTGTGAGCTACAGGACGATTTGCGAACCGAAGTCAGCCGTCTCGCCCGCGAATGGGAGTTCGACACCCTCGTCGTCGAAGCGTCCGGCATCAGCGAACCCGCACCTATCGCGCGGTTGTTCACGACCGAATCGCGCGTGGCCGCCCGCTACGACGTGGACGCGACCGTCACCGTCGTCAGTGCCCGACAGTTCCGGGACTTCTTCGAACCCGGTGCGCCGGTCGAGCGAACGGAAACGGAGGACGGAGAGGTGCGCCCCCTCTCGGACCTCGTCATCGAGCAGATCGAGTTCTGTGACGTCCTCCTCCTGAACAAATGCGACCTCGTGGATGACGACCGACTGGACGAAATCGAAGCCACCCTCCGTGCGCTCCAACCCCGCGCGGAACTGATTCGAACCGAACACGGTCGGGTTTCCCCCGACCGAGTGCTCCAGCGCGGCCTGTTCGACCTCGGCGCAGTCAGTGACTCCGCCGGATGGAAACAGGCCATGGAACACGCGGACGGCCACGACGGCGACCATCACCACGACTCCGAAGGGGCACACGGCCGCGGCCACGACCACAACCACGACCACAACCACGACCACCGCCATCCACAGGAAGCCTTCGGGATCACGTCGGTATCGTATCGCGCCACCCGACCGCTTCATCCCGCTCGCTTGCACGACTTCTTCGCGTCGCTTCCGGACGGCATCGTCCGCGCCAAGGGGACGTTCTGGGTCGCCGGACGGGACGACGTGAAACTGGAATACGGGCAGGCAGGATCGTCCGCCCGCGTGACCGTCGCCGGGGCGTGGATCGCCAGCCTTCCGGAGATCGATCAGGACCTCTACCGGAGCAACCGCTCGGCAAGTTACTGGGACGAAGAGTGGGGCGACCGCCGGACGCAACTCGTCTTCATCGGAACCGACGTGGACGAGGATACGATTCTCGCCGCGCTGGACGACTGCGTGCTGACCGACGACGAGATGGACGCCGACTGGAACGCGTTCGACGATCCGTTTCCCAGCGACGAGGACGGTCTGCTGACCTACGGCGAATGACCAGTTGCGGTGGTCCACGACTGTCACTGGCTCCCGCGGGTTCGCTCGTATCGTTAGCTTATAGCCACTCGCCACTCACGAATCGAATATGACTATCGAGAAGCGAGGTGACGCTCACCTCATCACGCACGCGATGGCGAAGGACACCCTCTCGAAGATTCGGGACGAGAAGACCGAACAGGTCGGCTTCCGCAAGGGACTCGTGAAACTCGGTCGTATCTGTGGCTACGAAATCATCGACGGCGCGATGGACACCGAGTACGTCTCCATCGACACGCCGTTGACCGAGACCACCGGCGAGCGCGTCAAAGGACTCGACAACGTGGTCATCATCAACGTCCTCCGCGCCGCGACGCCGTTCGTCGAAGGCCTGCTCAAGGCGTTCCCCCGCGCCAAACAGGGCGTCATCAGCGCCGGACGCGACGAGGAAGCGGGCATGAACGAGGACGGCGAGTTCCCCATCACCATCGACTACGTCAAACTCCCCGAAATCACCGAACGGGACACCGTCATCGTCGCCGACCCGATGCTCGCCACGGGCAGCACGATGTGTGCCGTTCTCGAAGAAGTGCTCCGCGAGCAGCCCAACCCGGAGAACTTCTTCGTCCTCTCGGCCGTCAGCGCTCCCGACGGATTGCTCCACGTCCACGACCAGTTCCCCGAGGCCGACCTCCTGACCGTCAGCATCGACGACCACCTGAACGACGACGGTTTCATCGTCCCCGGACTGGGCGACGCGGGAGACCGCGCCTTCCGAACGACGTAACCGACACGTTTCGCGGTCCCTCTCGCAGTCGATCGTTACCAGTCCAAAATCCCGGCCGCCGTCTCGAAGCGCTCGCGTTGATTTTCTCGAAACGGTGCGCCGGTCCGCTCAAATTCATCCGGGGTTATGAACCGGGCTTCATCGGCATCCGACCCGGCCACCACCTCGCCGTCCGTCTTCTCGCGCCGAACTACGTAGCCGATGGAGACGACGTACTTCCCGCGATACGGACCAAAAGAACGCGCGTCGAGAAGTGAGAGGTCGTCCGGAGTAACCGAGAGTCCCGTCTCCTCGTGAAGTTCGCGGGCCGCCCCTGCCGCGGGCGGTTCGCCCACTTCGAGATGACCGCCGGGAATCGTCCACTCGCCTCGTCCGGGGTCGGCCGCGCGCTTGACGATGAGAACGCTATCGTCGTCCACGACGGCGACGCCCGCACAGGGTACCGGATTGTGCCAGACGGCTCGGTCACAGTCCGGACAGAGGTGCCGCTGGCGGCCTTCGATTTCCGTCGTCGTCAGTTCGGTGCCGCAGTACGGGCAGTTGTTCGGCGGTCGGTTGACCATTCGTGAAGTCGATTCGACAGAACTCGCAAAAGGGTATCGATAACGTGGATGACGCACGAAAGCGACCGCCGAAATCCCGCTACGATTTCAGCCCGCTTCCGGTGAGGGGAACGACTACATCCGCGTCCTCGTCCAAAATTCCCCGCTCGCGGTAGGCCGTTAGTCCCGCGACGGCAACCGCACTCGTCGGTTCGATGTAAAAGCCGGTTCGGTGAAGCCTGTCGAGGGCGTCCTGGGTCGCACCGGCGTCGAGCGAGATGGCGTCGCCGTCCGTCTCGTGGATGGCGTCGAGGATTTGGTCACGGCGGACGGGATGTGTGATCTGAATCCCGTCGGCCACGTCGTTCCGTTCGGGTTCGTCCTTCCTCTCTCCATCGAGTTCGTCCGCGATGGGTGAGACACCGGCCGCCTGTACGCCGAGCAGTCGCGGCATCGAATCCGTCCACCCCGCGTCGTACAGGGCGCGGAAGCCGCGGTACGTTCCCAGAAACAGCGTGCCGTGGCCGAGCGGCGTCACGACCGCGTCCGGAACCTCCCAGTCGCGCTGGGCGGCGAGTTCCAGCGCGAACGTCATCGTGCCAGCGAAGAAGGCCGGGTTCCACGCGTGGCTGGCGTACCAGCCGTCACCGGCTTCGACGGCCTCGATACAGGCGTCGGTCACGTCCTGTCTACTTCCCTCGATACGGACGGGGGTCGCGCCCGCACACTCGATGGCTTTGAGTTTCGAGGCCTTCGCGTCCGCCGGAACGTAGATTTCTGCGTCGATTCCTGCGCGAGCGGCGTACTGAGCGACAGCCGCGCCCGCGTTGCCCGAGGAGTCCTCGATCACGGTCTCGACGCCGAGTTCGGCGGCACGCGACAGGGTCGTCGTCGCACCTCTGTCCTTAAAACTCCCCGATGGAAACACGCAGTCGAGTTTGAACTGGGCGTTCCAGTCGTCGGCGTCCACGAGCGGCGTGAACCCCTCGCCGAGGCTCGCGACGCGGCGGACGGGGAGGAACTCCTCGAACGCCCAAAGGCCGTCCCTCGTGTCGATGTCGGAGAAATCGGGAGCGGGACGGTCCGGGTCGGGAAGCGGTCGTTCGGCGAAGTCGAGCGGATGGCCGCACTCACACCGCCACGGTTCGTCCGCTCCGGCGGCGTATTCGCGTCCACAGGCCGAACATGAGAGGTTGGAGAGCATTGTGATAGTGGGGAAACTCCGGTCGTTGTAAGTGTCGTGGGGAGCGGAGCGTTGTGAGTCTTGTGAACGGGGAGTTGTGAGTTGGTAGTTGTGAACGGAGAATTGTGAATGGGTCGTTCTGAACGGGATGTAACGTCAGTCGGAGCAATCAGTAGCGACTGACATCGATGCCGACCGAACAGACGTATTCGCCAGTGGCGACCTGCGGCAGGCGACGGGAGCGCCAGAAGATACCGGAGCGGTCGGCGGTGATTTCTGCCTTGAGTTTACCGAACACGTCGGTGATGGTGAACAGGGTTTCACCCGGTGAGACTTCGTCGCCGAGGTCCTTCTTGAAGGTGACGAGACCGCCGCTCGGTGCGCCGTAGCGGTCGAACCCGGTTGCGCGGGTCTGCGAGTTCAGTTCCACGTCCCCTTCGAGGAAGCCGTAGTATCGGAGGACGTTGAACGTACCATCCACGCCGTACTGGATGCTCTCCTCGTCCCAACCGACACAGCCGCCGAGTTCGGGGTCGATGGTCGGAATTCCGTCGTCGGGGGCGGCGCGGGCGAGTTGCCCGTCCGGACCCTTCTGGTCGAGAACGTAGCCGCAGTCGAACACTTTTGCGAGTTCGAGACATTCGTCGTGCAGTCGATGGCGCGGGCCACAGCGAACACGAGCCTCGTTCATCATTCGACTGGTCGAACCCTGATGCAAGTCGAGAATGAGATCGGCACGCGAGGCGGCCTCGAAGGTCGCCGCGGCGATTCGTTCGCTCGACGTCCCCGATTCGTTGCCGGGGTACGTCCGATTCATTTTCGTGTCGTCGATCGGGTTCCGGTGTTCCGCGACCTGAAAACCGTGGTAGTTGACGAGTCCAGTGACGAGAATCGTCCCCGAAATATCCTCGGGAGCGAGTTGCGGGACGACTCGATTCACGACACCGAGACCGTTGAGTTCGTCGCCATCGCTAACTGCCTGTATGTAGAGCGTCTTTCCATCATGCGCGCCGTTGATGACGGCGACGGGAAGCCCGAACTGGCTCCCGTCACGGGTTTCACCAACCGGGAGGCGGCCCGTGTCGATTTCCCCTGGGGCCGCGCTCGCCGTACCGAGCGTTGTCATTATCGATACACCGTCGCCGAAAACCCTTAGCAGTTCGGTATTCCGGTTGCCAGTTGGATGATCTGTCGCTCGGTCTCTAATTGGTGTCAGGTCTGTCCGATTAAGAATTGATGTCAAATCTGTCCCGATCAAGACAGTAGTTCCCTGCGAACGTCCGTGCCCCACCGATGGTTTTTGTCACGGTAGGTCGTGACCCGTCCATGGAACGAAAACGCATCTCCAGTGGTACCGAGTGGGAGGACCGCGTCGGCTACTCGCGTGCGGTTCGTATCGGTACCGACGTTTGCGTCTCCGGAACCACGGCCACCGCCGAGGATGGGTCCATCGTCGGCAAAGGGGACGCCTACGCCCAGACGAAGCGGGTGCTCGAAAACGTCGAAACCGCGCTCGCCGAAGCGGGGGCACGCCTCGACGACGTGGTTCGAACGCGGATGTACGTGACCGACATCGAAAACTGGGAACCGGTCGGCGAGGCACACGCCGAATTCTTCGCCGACGTGCGTCCAGCCACGAGCATGGTCGAGGTGAGCCGACTCATCGCTCCCGAACTGCTGGTCGAAATAGAAGCCGACGCCATCATCACCGCGTGAATTCGGTCGGAACTACTCACCTTGCGTGCTGCCGGATAGCTCTTCGAGACGTTCCGCACCCAACCGCGTTCCCTTCGCCAGGAGCACGTCCCCGGCGTTGATTTCGGTCTCCGGACCGGGCGAGATGACCCAATCGTCCGGCGGGCGCCGTACCGCGATGACGCGCATTCCCGTCTCGGTTTCGACCCGCTCGGCTCCCAGCGTCGTGCCGTCGAACTCGCTCCCGTACGTGACCGTCTCGCGGACGATGACCTCGTCGCTCTCCTGTACTGCGTACTCCACGACCGGATGGGTTCCAAGACCACGGAGCACGCCCTCGCTGATTTCCACCGCCGCGTCGCTGATGACTTCCGTGCTGTTTGCGAGGTGGACGAGACCGCGCAAGGAAACGGGATCGTCCGCGTTCGCCGCCGCCTGCAACGTCCACGCCTCGAACCGAGACTGGAGTGCGTCCACTTCGGCTTCGAGTTCCACGACTTCCTCCGCCACGTCCGTGCTGTCGAACAGGACGCTCCCGTAGGCCAAATCCACCGCTAGCTCGCTCATGTTCTTCATCAACACGATGGAATCGACGGCGCGTTCGAGGTCCGTATCTCCGCCTTCCGGCGGCTCCGGCGGTTGATACTCCTTTCCGGTCGCTTGCTTGTACACCTCCGCGACGCCGTCTTCCGACCCGCGTAGGAGCAGTCGGTCGTCCACCCGGAGGTCGGTGTCCCGATGCGGGTTCAGAATCCAGTCGCCGCCGCGATGAATGGCGATGACGCGAACCCCCGTCTCGGTTTCGAGGTTCAACCCGCCGAGCGTCTGTCCCGCGAGCGACGACGAACTCGCCACCGAGACGTGCACCAGCGTCTCTATCGCTTCCGGAAGCGTCGCCCGCATCGCCTGCGGGAGACCGATATCCTCCAACACCACCTTGGCGATATCGCCCGCCGCGTCGGCAATCTTCTCCGCGGCTCCGACGACGCCGAGCACGGGTGCGAGTTCCTCGGCATCCTCCGGACTTCTGGCGGCCATGAGTAGACTCATCCGCGCCTGCAACTGAAGCACGTCCATCTTCCCTTCGAGCGCGAGCACCTCCTCGGCGATGTCGTCACTGCCGTGGAGGACCGCGGAGTACGAGAGGTCGATCAGAAGCTCCGCCGTGTCCTTCATCTCCGCCAAAACCTCCTTCACACTCCGTGGTTCGTACTCCACGTCGCCGCTCGCGGGTTCCATAGTCCGACGTTGGTCGCTCTCCCGTAAAAACGTTCGCTGGTTGCAACAGGAACTGCCCGTTAAGTCCCGAATTCGTCCTCGAACGCCGCCTGGCACTCGTGCGGTGACCGTCCGCGATGTACTCGTCGTGTTCACTACCCCGTGGTTTCCACTGGAAAATCACCGTCACCGATCGATCGAATCCGAATCGAACGTGCAAAGCGTTCGTGTCGTCCGGATCGAACGCGCAATACGCTCGTGTCGTGCGAATGTTTATCATTTTTCCCGCCTTCTTTCTCCTATGAGTCAGGAGGAGTCGGAAGACCATCCGGTCACGAAGGTCGTGCGAACCGTCACGCCGCCCTACTACGGTCATTCGGACAGGGAGATGAACACCATCGGCACGGCTATCTTTCTCGGCCTGCTCGTCCTGCTGATTCCGCTGTTGCCGTTCCTGATCATCGTCTGGGTCATCTCGAAGCTGACCGACGAACTCACGACGCGGGCACCGGTCGGCGACGAGGAGTAGCCACTGAGGCTGAAATCACCAAAAAACGGCCCGCTTCAATCCGGTTCGGATCCCTGAATCAGACGCCGAGAAGGTCGAACGGGTAGCCGTTGTCGTTCTCGTTCGCGTGCTCGTAGACGACGTGTGCGGCGGCAACGTCCTGAATCGCCAATCCGGTGCTGTCGAAGACGGTGACGCCGTCGTCCTCGGTGCGGCCCTCCAAGTCGCCGATCACGATGTCGCCGATGTCGCCGTGGATGTCGTCGTCCGCGAGGGTTCCCTCGTTGTACGGGACGTTGATCTCGCCCGAGTGGGTGGTCTGGGCGTGGTCGTCGATGACGAGTTTCGCGTTCAACAGCACTTCGTCCGCGATTTCGTGTTTGCCTTCCGCGTCGGCGCCCATCGCGTTGATGTGGGTGTGCTCGCCGACGGCGTCGGCCGAGACGATGGGGGATTCGACCGGCGTCACGGTCGAGAGGATGTCACAGGACGCGGCTTCCGAAATCGATCCGGCGCGAACGTCGAACTCGTCGTCGAAGTAGTCGATGAAGTCCGCGACCGCTTCCTCGTCCAGGTCGCTGATGACGACTTCCTCGATGGGGCGGATCTTCGAGATAGCTTCCAACTGGGTGTACGACTGAACGCCAGCGCCGACCAGACCCATGCTCGTCGCGTCCTCGACGGCGAGGTAGTCCGTCGCCACGGCGGCGGCCGCGCCCGTGCGCTTCATCGTGAGTTCCGTCCCGTCCATGATGGCGAGCGGGTACGCCGTCTCGGGGTCGCTGTAAATCATCGTCCCCATGACGGTCGGCAGGTCGAAGCCGTCCGGGTTGTCGGGGTGGACGTTGACCCACTTGATTCCGGCCGCGTCCCAGCCGTCGGCATCCAAATAGGCGGGCATCGACCGGAAGTCGCCGTTGTACTGCGGCAGGTCGATGTAGGATTTCGCGGGCATCTGCGCATCGCCGAGCGCGTAGGCCGCGAAGGCGTCCTCGATGGCCCGAATGAGTTCGGGCATCTGTGTGTTCTCGTCTACGGCATCCTGATTCAGCAGGAGTGTCTCCATATTTGGAGGGATACGTGGTTCCCACTTAGTTCCACCTTTTACCGATTTTTGCTCCCGATCGTCGTCTCCTCTGCTGATTTGAGGAATGTTTCGGGGGAATTCGTGTGAATTCTTGATCTCGAAAGTACTCGAAGGAGATTCACATTCGTTAGTTTGATTGCAGTAACATCCGGCAAACACGTCTCGATTCGACGTGGATTCAAAAATCGGTTCGAGTTCAGTAGACGACTCCGCGGTTTACTCGGGGTAAAAATCGGACGGTGGCCGATTTTCCATCTCCTCGATTACGGCTTACCGTCCCGTGACGACGAAACCGTATTTTGCCCCGAATCAGCACGTCTTCTCGGCGAATTTCACGCTGTCTTTCCGTATCGTTATCGTGAGATGATGGCAGTCCGTCGCGTGCCAGATTCGACTCCGGTTGGGCATTCCATCGACGGCAATCGACAGGTCGTACGTTCCGAAGTCGGCGACGTTTTCGATGGTCGTTTTCCCGGGGTTGACTTTGTGGCGGGTCGAACTCACCACTCCTCCGCCGTCGCTACTCGGGTGTGCCACTACGAAGTCGAACATCACAACGTTGTCTCTTTTATTGACTATCGTTATGTCGTTCGCCTTCGGGTCATTTTTGGAGAGCGGATTCGAACACCCCGCGAGGGTTGCAATCGCGGCAAAAGCTGGAATACGAAGGAATTTCCGACGATCCATGTTGGTATGTTGAGAAAACAAACATTTATATTTATCTATTCTTATATCAAGGTTAATAAAATATCGACATATTTTTGATTTCTACAATCCGGTACAGTTAACCGTCGAATCCGCTTCGCTCGTTATAAGCTTGTTGCCATTTTCATCGGTTCCTTTGTACCAGGTGTAGCCATATCCATCAGTCGTTAGTTCAAGATCCCCATCAATGACATCTATCGACTCGAATCGGCCTCCTCCCCATGCATGGCAATACTCTGCCCAGAGCTGACGGCCAGATGCAGTAAAGTTATCGCTCTGTTTTTTAAGGTCTGCCGCGACCCAGCGATCTGCACCACCTCCACCGAAGAAGTCGACGTCGTTTCCATCATGATAAGTGAATGCAAGACCCGTCGGACTCATCACTGGGCTGTCTGCATTCCCTATGTAACTACTTCCGTATGTTCCTCCATCAGTTGGAACACGCCACGAATCCTGTTTCCACATAAGACCAACTCCGTCTCGTGGATTGTCACCGATGTCGTCCAAGTCACTACGGCCCCAATTCCAAGTGAGTTTACCAAAGAAATCTTGGTAATAACAATCTGTTGAGAGGGAAATGCTGATTACGAGGTCGTTTTTGTCCAGCTTCTGTGTCGTGAAACCTCCCTGTTGCGAATTTGGATCGAACGTGAATTTCATGTCTGTCGTCGAGACACTACATCCGTGATCACGGAGGTATTTCCTATATTCGCCTTTATCACCGGTTTCTTCTTGCACTCGGAGTGCACGCTGGAACAACTCTTTCCCTCGGGGTGGTTGTGCGTCCGCTATCGGGAGATTGAGGCCAGCAATCGCTGCACCGGCCAGCTTTAGAGTAGATCGTCTTCCAACTCGATTTTTTTTGTCAGTCATCGGTCTATCTGTTATAGTCCGCTGCAGTTCACCGTGGCATCGGCTTCACTCAATATGAGCTTATTCCCATTCTCATCTGTTCCTTTGTACCATTGCTTGGCACTCGTGTCAAACGTAGCGCTGACGATTCCGAACCCGATGGATACGGATTTGATAGCACCGCCAGCATAGCAGTGGTTATAGACGCCCCATACTTGTCGTGCTCCTGCATTGTATTCGTCGCTTGGTTTTTTGAGGGTCGCAGCAATCCAGCGTTCACCACTAGTGTCGCCTGGTAATCCCATGTCCTTTCCATCGGAATATCGCATCGAAATTCCGTTTGCGCTATAGTCGTAATCGTTCGCATTTGCAATGTACGAACTGCCCCAAGCCTGGTCCGCTGGGACGTACCAGGAGTTTTCCTTCCAAGACATCGCAATATTGTCTTTCGGATCATCACCATAATCGTCCCAGTCATTGTTACCCCAATTCCACGTCACTTTTGAGTAGAATTCGTCGTGGTAACAGCCGGTCGAAAGAGAGATCCCGATTTCGAGGTCGTTTTTATCAAGCTTCTGAGTCGAAAGACCACTTTCTGTTCCCGAATCAACGGGAACCGAGATCGTCATGTCGTTCGTTGCAACAGACATCCCATGATTTCGGAGGTATTTTCGGAATTTTGCTCGATCTCCTGTCTCCTCTTGAACTTTCAGTGCCTGTTTGTAGATCTCGCTGCTACTACGTTTTTCCTTTGCTTGAACAATTGGAAGAGCAGAAGCAGCGGTTGCTCCTATTGCAGCCCTCTTGATGAAATTTCTTCTACTACCTACAAACCTTTCAATTTCTCGCATTGCAATTTATTCTGACATCCGTATATATTTATACTTTTCATATTTTTACAATAGTTACCAACGGAAGATATATTCTAACTTATAATCCTCTACTGAATATGTTCGATGATTATTTGTTTGTCAAACATTGTCTGTTTATATCTCCCGAAAATAACTTCTTCTCAACTGAATACCAGTATTCTCGTACCTTATTCCATTGATGGCTGTTCAGTAGTAAGATTCCGAAAAGAGCTCCTCTCCGAGGTTCAATCGAGGACATTCCCCACAACTCTGTCTTCTCCTTGTCACAATGGAACTGTAGTCAAAGCCCGATTAACCGCGAGGTTCGTTTCAGACTTCACTCCACAGTCTCTGAAAATCGGCTTTAGTTCAAGCTTTGTCCGCGAGACGAAGCTCGCTCGACACTGGAGATAGGTTTGACCTATCTTACATCGCGCCGCCCATACCACCCATGCCGCCCATGCCACCCATGCCGCCGGGTGCGCCGCCTTCGTCGCCACCCTTGTCGGTGGAGAGGTCGCCGGCGGAGATGATGTCGTCTATTTTGAGCACGAGGTTCGCGGCCTCGGTTGCACTGGAGAGTGCCTGCTCCTTGGCGTGAGCCGGCTCGACGATGCCCGCCTCGAACGTGTCTTCGACGTTGCCGCTGAAGACGTTCAGGCCGGCGCGTTTCTCGCCGTCCTCGTGTTCCGCGCGGAGGTCGACGAGCGTGTCGATGGAGTCCAGTCCGGCGTTCTCGGCGAGAACGCGCGGGACGAGTTCGAGCGAGTCGGCGAACGCTTCGACGGCCAACTGCTCGCGGCCCTCGACGCTGTCGGAGTAGTCGCGGAGTCGGGAGGCGAGTTCGACTTCGATGGCACCGCCACCGGAGACGATTCGGCCGTCACTGACGGTCTGTGCGACGACGTCCAGCGCGTCCGTGATGCCGCGTTCGAGCTCGTCAACGATGTGGTCGGTGGAACCGCGGAGGAGGAGCGTGACACCGTGGGAGTCCTCGCCGCCCGTGACGTAGAACAGCTCGTCGCTGTCGTCGCGGGTGACGCTACCTTCTGCGACGTCGTCCGAGGACGCGCTGTCGAGGTCCGAGACGATGTTCGTGTTGAGGACCTCTCGGAGGAACTTGATGTCGCTCTTTTTCGCGCGTCGGACGGCGAGAATGCCCTGCTTCGCGAGGTAGTGCTGTGCGAGGTCGTCGATGCCCTTCTGGCAGAAGACGACGTTCGCACCTGTGTCCACGATCTGGTCGACCTTCTCCTTCAGCTGTGCTTCCTCGCGGTCGAGGAAGTTCTTGAGCTGATCGGGGTCGTTGATCGAGATTTCGGTGTCGACGTCGGTCTCCTCGACTTCGACGGCCTCGTTGAGGAGGAGCACTTTCGCGTCCTCGACGGAGCTTGGCATGTTGTCGTGGACGGGATCCTTGTCGATGACAGCGCCTTCGAGCAGTTCGGACTCGCCGGCCGAGCGGCCGGTCTGGGTCTCGATGTTGACGTATTCGAGGTCGACCGTCCCTTCGACGGTGACGGCCTGCACTGCGTCGACGATGATCTGGCTGAGGACTTCCTTGTTGAGTTCGGCACCTTTGCCGGTCATGCTGGTCTCGGCGACTTTTCGAAGGAGGTCCTCGTCGTCAGTGTCGACCTCGTCCGCGATGTTGTCGATCTCCTCGCGTGCTTTCTCGCTTGCGAGGTGGAAGCCTTTGATAACCGCCGTCGGGTGGATGTCCTGTTCGAGAAGGTCCTGTGCGTTCTTGAGGAGTTCACCCGTCACCGCGACGGCCGTCGTCGTCCCGTCACCCGCTTCGTCCTCTTGGGTTTCGGCGACTTCGATGATCATCTCGGCCGTCGGGTTGTCGATGTCCATCTCCTTGAGGATGGTGACACCGTCGTTCGTGATGGTCACGTCGCCCATCGAATCGACGAGCATCTTGTCCATCCCTTTCGGACCGAGTGTGGAGCGGACGGCGTCCGCGACCGCTCGCGCCGCAGTGATGTTGTGTTCCTGCGCGTCCTTGTCCTTGACTCGCTGGGAGTCCTCGGACATTACGATCATCGGCTGACCTTGCATGCGCTGACTCATAGTACAATGGCGACTATGTTTGTGCTTCTATATAAATCTTTATCTACTGCCTCGTTCGCGGACATCCATCCATCGAATTTTGAAACAGAAAATCGCCGTAAGGCGGTCGGTGCAACGAAAATCACGATACTAGTTAACACGAGACTCTCGATGAAAATCGGATCCTCAAACCCCTATTTATATACTCCGATGCACGGTTCATCTCCACCTCCCCTTTCACGTCTCGACGCTCGTCGTTTCTCGAAACGTCCTTCCACCGCCCTCCACCGGTGTCCACTCGATCAGTCTTCTCGTGGAACTTCCCTGTGGCCGAGACGATGGTTTCGATGGTAGTACATGTGAACCCCGCCGGAAACCGTCACCAGTACGGAGAGTCCGAGTGCCCACCACAGTACCGGCACGAGACCGAACGGTCCGGCACCGAGCTGTGCCCCGGTCAACAGTGCGAGGCTGACACAGCCCAAAACGAAGTAGTACTCCGACCACGGGAGGTCGTTGTCGGGAACGATTTCGAGATACGTGTTCAATAGCTCGGCCCGCTCGGTCAACGTGATGTCACCGTGTGCCGGGTCGTAATCGATAAAGCCCGTCTCGTTGAGCTTCGGCAGATGTGCCTGTTGGAGCGTGTTGTACACCCGTTTGCGTTGTTGTGAAGTTACTTCATCGACGGTGACGTCGTTCTCCCACGCCGCTATTTGCGTCGCGAGCTCCCCGATTTCGGCCGATTCTTCCTCACGTCGCAAGTAGTGAAGTGCGTATCGTCGCCGTTGATTGCTCAGTATCTGAAAGATGATATCTCTCGACAGTGGCGTTTCTTTCATCTCGTCTACTTCTTCGTTCATTGTGTCGTCTATCGACCGGGCGAATGTTCGTTTTTGAGAGGTGACCCTAACTATTTAATTTTTTGCACCGATTTAGCAGAAGTCTTCTGTTGCATATATTCTTCCATCCCGAGTATAATAGACTCCCAGGCCTTCTCGCTCCCAATTCTCGGAGAGTAGGTTCTTTCGGTGTTCCGGCGAGTGCATCCACTGTGAAACGATTCCCCGAGCGAGTTCTTTCGCCGTCCGATATCGCACCACGGTCCCGTTGTCGGTTCGAACCCGTCGGTCGAAGTAGGTGTACGCGATGTTTTCCCCCGCACCCCGAATGCAGTAGTACTCTGCCCGCCGATACCGGTCATTTGGGTCGGCACCTGACGGTGACACGTGCGCGAAGTATCCTTCTTTCCCCATATCGGCACTGTGATTTCTCGCGATGTCGCGGAGCGCACCGTCGAATTCGAGCGGGGCGAGTCCGTGTTCCGCTCGCCGTTCGTTGATACCGCGATGGACGTAAAACTCCACCCAGCGGCGAAACTGCGTCCGGTTCGGGTCGGTCAGCCGTTTCGGCTGGTCGTGTGGAACGTCCACCACCTGTACTCCGCGGGCCGTATCGAGCGTCCGTTCGCCGGGGACGTGGTAGCCAGCGACGTATGCCCCGGAGAACAGTACGATGAGGAGGACCAAGCAAAGCGGGACGAGCGAGCGCGTACGCATTCGTTCGCTGTTCGACGCCCGGTGTGATGAATGTCGGGTCCTGCTGTTCCGGTAATCGACATTTTCGAACGGAGTTCTCGATGGTGTGAATGTGAGACTCCTGCTCAAATCCAGTCCGATGCGTTTTCTCGTTCGCTGTTTTGGAGCGCCACGCTACGCGGTGCTCGTCAGGTAGCTCACTCGAAAACGCCGGGACTGGGATTTGAACCCAGAATCCCATAAGGGAACACGCTTTCCAGGCGTGCGCTTTGCCATTCGGCCATCCCGGCTTACCTGTTGGTTACCGGGTCCGGTGTTTAAACCCTTCTTTTCTAATCGAGTGCCCCGTGGGCGATATAGGTGAGTATCGGCGCACCGATCGCCACGACGAGCGTCGTCCCTACGATCACCGGAACCGAGTAGCGATAACCGGTGACCAACTGGTACCCCTGTAGGAGGACGAGAAACGCGAGCGCGCCGACGACGCCCCACAGGAGACTCGCCTTGACGCGAGGATTCACAGCTATCCTTACTCGGTGCTGGCGATGGCCTCGATTTCGACGCCGACGCCTTTCGGCAGGTTCGCCACTTCGACGGCGCTACGGGCCGGTGGGTTGTCCTGGAAGTACTCCTGGTAGGATTCGTTCATCTCGTCGAAGTCCTCGATGTCGTCCATGAAGACGGTCACTTTCAGCACGTCCTGCATGTTCAGCCCTTCCTCTTCGAGAATGCCTTTGACGTTCTCCAGGCTCTGGCGCGTCTGCACCGAGATGTCCTCGTCGGCGAGGAGTTCGCCGTCGGGCGTCATCGGAATCTGGCCTGCGGTGAAGAGAATGTCACCGTTCGTCGTCGCCTGACTGTACGCGCCAACCGCCTCGGGAGCGTCCTGCGTGCTGATGATTCGTTTCATGCACGTCACTTCGGGCCGTGGAACTTAAACCTACGTCAATAGGGGGCGAAAAATCGATCACCGATCCGCTCAGACCAGCACTTCCACGTCGAACCCGTTCTCTCGCAGGGAGTCGAGGAGGTTGTCGACGTGCTCCGGGCCGCGTGTTTCGAGGTCCAGTTCGACCTCCGTCGCGTTCATGCCGATATCGCGGGAGGTGCGGTCGTGCTGGATGGCGTAGATGTTCGCCTGTGCATCCGCGATGACGTCGAGGAGTTTTCGCAGCGAACCGGGCCGGTCCTTGAGTACCGTCTTGAGTTTGACGTAGCGCCCGGTTTCCACGAGTCCACGCACGATGACGGTCGTGAGGAGGTTCATGTCGATGTTACCGCCGCTGAGGACGGGGACGACCACCTCGTCGTCCGTGTAGTCGAATTTGCCTCCGAGGATCGCGGCGAGACTCACCGCACCCGCACCCTCCACGAGCGTCTTGCCGCGTTCGAGCAGGTAGGAGACTGCCACCGCGATTTCCGAATCCGAGACGGTGACGACCTCGTCAACGCGGGCGTCTATCACGTCGAACGTCCGCTGGCCGACGCTTCGGGTGGCGATTCCGTCCGCGATGGTATCGACGCTGTCGAGCGTCTGGACGCTCCCCTTCTGGAGCGAGTCGGCCACGCTCGATGCGCCCTCGGCCTGCACGCCGATGACCCGAGCGTCGGGGTTCCGTCCCTTGATGGCGGTTGCGATGCCGCTGATGAGGCCTCCGCCACCGATGGGGACCACGACGGTTTCGACCTCGGGAAGGTCGTCCATGATCTCCAGTCCGATGGTCCCCTGCCCCGCCATTACCTTCTCGTCGTCGAAGGCGTGGACGTAGGTTCGGCCCTCTGTCTCCTCGATTTCGTGGGCGCGCTCGGCGGCTTCGTCGTAGTCCTCGCCGTAGAGGATGGCCTCCGCGCCGTAGTTCTCCGTCGCACGCACCTTCGAAATCGGAGCGTGTTTCGGCATGACGATCTTCGCATCGACGCCACTTCGGGTGGCTGCGAGTGCGACACCCTGCGCGTGGTTACCCGCGCTGGCCGTGACGACGCCCGCTTCCTTTTCGGCCTCCGAAAGCGTCATGATGCGGTTGGTCGCGCCGCGGATCTTGAACGACCCCGTCCGCTGGAACGTCTCCAGCTTCAAGTGAACTTCCGCGCCCGTCATCCGAGTAAAAGTGTGAGAGTAATCGAGCGGTGTATGCCGGGCCGTCTCGGCCACCCGCTCCCGCGCCGCCAACACGTCTTCAAGCTCTAGCATAGTTGTCGGTAGTTTTTGCGACGCTTTATCGTTTAGGAAGTGTCCCCGCGAATTCGTTGACGTTCGTCACCGCGAGACCGATTTCAAGTGAATACCCAAAGAAACGAAGCGCAACGAGGCGGCCGTTGCGTGACCGTATCCGGGAGCGCCTTCGCAATCTTATCTCTTTCTCATCAAATGTCTGCTGACAGCCCGGTACAGAAACGCCTTTTTGCTTTCCACTCTGCCTACGAAACGATGCAGGTCTCCGAGGCGGTTCCACAGTTCGCGGAGGCGTTCGCCTTCGAGGAGTTCAACCGAATGCAACGCGAGATGCTTCCCGCGCTGCTCGAAAGCGACGAGAACGTCGTCGCCAGCGCGCCCACAGCGAGCGGCAAGACGGCGCTCGCGGAACTCGCCATCTGCAAGGCGCTGCGCGACGACGGCACCGCGCTGTTCATCGCCCCGCTTCGGGCGCTGACCAACGAGAAGGAAAGCGACTGGGAGCGCTTCGAGGACCTCGGCTACTCGGTGTACGTCGTCACGGGTGAACGCGAGTTGAACCCGCGACGCGCCGAGCGCGCGGACATCCTCGTGATGACGCCCGAGAAGACCGACTCGGCGACCCGGAAACACGACTCGTCCCGCTACTCCTTTATCACCGACGTGGACTGCTGTGTCATCGACGAGGTGCACCTGCTCGATTCGGAGAAGCGCGGGGCCGTCCTCGAAGTCACCATCTCGCGCCTCCGCAGGCTCTGTGCCCCCCGTATCGTCGCGCTTTCCGCGACGATGCCGAACGTGAGCGACGTGGCCGATTGGCTCGACGCGCCGCCGGAGACCACCTTCGAGTTCGGGGACGACTACCGCCCCGTCGATTTGCACGCGGACGTGAAGACCTACTCCCACGGGGACAACTCCTTCGCGGACAAGTATCGCAGGCTGTATCGTGCGCTGGACCTCGCGGAGCCACACATCCGCGAGGACGGACAGGCGCTCGTCTTCGTCGCCTCGCGGCAGGACACCGTGCAGGCCGCGAAGAAAGCCCGCGACGAAATCGCCGAGCGGGACATCCCCATCGGCGCGCGCGGCGACTACGATTTCCATACCGAAACACAGGAACTGCGGAACGACACCCTGCGCAACTCCGTCCTCGACGCGTGGCGTTCCACCACGCCGGACTGTCGAAGAACGACCGCGACAGGGTCGAAGAGTGGTTCAAACAGGGGAAGATTCAGCTCCTCTTTTCCACCTCCACGCTCGCGTGGGGTGTGAATCTCCCCGCCCGGTGTGTCGTCCTGCGCGACACCAAACTCCACGACCCGCTCGAAGGCGAGGTGGACATGAGTCCGCTCGACGTGCTCCAGATGCTCGGGCGGGCGGGCCGTCCCGGCTACGACGACGTGGGCTACGGGTGGGTCGTCTGTGACTTCAAGGACGCGGACAAGTACCGAAAACTCCTGCGCGACGGCAAGGAGATCGAATCCCGCCTCGCGGAGGATTTGGATTCCCATCTCAACGCCGAAATCGCGATGGGCACCATCTCGGATCTGGACGATGTGATGTCGTGGCTTCAAACCACGTTCTACTACGTCCGCGCCCAGACGAAACCCGACGAGTACGATTTCGAAAATCACCGCGAGCGCGTCAGAAACACGCTCCAGCGCCTCGTCTCGCGCGGATTCGTGGAGCAGGGCGACGACCTCGAAATCGAGGGAACGGCGCTCGCCATGCTCGCCTCGAAATTTTACCTCAACCTCGACACGGCCGAACGGTTCCGCCGCCTCGCGGAGACCGACGTCATCGACGTGCCGAAGGTGCTCGAAACGGTCGCTGGCGCGGCCGAGTTCGACAGCGTCAGTGCCCGCCAGTCCGAGCGCGACGCCATCAACTCCGTCCTCGTCGGACAGGATTCCGGCGACCTCGAAGCGGGCGGGCGGAAGGTGCTCGCCATCCTCCGTTCCAGCATGACGGGTTCGACGCCGGGCGACTTGCGGAGCGACGCGTGGGTCATCCAGCAGAACGCGGTTCGACTGCTCGCGGCGCTCCGTGCGTTCCTGAAACGGCTCGACAGGCCGGTCGCCGCGAACCTCGTCACCCGAATCGAGGCCCGCGTCGAAAACGGCGTCGGGGAAAGCTCCGTCGGACTCACCGCAATCGATGGTGTGGGTGCCGGGCGGTCCAGCAAGTTGGCGACGGAAGGTCTGGAAACGCCCGCGGACGTGCGCGCCGCTGGCGTCGATGGGTTGGTCGATGCGGGTCTCACCGAGGGCGTCGCTGAACAGGTGGAAGCGAGCGCCCGCAAGCTTCCCGACGTGGAGATCGAGTGGGGGTCGTTCCCGACCCGAATCGCTCGCGGCGAGAACGACATGCGCGAGGTCACCATCAAGAACCGTGGTAACCGCGAGCAGGCGGCTATCGACGTGACCGTCAACGGCGTCGAAATGACGACAAAATCGACGTATCTCGACGGCGAGACGACGATTCCCGTCGGCGTCTTCGGGGGCACGGCCGACGAGATGGAGTTCACCGTCCGCGTCGCGTTCCCCGACCTACCCCTCCTGCCGGTTACCGACGTTCGGTCCGTGCAGGTCGAGTGAGCAGTTCCTCGTGCAATTCAGCGGGCGAGGAGACCACCACGTTCGCCATCGTGAGGTCGAGTTCTTTCGCGCCGTTCGGATAGCCGACACAGTACGTTCCGGCCCGAACGCCGATTCGACGCCGTGTTCCGAATCCTCGACCGCGGCGCACTCGTCGGCCCGATAGTCGAGCAACCCGGCCGCATACTCGTAGATAGCCGGTTCCGGTTTGCCGGGGGCGTCGATGTCGTCGGCGCTGACGACTTCCTCGAATTCGAGACCGAAGCGGTCGGTGACGATTTCTATCCAGTCGTGGGGTGACGAGGACACGAGCGCCACCTCGATTCCCTCCGCACGTAATTCGTCCAGCAGGTCGTGAAAGCCGTCCATCAGCGAGACGTGCTCGCCGTAGAGGTCCTCGGCGATTCCGTCGTAGAGGGAGATGAACTCCGATTTCGTCACGTCGGTTCCGTACTCCTCGTCCAGATAGTCGTATATCTCGCGGAAGTTCATCCCGGTAATCTCGTTGTCGCCGATATCCTCAACGCCCACTTCGGGGAAGATGATCTCCTCTTCGAGTTCCGCCCAGAAATCCTCCGAGTTCACGATGACGCCGTCCATGTCGAACAGCACTGCCTGTCGCTCTGCTCCTTCCACTTCTTCTATCTCTTCCATTTTCTCTTCGTTCATCCTTTTCACTCAAAACCCTTGGCCCGAACGTTCAAATACGAACACGGAACCAACCCGGGACATGACAGACACGATTCGCGTGTTCGCCGGTGACTGTACGATTACGACGGACGGCGACACCCACGGCCAGCGGCGCGGCGAAGTCGTCGCCATCCTCAAACCCGACGACACCCTCCTCGTCCACGACGTGGACGGCTATCAACCGGTCGAATGGCTCACCCGCGCGGAAACCGCCCACGCCTCGCTCGACGGAGATTCGTTCACCCTCGTCGCGGCGACGGACGATCATCGCGTTCGCGTCGATTGTCACGCCTGTCACGGGATTTCCCGCTATCCGGGCTCAGTCGCCGGGATTCCCGTCGGTGCCTGCCCACACTGCGACGGCACGCTCACGCGGGCCAAGGGAACGGTTTCCTGTCTCGGCTGTCGCGAGGAGTATCCGATTCCGCGTCGGGCCAGTATCGGAACGGAAACGTGTGACTGCGGCCTACCGACCATGCACGTCGAACGCGGAGCGGAATTCGAACTCTGCATCGACCGCGATTGCGGCACCGTTTTCGAGGCCGTGCGGCGACGATTCCACCGGGAATGGGACTGTCCCGACTGCGGAGCCGACATGCGAATTCTGAACAAGGGAAGCATCATCGCGGGATGCGACCGCTATCCCGACTGCGAGGTCGGGTTCGGAATTCCGAACGGGATGATCGTGGATTCGTGTGACTGTGGCCTTCCCGTGTTCCGAACCTCGACAGGTCGTCGGTGTTTGAACACCGATTGCGAGATGTTCGAGGACGGCCGTTCGGAGGGCTGATTTTCCCTTCGTTGCTCTCTCGGCCGTCCGAGTGCTGTGTTGACGAGATAGCAGAACACATTCTCCGGACGGTCGGGTGAGTTCGTCCCTGAGTCGTAGTGCATTTGAAGGCCCACATCACAGAAGACGTATGGATGGAAGCCTACGCGACGACGAAGTCCGTGTCGGCGGCGACGCCCGCCAGCGGTACTACGATTCGCGGGGATACGGTCGCCCACTCAGTGGCAACGAGGTAGCGTTTTCACGCGTCGAAGCCGCCCACCTCCTGCTTCGCGGCGACCTCGACTCGGTCGATGGTAACGGATTTCAGGAATTTTTACAGGAATCGACTGGCAACGGATTCGCGGCCCGGTTCCTCGTCTACGCAAACCTCAGGGAGCGCGGATTCTACCTCTCGCCGGACCGGGAGGGATGGGTTTCGAACCCACACCCGTCGTCGGATTTCGTCGTCTACCCGCGCGGGAGCGGCCCGTGGGACGACGAGGTGTCACACCGGATTCGGGTCGCGAGCGAGCGCGATCCGATTCCCGTCGCGGAGCTAGGCGACGTGGTCCTCGCGATTGTGGACGAGGAGAGCGAAATCACTTACTTCGAGACCGATCGCATCGAGATCGAGGGGACGACGGATCACGACGTTCCGACCGACCTTTCCGGGTCGATTGTCGGCGACCGCGTGCTGGTGTGGGACGCTCCCGACGAACTCCACGGTAAGGCGTTTTACGGCCAGCAGATGGGTGGACGCGATGCGACCGGGATTCTACAGTTGTCTCTCGTGGAGGCGGCCCATCTCGTCGCAGAGGGTAATCTCGAAATCGGGGGAACGTACGACGACATCGTCGTGCGAGGCGAGGAGGTCGAAGGCGAGCGGTTCGACCGCCGCTTGCTGGTGTATCGAACCCTTCGGGAACAGGGAGTGGTCCCGAAGACGGGATTCAAGTTCGGTGCGGATTTCCGGACCTACGCCGACGTGGTGTCGGTGGACGACCTCGGACACTCGGAGTATCTGATTCGGGTGTTGAAGGACGATTACGAGTTCGTCCCGCGTGACCTCGCGCTCGACGTCCGACTGGCGCACGGGGTACGAAAGCAAATGATTTTTGCGCTCATCGCGGAGAACGAACGAATAGACACTTGGCTGTCGGTGACACGACTTACACCATGACACGAGACGATTCATCCGAAACAGGCGGACTCCTGCCCGACGGTGGTACCGCAACGGGGGAGGACGACGTTGTCCTCGACCCGTGGGGGTCGGCGACGGTGTCCGACTACCGCAAACTGTTCGAGGAGTTCGGCATCGAGGAGTTCGACGACGTCCTCCCGGCGGTTCCTGACCCACACTACCTGATGCGCCGGAGCGTCATCTTCGGCGACCGTGGCTACCGCCGCGTGGCCGAGGCGATGCAGAACGGCGAACCGTTCGCCGCGCTGTCGGGGTTCATGCCGACCGGCGACCCGCACATCGGACACAAACTGGTGTTCGACGAACTCATCTGGCATCAACAGCAGGGCGGGGACACCTACGGCCTCATCGCGGACCTCGAAGCCCACAGCGCCCGTGGCCTCTCGTGGGAGGAAATCGACGAGCATTCGCGGGATTACCTGCTATCGCTTATCGCCCTCGGGTTCGACGCTGAGACGGGGACGCTCTACCGCCAGTCCGAGAACCGCGAACTCCAAGACCTCGCGTTCGAACTAGGGTCGAAAGCGAACTTTTCCGAATTTCAGTCCATCTACGGCTTCGACGGCGAAACCAACGTCTCGCACGTCCAGAGCGTCGTCACACAGATGGCGGACATCCTCTACCCGCAACTCGACGAACCGAAACCGACCGTCATTCCGGTCGGTCCGGACCAGGACCCGCACGTCAGGTTGGCCCGCGACCTGGCGGTTCGAATGCGCTACTTCAAAGTATCTGAGGCATACGCAAGTTTCGAGACAGCTTCTCAGGAGGAGCAGTTGCTGTTAAGATGGGTGTATGGTAATCTTGCCGAATCCGCCCACTCTCAAGAGATTGATATCAATGCTCTCAGATGCGATCTAGCAGCCGAATTACTGTCCGAATATCGTACACTCTCTCCGAATCTTGGGGAGGATTTCCCCCATGGGGCGAACGCGGAACTGTCTGATGAGAGCGTCGATGGATTGTTCGTAAAAGAGAAATTCTACGACGAAACCGGAGATATCCGTCTCCCCGACCCTACCATCGAGGGAGTGTTCGATGACGTTCTTGCTGTCGAAACGTTCCCGCCTAAAGAAATATCATTAGACACATATGATGAGTTGATCGAAAAACTACGAAACTCCGGCAAAGAACCACTTCAGTCCCGTCGTCGATTCTCGAATCGCGAGGGGACTGAAGAGGCATTCGAAGCTCTTATCGAAGCTATTCCTGGCGAGAAACGCGTATATGAGTCCCACATCGATTCATTCGACTTAGATAAAAGTGAAGCCGAGGAACTCGCCAGGAAGATAGAGATCGAGAACGACGGCTACGGCTTCATCATGCCCTCGTCGATCTACCACCGGTTCATGACCGGCCTGACGGGCGGCAAGATGTCCTCGTCGGTTCCGGCCAGCCACATCAGCCTGCTCGACGACCCCGAGGACGGCTACGACAAGGTAAAATCCGCGACGACGGGCGGCCGCGAAACCGCCGAAAAACAGCGCGAATTGGGCGGAAAGGCCGACGAATGTCCGGTGTACGAACTGTACGCCTACCTCCTCGCGGGTGACGACGACGAGTTCACGAAGGAGGTCTACGACGAGTGCGTCTCCGGCGAGCGCCTCTGTGGCGACTGCAAGGAACAGGCCGCTCAACTCATGAAGGAGTTCCTGGAAGACCACCAGGAAAAACGCGAGGAGGCGGAAGAACTGCTGGACGGTTTGGACATCGAGTTGGAATCGTCGCGTCGATAACCGATTCCCGACTTCGACGCTTCAGAAGTGTTTTGCGGGTCCGGTCTCTATCTCGAACGTGATGTCACGGCTCCGTTCGTTCGAAGGATTCGGTGTATCCGGTGTCGTCGTCGGTGTGTTTTTGATCTGGCTCGGGTTCCGAGACCAGATGTGCACTCCCAATAGTAGCGTCGGTAACCCCTGTGGTCCGAGTTTCGTCCTCCTCATTCCCGGAGTCATCCTCATTCTCATCGGTCTCGGTCTCTTCTTCCTGGGATACCAACATCAGCAGTCCTCTGCAGCGGACGCCGACGGCTAATCGGACCGACCTCAACGCGCTTGCTTACCGTTCGACGTGGTGCCTTTCGCACGAATTCGTTCTTCGATGAGCGATGCCATCACCCGTCCGAGTCGGTATCCCCGTCGTCGCCGTCCGAATCAGTGTCGCCGTCGTCACTGTCCGTGTCGGTGTCGCCATCATCGCTGTCGGAGTCCGTGTCTCCGTCGTCGCTATCGGAATCGGTATCGCCGTCGTATCCATCCGAAT
The DNA here is from genome assembly GCF_001625445.1 of Haladaptatus sp. R4. Taxonomy (NCBI): domain Archaea; kingdom Methanobacteriati; phylum Methanobacteriota; class Halobacteria; order Halobacteriales; family Haladaptataceae; genus Haladaptatus; species Haladaptatus sp. R4. The sequence goes on along the minus strand of NZ_LWHG01000011.1, from coordinate 10,070 downwards.
CCGCGTCCCCGTCATGCCTAATCGTACCCGTGCTTCCCCCGTCGCTTTTCGAAGTCCCGCTCGAATTCGCTCCGGCGATCGTTTGGCCAGCACCGGTCTCGGGAGAGGATGGCGATTTTTCGACGTTGAATCCGATGCTGTAGAGGATAACCGGCGGGAAAACGTACGAGGCAATCGCCAGCAGCACGAACAGTTTGTTGACGAAGATAAGCAACCCGAATGCGGTGAGCGCCGCGGTTGCGGCCGCATGTATCGCCGTGTGGGTGTACTCTCGATAGTACTCCCAGAGGCCGCGGAGCCATCGTACCGTCCCTCCTCGGGTTGCGATAGCGGACATAGCTAATATTCGTTTTCTACAGGTAAGAACCCAGCTACGAACTACGAATGATGACCGGATACTCTCCTCACTTCTCGACGACGACACACGGAGTCGCCGAATCGACGAACTCCTCGTCCTCGGCGTCTATCAGTTCCCAGTAGCTCCGCGTTTCCGCGCCAGTTACGTCCCGAACGACGTCCTCGCTAATGATGTTCGCGCCGCTCAAGACGAGTTCGAACGATTCCCGTTTGCGTCCCTCGAACTCCCTATCGAACGTTCTCCTGCTCTGTTCGTTCGGATAGTTCAAAACGAGGTGACCTCCCGATCGAACGTGTGAGTACAGGTTCTCGATTGCTCGGCGCGGTTCGTCCACGAAATAGAGCGTGGCGACGCAGTACACCACGTCGAATTTCTGGTCCGTTTCGAGGTTCGGAAGCGAATCCACGGCGAAGTGAAGGTTCTCCAATCCTTCTTCCGTCGCTTTCTCGGCGTTGTCCCGAACCACGGTCTCCGAGATGTCGAACCCGTACACGTCGATGTCGGGGTGGCGCTCGGCGAGGAGGAACGGGACGACCGCCGGTCCACAGCCAACCGACGCGAAGTTCTCGGGCGTGCCCTCCCGTTCGAAAAATCGCTCCACGAGATCTGCCATCCGCCCGCCGCCGATGTAGGCACAGCGGTCGTAGTTCGCCCTGTCGTAGAACCGCTCCCAGTCCATCATCAATCGTATGTTGTAGTTTCATTGATTATTACTTTGCTTATTCGCCTCGAATCTGGCATTAATCAAAATAGTTAAATAAATACCTAATACAAATAAAAAAATAAAATATACAATTTCTTTAATAGGATAGAACGTATTATATAATGTAAAACTACACCATAAAATGGTATTTCATTGAGTGGATCGGTGACCGCAACGGTGGTCAAGAAGCATTCACCGGTTGCTGTAGGGAAGAACGGCCAGCGGGTACGGGTCGAGGATTCCATTACAACTTCCACCTCGCCGGTGGCAAGTACGCGAAGACAGTATAATTTCGATCTGCCACACTATTTTTCATACAAGAATGTTTATGAGTATCCAAATTGTACTAAGATTCGACTGAGTGATTCATGAAGAAATCTCGCAAGACAATGAAAGTCCCCCTGAACTCTACATCCAATAAAAACGCAGGTCGTCGTCAGTTTATTCGGAAAGTCGGTGTTACAACCGCTGCCATTGGGACTACTTCGGTAGCTGGTTGCGCTGGCCTCCTCCAATCATCGACTGAAACCACTAGTAACAATAATATCTCTTCTGAGACTAATGCGATGTCAAAACACGAATTGAATTCATTCGTATCCAAAAAAATCAATTCATACGGCAACTCTGGGGTTTGGGGTACAGCACAGACGGAACCGGATCACGGTCTCGAATATGTTGGTAGCTGGGATGCAAGCAAACCATTTGGTGACAATAGCGACAAGAAAAAGGCGAACGCTCTTCTTGACGGAGTGGTCATCTTGTATCGTATTCCAGATAAGGTAAGTGAAAACGGGAACCAGCACTACCAATTCTGGCTCTGGGCGGGAGTTGGTCCTTCGAAGGCGGAACAGAGTGCAAAAAGCGATATTCCGTCATTTGACAACTTGGAAGCTCAGATCAATTTCAAAGATAAGTCATACAAAATGGGTGCCTACTCGCCAGGCAGGAGCTTCGCATCAGGTCCTGTTTCTGTCTCCGCACAATCACCTGACGTTACCGACCTTGCAGCGAAGTTCCCGCTCAATAAAGGACATGTAAAATTCGACCCTGATTCCAAAGTCGGTTCAGGTGGCATGTATGGTGTCCAATGGGATGGGAACTACGCAGGCACGCAATCGATTAATGCGACCTGCGAGGCGAGTTGGCCGACCGACCAAAAACCGAAGTTCGATTGGACGCTCCGGCTTTCGGCGAAGGATTCGCTTTTCTAAGTTGCTCGATCGTTCCTTTGCACCGCCCTCCGGAACCCTTTTGTCGATTTGACGCCACCCTTCAGCCATGCCATCCGAATCCCACCATGGCAGTAGTGCAGTCGAACCACGGCCACCGCTGGGATTCGGCTTTTTTGTCGCGGCTTGAGCGGTCGGTGGACTCCTCTCACGGAGTGGGGACGAAACCGGGTGCAGGAGCCGAGTGGCCCGACTGTCTTCAGAAGGGCTAAACCGGCGGAACGGGAGATACGACCAACGACTACCCAGTGGACATGAAACTACCAGAATCACAGGTCGCGGTGTTGGAAGCCGCGAGCGCGAACGAGGAACAGACGATAGCGGAACTCGCCGAGAAGACCGGTCTGAAACCGGAGACGGTGACGGGTGCGGTCTTCGAACTCGAAGACGAGGGATTGCTATCGATCGACGAACGAACCGAAGAATCCGTCTCGCTGACCGAGGAAGGCGAGGAGTACGCCGAGGACGGACTGCCGGAAATCGCCCTCTACGAGGCGGCCATCGACGCCGGGGCTGACGACGACGCCGTTCAGATGGGCCAAGCCATCGGGGGATCCGGACTCGGCGGTCCACAGGTGAACATCGCCCTCTCGAACTACGCTCGAAAGGGCTACGGGAGCATCGACAGCGGCGAAATCACGGCTGACCCCGACGCGAACCCGGACGAGGACGACGAAGCGAGCGCGCTCGCCGCGCTCGCGGATGGGGAATCTGTGGACGACGAGGACACGCTGGACCAGTTGGAAAGCCGCGGTCTGATCGAGCGCTCCGAATCGACGGTTCGCTCCGTGACGCTGACCGAGGCGGGAGTCACCGCGATGATGGAAGGTATCGAAGCGGCCGAGACGGTCGGCCAGCTAACACCGGAAATGCTCACGACCGGCGACTGGCGCGACGTGGAGTTCGCCGAGTACAACGTCGCGGCCGACGCCGAGCGAGTCGACGGCGGCAAGGTTCACATCCTGCGACAGACCGCGAACCGCGTCAAGGACGTGCTCGTCGGTATGGGCTTCGAGGAGATGGACGGCCCGCACGCGGACGCGGACTTCTGGATCAACGACTGTCTGTTCATGCCCCAGGACCACCCGGCGCGCACCCACTGGGACCGGTTCGCGCTGTCGAACCCCACCGAAATCGGGGATTTGCCGGAGGACCTCGTGGACCGCGTTCATAGCGCGCACCGCGAAGGCGTCGGCGAACACGGCGAGGGATATCACTCGCCGTGGGACGAGGACTTCGCGCGAGCCATCGCGCTTCGCGGGCACACCACTTCGCTGTCGATGCGGTACCTCTCGGGCTACGCGCAGGGCGAGTTGGAACCGCCACAGCGTTTCTTCAGCGTCGAAAAGGTGTATCGCAACGACACGCTCGACCCGACCCACCTGCTGGAGTTCTTCCAAATCGAGGGCTGGGTGATGGCCGAGGACCTCTCGGTTCGTGACCTGATGGGCACGTTCGAGGAGTTCTACGCCCAGTTCGGTATCACGGACATCCAGTTCAAGCCGCACTACAATCCGTACACGGAGCCGAGTTTCGAACTGTTCGGCAACCACCCGGAGACGGGCGAACTCATCGAAATCGGGAACAGCGGGATGTTCCGTCCCGAGGTGCTCGAACCCCTCGGCGTCGAGTGCGACGTGATGGCGTGGGGCCTCGCCCTGGAACGCCTGCTGATGTTGATGTACGGCTTCGAGGACATCCGCGACGTCCACGGGACGCTGTGTGACCTCGAACTGCTCCGCGACGTGGAGGTGATTCACTGATGCCAACTGTCGATGTCAACCCCGACGAACTGCGACAACTGACCGGTCACGACGAAAAGAGCGACGACGAACTCAAGGAGGACATGTTCGGCCTCGGTCTGGAGTACGAAGGCGACACCGAGGACGGCGACATGCAACTGGAGTTCGCCCCGGACCGCCTCGACCGTCTTTCCATCGAGGGTGTCGCACGGTCGCTCCGCTACCAGTACGGCGACGACAGCGGCGTCTACGTCCCGAAGCTGAACGACGCGGATTGGACCATCGAGGTGGACGAGAGCGTCCCCGAGGAGCGTCCCTACGTCACGGGCGCAATCGTCCGCGGCGTGAACCTCAGCGAGGACGCGCTCGACTCGCTCATCCAACTGCAGGAAAAACTCCACGCGACGATGGGTCGCAAGCGAGCGAAGGGCGCAATCGGGATTCACGACCTGACGATGCTCAAGGGAAGTGCCGCAACAGAACAGGGCGGCAACTCGATTCGCTACGTCGGCGTCGACTCCGACGGCGACCGGTTCGTGCCGCTCGACGCGGACGCCGAGATGACGCCGACGAAGTCCTGCGCGCCCACCCGACCGGCGAGAAGTACGCCGATCTGGTCTCGGAGTACGACCGCTACCCGGCCATCTACGACGACATCGGTCTGTTCTCGTTCCCGCCGGTGATCAACGGCCGCCGGACCGAGGTCGAAGCCGACTCGCGCAACCTGTTCGTCGAACTCACCGGTACCGACCAGTGGACCATCGACAAGATGTGTGCCATCATCTGCTACGCGCTCGACGCCCGCGGCGGTACCATCGAGGAAGTCGAAGTCGAATACGACGACCGAACGCTGGTCCGGCCGGACTTCGAGGTGACGACCAAGGAGGTCACCCACGACCGCATCGAGACCCTGCTCGGTATCGAGTTCACCCCCGACGAAGTGTTGGACCTGTTGGCCCACTCCGGCCTCTCCGGCGAAGCCGAGGAGACCGACGACGGGGGCGTCGTCTACGAGGTGGAAATCCCGCCCTACCGCGTGGACGTGCTCCACCCCGTGGACATCGTGGACGATATCGGCCGCGCCTACGGCTTCAACGACCTCTCGCCCCGCTACCCCGACGTGGGGACGGTCGGTGGCCGACACGAGCGCTCGCAACTCGAAGACGCAGCGCGCGAGGTTCTCGTCGGTCTCGGCTTCGAGGACCTGCTCAACTTCCACATGATCAGTGAGGAGGAGAACTTCGAACGCATGCGCGTGGAACCCAGCACCGACGTCGTCGGCGGGGGCACTCCGGCGACCATCAAAAACCCCTACAGCGAGGATTACACCATGCTCCGAACGTGGGCGCTTCCCTCGCTCATGATGGTGTTGGAGAACAACACCCACCGAACGTATCCGCAAGACCTCATCGAAATCGGTCTGGCGGCGGCGGTTGACGACTCGGAGAACACGGGCGTCGCCGAACACCGAACCGTGGCCGGCGTCCTTGCGCGCTACGACGCCTCCTACGAGGACGCCAAGGCGCGTCTCCAAGCCATCGCTCGCAACTTCGACGTGACCCTCGAAACGCCCCCGACGGAGCACCCGTCGTTCATCTCCGGCCGTGCGGCCGCCGTCGTCCTCGACGGAGAGACCGTCGGAATCGTCGGCGAAATCCATCCGGAAGTGCTCGTTGAGCACGACTTGGAGGTTCCGGTCACTGGATTCGAGTTCCGACTGGGCGCACTAGAGTAACGACTAACTCCTTTTCGTGTGGCGGTTTTTCTATGAACTACGAATTTCGGCCTATCACAGTGGACGATGTGCGCGCCATCGTCTCGTGGCACTACGACCCGCCGTACGATTTCTACGACATGGGGAGCGAACCCGAGGATTTGGCGCTGTTCACGAATCCGACTAACTGGGACGGCAAGTACGCGGTGTTCGGCGCGGATGACGAACGCGTCGGCTTCTTCTCGTTCGAATTCTCGGATGGCACGCTCGAAATAGGGCTCGGAATGTGTCCCCACCTCACTGGACGAGGCAACGGACGGTCGTTCGTCGAAGCCGGGTTGGCGTTCGCTCGGAAGGAGTACGACCCCGAGGAGTTCTCCCTCGCCGTTGCGACGTTCAACGACCGCGCGATTTCCGTCTACGAGAAGGTTGGATTCGAGCGCGTCGAGGTGTTCGTACAGGAAACCAACGGTGGGGAGTACGAGTTTCTCGAACTGCGGCGTGATGCCTGACGAGTGATTCCCTACGAAAGGTCCGCTCCGATGGCGTCCTCGATACCGTCGTAGCCGTCCCGTTCGAGAAGCTCCAGCAGTCCTTCGTTGATATCCCGGGCAATCGACGGCCCTTGATAGATGAGACCGGTGTACAACTGGACGACGTGGGCACCTGCACGAATCTTCTCGTACGCGTCCTCGGCGGTGAAGATTCCCCCCACGCCGATGATCGGAACGTCAACCCGTTCGGCGGCGAATCGAACCATCTCCGTTGCACGCGTTTGGATCGGCATTCCCGATAGCCCGCCATCTTCGTCGCGGTATTCGCTGCGGAGCGTTTCGGGACGGTCGGTCGTCGTGTTCGTGGCGATGACGCCATCCAACCCGAGTTCCGTCACGAGGTCGAGTGCGTCCGCTATCGCTGGCTCCGGCAGGTCCGGCGAGAGCTTCACGAGTAACGGACTCGCGCCTGCATCCTGTAGCGTCATCAAGATCCGTTCGAGGTTCTCGCGGTTCTGAAGTTCACGTAGACCGGGCGTGTTCGGACTGGAGACGTTCACGACGAAGTAGTCGGCGTGCGAGGAGACGCGCTCGTAGCTGTACAGATAGTCCTCCTCTGCCGTCTCCAATGGTGTCGTCTTCGACTTCCCGATGTTCGCTCCCACGGGAACGTCCGGGAGCGACTGCATTGCCATGCGCGCACCGATTCTGTCGGCCCCGTGGTTGTTGAACCCCATTCGGTTGATGATGCCTTCGTCCTCGCGGAGTCGGAACATTCGCGGTTTCGGGTTGCCCGGTTGGGCGTCCGCAGTCACACCCCCAATCTCCACGTGTCCGAACCCGAGGCTCGCCAATGCGGAGGGAATTTCCGCGTTCTTATCGAACCCGGCAGCGATACCGACCGGGTTGGGAAACGTCTGGCCGAACGCGTCGACCGTCAGACGGGGGTCGGTGACCCGGTAGTACATCCCGAGCAATCGCTCGGCCGGTGTCCCCTGCACCGTTCTCAAGAGCGTGTGAACCGTGCCGTGAGCACGCTCTGCTGGCAACTGGAATAAAAGTGGTTTAACGACGTCGTATCCGTTCATCGTTCTTCGAATGAAAATCACCTGCGGGATGCCCGCGGCGACCTAAAATTCGTGTTCGACCTCGTCTTTATCCGCCTTCTGGATAATGATCTTGTCTTCCCGAACTCGCACAAAGACTTCGTCACCGATCTCCATGCCAGCGACGGCGAGTTCGTCTTCGTGTAGGTTGACGTGGACGTTGTGATATTCTCCGTCTTCGTCTTTCGCGCCACTCGGGCTGAGCTTCTTTTTCCGTACCATCGCGGTATCTTATGCAGTCCTTCACCGTAGGATGTACTTAAGTGTTTTCTACCGTACTGTTCCGCTTTGTCTCTCTTAGAAATGCCCTATGAGCCGAGGCCACTTACCTTGCTCGGCCTGTTTTTCCGGAGTGAAATCACGATACTGCGGAACTCTCCTATTTATGTCTATCGCCGAAAACCGCTCATATCGGCGATATATTTATAGTGGCCCCTGTGCTGGGTTGGCATGGAGGAGAAAACCATGGTACGTGACGATGGTAAGCGGAACTTTGCACTGCGCCAATCGGATGGAGATGAATCGAGTGTCTTTTCGGGGAACACCCCTCGACAGGCTGCGCTCAAAGCAGCACGTCGACTCGACCCAGGTAGTTCCGAAGATGCGGCGGACAAAGTCGAACTCCGACTTCGAGAGAAGGGTACCGACAAAGTCCACATCTACGAGGGTTGGGCATGGCACGAGGAGGCCCCTGACGACAAACCAGACTGGATGCCGACCGAAATCACCGAGGCAAACGTCTCCAAACAGGGCATCGAGCACCTGGACGAGTGAATCGAACGTACTCAATCACCGAGAGTTTTATTCGACTGCAACATAGTATAGTATTCTTCGCATGCGCGTAGCGCATGCAGAAGCCTTTTTGCTCGCTCACAAAAACAACACGGATGCGCGAGGCACATCCGGCCGGACTGAACGCACGACGCGTGGGATGACGGTTCGATCTTCCACTCGCGCAATAGTTCTCTCGACCAGTAGCGGTAGCCGTTCAACACGCTAAACCGCGACTAACCGAACTACCCGGGTTGTGTTCCCTTCGAGTCGCATCGGTTGCCCACTTGCTCGATTACTCGAAATCAATGACCATTGGTGAACTATTTCTCTCTTTTGCGGGCTTACTTTGAGATATAATGCTAGTTAATCTGTGCCTATGAGAGTTTCATTCGACGGGCTTAAGTCTAACCCCCGACTTTGAGTAAATGCGAAGGACGCCTCGTGGTCATCCCGCGAGGTGTCAGCCGGAAACCCATCACATTTCACGATGTGTTGGTTGGGTTTCGGGCGAAAGAAAGCCAATCCAATGCCCTTAAGTGTATGGGGGCACTCGGATGTAATGTCGACGGCGTCCCTCGGTTTGGGACGAACGAAACACGACGAATCCGGTGCCCTTAAGTACAAAGGGGGCATTGGATTGAATGTGAACGCGCCCCCGGCCACAAACCGCCGGAGGCGAGCGAGATCCGACGCCCTTAAGTGGTAGAGGGCGCTTGGATACAAACGCGAAGAAAGACTCAAAACGCGATCTGTGAGGCGTTCAAACCGTCTCACAATCTCGGATCGAACGAGGTTCGAAGGGTTTAATACCCTTCCTCGCCTCCGTTCAAATCCGAAGGAAATGAGGATTCCACCCCTGCGGTCAGCCGTATACGATGGAATCTGATGTTAGCCTTGGTAGTTCGGTGACACCTTGTCGGTTTCCGATATGGTGTCCCGAACGTGTGATATGTGATACACTCTCTTTGAGAGTGTCTCCGCCTATACGCTGAACCTTGTGTTCAGCGACATTCTGGTTGATCCTGCCAGAGGTCATTGCTATTGGAGTTCGATTTAGCCATGCTAGTTGTACGAGCTTAGACTCGTAGCGGAAAGCTCAGTAACACGTGATCAAACTACCCTATAGATCAGAATACTCTCGGGAAACTGAGGCTAATACTGAATAACGCTCCTTCGTTGGAATTACAAGGAGCCAGAAACGCTCCGGCGCTATAGGATGTGATTGCGGCCGATTAGGTAGACGGTGGGGTAACGGCCCACCGTGCCGATAATCGGTACGGGTTGTGAGAGCAAGAGCCCGGAGATGGATTCTGAGACAAGAATCCAGGCCCTACGGGGCGCAGCAGGCGCGAAAACTTTACACTGCACGACAGTGCGATAAGGGAACTCCAAGTGCGAGGGCATAACGTCCTCGCTTTTGTGTATCGTAAGGTGGTACACGAATAAGAGCTGGGCAAGACCGGTGCCAGCCGCCGCGGTAATACCGGCAGCTCAAGTGATGACCAATTTTATTGGGCCTAAAGCGTCCGTAGCCGGCCAGACAGGTCCGTCGGGAAATCTGCTCGCTCAACGAGCAGGCGTCCGGCGGAAACCCGCTGGCTTGGGGCCGGAAGATCCAAGGGGTACGTCTGGGGTAGGAGTGAAATCCTGTAATCCTAGACGGACCACCGATCGCGAAAGCACCTTGGAAGGACGGACCCGACGGTGAGGGACGAAAGCTAGGGTCACGAACCGGATTAGATACCCGGGTAGTCCTAGCTGTAAACGATGCTCGCTAGGTGTGACACAGGCTACGAGCCTGTGCTGTGCCACAGTGAAGACGCAAGCGAGCCGCCTGGGAAGTACGTCCGCAAGGATGAAACTTAAAGGAATTGGCGGGGGAGCACTACAACCGGAGGAGCCTGCGGTTTAATTGGACTCAACGCCGGACATCTCACCAGCATCGACAAT